>JBBRWQ010000027.1:0-37410 GCA_038249115.1 Actinomycetales bacterium
CGGATCTGAGGAGGAGCTTCTCGCCGCGATCGACGCGACGATCAAGCACTTCAACGACGGAGACATCGTCGAAGGAATCATCGTCAAGGTCGACCGCGACGAGGTTCTGCTCGACATCGGCTACAAGACCGAGGGCGTTATCCCCTCCCGCGAGCTGTCCATCAAGCACGACGTCGACCCCTCTGAGGTCGTTTCCGTGGGTGATGCGGTCGAGGCGCTTGTCCTCCAGAAGGAAGACAAGGAAGGCCGGCTGATCCTGTCCAAGAAACGTGCGCAGTACGAGCGCGCCTGGGGCACCATCGAAAAGATCAAGGAAGAGGACGGCGTCGTCACCGGCACCGTCATCGAGGTCGTCAAGGGCGGACTCATCCTCGACATCGGCCTGCGTGGCTTCCTTCCGGCCTCTCTGGTCGAGATGCGCCGGGTCCGCGACCTCCAGCCGTATGTCGGCAAGGAGATCGAGGCCAAGATCATCGAGCTCGACAAGAACCGCAACAACGTGGTCCTGTCCCGCCGCGCCTGGCTCGAGCAGACCCAGTCCGAGGTCCGCACCACGTTCCTCAAGGAGCTCCAGAAGGGCCAGGTCCGCTCCGGTGTCGTCAGCAGCATCGTCAACTTCGGTGCGTTCGTCGACCTTGGTGGCGTTGACGGTCTGGTTCACGTCTCCGAGCTGTCCTGGAAGCACATCGACCACCCGTCCGAGGTCGTCGAGGTTGGCCAGGAGGTCACCGTCGAGGTGCTCGACGTCGACATGGACCGCGAGCGCGTCTCGCTGTCGCTGAAGGCCACCCAGGAAGACCCCTGGCAGCACTTCGCCCGCACCCACGCGATCGGTCAGGTCGTCCCGGGCAAGGTCACCAAGCTGGTCCCGTTCGGTGCGTTCGTCCGCGTGGACGACGGCATCGAGGGCCTGGTCCACATCTCCGAGCTGGCCGAGCGCCATGTGGAGCTGCCGGAGCAGGTTGTCAACGTCGGTGACGACATCTTCGTCAAGGTCATCGACATCGACCTCGAGCGTCGCCGGATCTCGCTCTCGCTCAAGCAGGCCAATGACGCCGCCAGTGCCGTCGCCGAGTTCGACCCGACGATGTACGGCATGGCTGCCGAGTACGACGAGGCCGGCAACTACAAGTACCCCGAGGGCTTCGACCCCGAGACCCAGGAATGGGTCGAGGGCAACGACGAGCAGCGTGAAAAGTGGGAGAAGCAGTACGCCCAGGCGCACGCTCGCTGGGAAGCCCACAAGGCGCAGGTCGAGGAGGCTGTCAAGGCTGACGCCGAGGCTGCTGCCAACCCGGAGACGCCGACCACCTACTCCTCAAGTGGCGCATCGTCCTCCGACTCGACCGGTTCCTCCTCCTCATCCTCGTCGTCGGGCTCGTCGTCCACGGCATCTTCGGCTCCGGCCGAGGGCACGCTGGCTTCGGATGAGGCCCTCGCCGCTCTACGCGAGAAGCTCACCGGCGGCTGATCACCACGCTCTCTGCGAAGGCCCGGACCATGTGGTCCGGGCCTTCGTCGTGCGCTGAGGGCGATAGGTTGTCAGTCATGCTGCGCGTAGGACTCACCGGCGGGATCGGCTCGGGCAAATCGACCGTTGCACAACGGTTTCGGGAGCTCGGGGCCGTCGTCATCGACGCCGACGAGCTGGCCCGTGAGGTCGTTAGCGCCGGCTCAACGGGCCTGGCAGCCATCAGCGAGCGCTTCGGTGATGCAGTGCTGGCCGGCGATGGGTCTCTGGACCGTGGCGCGCTGGGCGATATCGTCTTTGCCGACCCGCTGGCCCGCAGGGACCTGGAAGCCATCACCCACCCGCTGATCCGGGCAAGCACCCATGCCCTCATGGAGGCTGCGGCGCCAGCGCAGATCGTGGTGCACGATGTGCCGCTGCTCGTCGAGCTGGAGATGACCGACCAGTACCACCTCACCGTGGTCGTCGGGGCTGACGAGGACATCCGGGTGGCTCGGCTGGTCGGCACGCGTGGGGCCGCGGAGCCGGATATGCGGGCTCGTATCGCCGCGCAGGCCAACGAGGTTGCGCGCCGGGCGGCTGCAGATGCCTGGCTGGACAACAACGGCACCCCGGACGAGCTGATCGCCCAGGTCGACGCCCTCTGGCATGACCGGATCGTCGGTTTCAACGACAACCTGATGACCGGCCGCACCAGTCGCCGCCCGGACACCCCGACCCTTGTGGCGTATGACGAATCGTGGCCTGCGTCAGCGGCCCGGCTGATCGCGCGGATCAGGCTGGCACTGGGCGACAAGGCCGTCGCGATCGAGCACATCGGCTCGACCAGCGTGCCGGGTCTGCTCGCCAAGGACGTGATCGACCTGCAGGTCGCGGTGCAACAGCTCTCCGATGCCGATGCGCCAGAGTTCGTCAAAGCCTTGGCGGACAAGGGGTTTCCCCGATCTGATGACGATGACCAGGACGCTGTCCACCCCTGGGCGCCCGACCCGTCATCGTGGAGCAGACGTTTCCATGGCAGCGCTGACCCCGGTCGTGTCGCCCATGTGCACGTTCGTGAGCACGGCTCTGCTGGGTGGGAGTCGGCCATGCTCTTCAGGGGCTGGCTGGTCGCCAACCCCGACGAGCGCGACGCGTACGCCAACCTCAAACGAGGCGTGGCACGGACCGAGACCACGACCACCGGCTACACCGTCGCGAAGGAGCCGTGGATCGGGGAGGCGCTGGAACGCGCGCGAGTCTGGGCGCGGCATACCGCCTGGAGTTCTCGCTGAGCGGACGGAGCGTGCAGACCGCTGTCGGCGGTGACGTCTACGGTTGAGCCATGCGGCCCATCACTGATCTCCAGCGGACCGTTGCCCCGTTCCGCGTGGTCGCCGACTTCGAGCCCAGCGGTGACCAGCCGGACGCGATCGCAGACCTGACCGCGCGTATCAATGCGGGCGAGCAGGATGTCGTGCTGCTCGGTGCGACGGGCACCGGCAAGTCGGCCACCACCGCCTGGCTGATCGAGCAGGTCCAGCGCCCGACGCTGGTCATGGCCCCCAACAAGACCCTCGCCGCGCAGCTGGCCAACGAGTTCCGCGAGCTGCTGCCGGACAACGCGGTCGAGTACTTCGTCAGCTACTACGACTACTACCAGCCCGAGGCGTACATCGCCCAGACCGACACCTACATCGAGAAGGACTCCTCGATCAACGACGAGGTGGAGCGGCTCCGGCACAGCGCCACCAACTCGTTGCTGACCAGGAGAGATGTCGTCGTGGTGGCGTCGGTCTCCTGCATCTATGGGCTGGGCACCCCGCAGGAGTATGTCGACCGGATGGCCCGTCTCAAGGTGGGGGCGCGGATCGAGCGCGACGACCTGCTGCGCAGGTTCGTGGGGATGCAGTACACCCGCAACGACCTAGCCTTCACCCGTGGCACCTTCCGTGTGCGCGGCGACACCGTCGAGATCATCCCGGTCTATGAGCAGATGGCGATCCGCGTCGAGTTCTTCGGTGACGAGATAGAGCGCATCTACACCCTGCACCCGCTCACCGGCGAGATCGTGCGCGAGGAGCAGGAGATGTACGTCTTCCCCGCGACGCACTACGTGGCCGGGCCCGAACGCATGGAGCGGGCGATCCGCGGCATCGAGGCCGAGCTCGAGGAGCAGCTGGCCGCCTTCGAGAAGCAGGGCAAGCTGCTCGAGGCCCAGCGGCTGCGGATGCGCACCACCTATGACATCGAGATGATGCGTCAGATCGGTTCCTGTTCTGGCATCGAGAACTACTCGTTGCACATCGACGGTCGGCCGCGCGGGTCGGCGCCCAACTGCCTGCTCGACTACTTCCCCGAGGACTTCCTGCTGGTCATCGACGAGTCGCACGTCACCGTCCCGCAGATCGGCGCCATGTACGAGGGCGACATGTCTCGCAAGCGCAACCTGGTCGACTTCGGCTTCCGGCTGCCCAGCGCCATGGACAACCGGCCCCTGCGGTGGGAGGAGTTCCTGGAGCGGACCGGACAGACGGTCTACCTGTCGGCGACGCCGGGGCCCTACGAGCTGGCCAAGGGCAACGGCGTGGTCGAGCAGATCATCCGGCCGACCGGCCTGGTCGACCCGCAGATCGTCCTCAAACCGACCAAGGGTCAGATCGACGACCTGCTGCACGAGATCGGCGAGCGGACGGCCAAGCATGAGCGGGTGCTGGTCACCACGCTGACCAAGAAGATGGCCGAGGACCTGACCGACTACATGCTGGAGAGGGGGGTCCGGGTTCGCTATCTCCACTCCGAGGTCGATACCCTGCGCCGCGTCGAGCTGTTGCGCGAGCTGCGGATGGGGGAGTACGACGTCCTGGTCGGCATCAACCTGCTGCGCGAGGGTCTCGACCTGCCCGAGGTCTCTCTGGTGAGCATCCTGGACGCCGACAAGGAGGGGTTCCTGCGCTCCGCCCGGAGCCTGATCCAGACCATCGGTCGCGCGGCTCGCAACGTCTCCGGCGAGGTGCACATGTATGCCGACAAGATCACGCCCTCGATGGCGCAGGCGATCGACGAGACCACCCGTCGACGCGCCATCCAGGTGGCCTACAACCTGGAAAGGGGTCTGGACCCTCAACCTCTGCGCAAGAAGATCCAGGACATCACCGACCTGCTCGATCGCGAGGACGCCGACACCGAGGCCCTGCTGGGCAGCGGACGGTCCCAGTCGCGGGGCAAGGCCCGCGGTGGCGCCGGTGGGCGAGGCGCTGCTGGACATGCAGCCATTACCGCCGACGTCGGCGTGTTTGACGGGCGTCTGTCCGAGATGCCGGCGGCCGACCTGGCCAACCTCATCCAGGAGCTCACCGTCCAGATGCACCAGGCGGCAGCCGACCTGCACTTCGAGCTGGCCGCCCGGCTGCGCGACGAGCTCGGCGACCTCAAGAAGGAGCTGCGGCAGATGAACGAGGCGACCCGCTGAGCCGGCGGATCCCGATTTGAGTTTGTCGGCGGGGCTCTGGGACAATGGGCGCACGACGGAGGGGAGTATCCCCACGCGGCGTCCTCGTCATCACGGATCAGCGAGCCTTTGGGCCTGCCTGCTCCCGGGGAGCCGGTCTGCCATCAGGGGCGGGAGAGACCTCCGGCCACTTGGTGTTGCACCGTGACCGGAAGGCATAGCTGCTCATGAACGGCCTGAACGTTCAGCCGTGGGTCTGGATCCTGACGCTCGGCGTGACCGTTGTGCTGCTGCTGATCGATGTCCTGATCATCGGCCGCAGGCCCCACGTCCCGTCCATGGCCGAGTCAGCACGCCACCTCGCCTTCTTCGTCACACTTGCCATCTTGTTCGGTCTGGGCATCTGGTACTTCTCCGACGCCGACTTCGCCGCGCAGTACTTCGCGGGCTGGCTGACCGAGTACAGCCTGAGCGTCGACAACCTGTTCGTGTTCCTGATCATCATGGCCAAGTTCGGCGTGCCCGAGAAGCTTCAGCAGACCGCCTTGATGGTCGGCATCATGATCGCCCTGGTCCTGCGTGGCATCTTCATCGCAGTCGGAGCGGTGGCGATCAACCAGTTCTCCTGGGTTTTCTATGTGTTCGGTGCTTTCCTCATCTATACCGCCTTCAAGCTGGCCCGCGAGGGTGAGAGTGAGGACGACCAGTACGAAGAGAACGTGCTACTGAAGTGGGTCGAGACGCGCTTCCCTGCGACCAACCTGTGGCAGGGCACCAAGCTGTTCGTCAGGCTGAACGGCAACCGCATCATGACGCCGATGTTCATCGTGATCCTGGCCCTCGGCACCACCGACCTGCTTTTCGCGCTGGACTCCATCCCGGCGATCTATGGTCTGACCCAGGAGCCGTTCCTCGTCCTGACCGCCAACATCTTCGCCCTCATGGGTCTGCGTCAGCTGTACTTCCTGATCGGCGGCCTGCTCAAGCGTCTGGTCTATCTGGGCATCGGCCTGGCTGTCTTGCTGTCGTTCATCGGCGTCAAGCTGATCCTGCATGCGATGCACGAGAACGAGCTGCCGTTCATCAACGGAGGGCAGAACATCGACGGCGCGCCGGACATCACCATCGGCCAGTCGCTGACCGTCATCCTCTCGATCCTGGCCGTCACCACTATCACCAGCCTGCTCAAGACCCGCAAGGACAACGCCGCCAACGACGCCAAAGGGTCCAACGGGTCGGGGTCGCACGGGTCCGGCGAAGTCGGCTGACTCTGGCGGACTCTGAGATGGCTCCAGGCTGGGGCGGGTCACCTTGTGCGTCCCGTGCCGGCCTTCACTGAGAGCATCGCGTCGGGCTCGAGTGCCGCCACTCGTCCCGCTCCGATGAGTGGTCCGGCGCTCCGGGGTCAGCGCTTCCTCAACGATCACGGCTCCGGTCTCCGGGGCGTGCAGCATGATGCCCGGGGCTGTGACGATGCCCACGTGGTGCGGACGATTGCCTGCGCGGGCGAAGAAGTACAGCTCCCCGGGCAGGGCGTCGGCGCAGACCTGTCGACGCCTCGGCCCAGGGGAGTGGCGCCGGGTGCGACCGCTGTTTCGTGGGTGGGCGCCTGCGGCTACCAGCCGCGTGCGCGCCACTCCGGCAGATGTGCGCGTTCGGCTCCCAGCGTGGTGTCACTGCCGTGCCCCGGGTAGACCCAGGCGTCATCCCCGAAGCTCCCGAATACTCGCCCCTCAAGGTCGTCCATCAGCCTGGTGAAATCCTGCTTCCGGGTGGTCTTTCCTGGCCCTCCGGGAAAGAGCGAGTCGCCGGTCCAGATGTGGGCGTGCCCCTGAGGGTCCTGGTAGGCCAGCGCCACCGATCCCGGGGTGTGCCCACGCAGATGGATGACCACCAGAGTGATCTCTCCGAACCTGAGCGTGTCGCCGTGACGCAGCCGCCGATCAGGGGTGACGGGCAAGGCATCAGCGTCGGCGTCGCCTGCGGCGGTGGTGGCATGCGTTGACTCCACCACCTGTACTAGAGCCCGGTGATGGTCCCAGTGCCGGTGCGTCGTCACGATGGTGTCGAGGCTGCCGTTGCCCTCGTGGAGCAGCGATTGGATCCGTGCGGGATCGTCGGCGGCGTCGATGAGCAGCTGGGCACCCGTGAGCACGCAGGTCAGCAGGTAGACGTTGTTGGCCATCTGGCTGACGCTTGCTTTTCGGATGGTCAGCAGCGGAAGGTCGCGCTCATCGCTGGGTCCGCCAGCGGTCACGTCGCCCCGATAGTCCATTACCAACCTCCCGTCAATGGGCACAATAGTCACGAGTGACTATTGTTCGGCTCCTTCGGACGACCTACGGTCTTCGTAGTACGTATTTGGTATCGGTGTGTTCAAGAGTTGGTATGAGTTGGTCCAGGAACTGTACAAGCCTCATCTCCAGGGTGAGCGGTCAGGATCTGAGGTTGGAGCCTCGAACGAGAGGTTGGTGCCTCGAACGAGGCTGGGAGACAGGGGTGTTGCACCATGACATCTGTTCTGCGGCAGGGAGTCCCGACGATTGGGCAGTCAACGACGGGGCAACTGACCAGTTCACCAAGCGTAGACACGGTGCGCGCGCTCTGTCACGACCTGCGACAGCCGTTGGCGGCCATCAGGTTGTTGGCGGGGTGCGAGGGTGGCGACGTTCGCCGGCGGATGGACGGGATCCTCGACCAGGCCCAGTGGCTGTCCGACATGGTCGAGGCTGTCATCGGGGGGGCCGCGGACGATCCGCCGGTGAGTGTCGACGTTGCCGACCTTGCCTTTCACTGTGTCCTGCGAGCGCGGCCAGCAACCACCTGCGTAATCGGGTTCGTGGGTACCGACCGGGCCATGTCCTTCGCCGCACCCGTCGCGCTCGGTCGCGCCCTCAGCTGTGTGCTGGACAACGCCGTCCGGGCGGCGGGTCCCCACGGCCGGGTCGCCGTCGAGGTGACCGGCACCGAGAGTGAGGTCACTGTGCTGGTCGTCGATGACGGCCCTGGGCTTGGGCAGGTCCCCGCCAACAACTCGCTGGGGTTGACCATCACCCGTGCGCTGGTTTCGGCCTGCGGCGGCGAGTTTGAGCTCAAGCCTGGCTCCGCAGGCGGGATGGTCGCACAGATCGTGCTGCCCGCCATCAGCTCCAGGGCAATGGCCTCATGAGACTCCTGGTCTGTGACGACCACAAGCTGCTGCTGGACGCTCTGAGCATGGCTCTGACGGACAACGGACACACCGTTGTGGCCACAGCCGTTGATCCCGACGAGGCCGTGGAGGCTGCCCGCGAGCACCAGCCCGATGCCTGTCTGCTCGATGTGAGCTTCCCCCACGCCAACGGGCTCAACGCCATCGGCCGGATCCACGTCGTGAGCCCCAAGACCAAGGTGGTCATGCTGTCTGGCTCGATCAGCAGAAGCCTGGTGGCAGACGCCATCGCCGAAGGCGCTCAAGGTTTCGTCGGCAAGGAGAAGCCCGTCTGCGTCATCATCGAGGCGTTGGAGATGGCGAGTCAGGGACATCTGGCCGTGGATCTGCAGCTGCTGCAGGAGGTTCTACGACCTCATACCCCGAACGAGGACCCGCTGTGGATGCTGAAGTTCCTGACCGAGCGCGAGTGGGAAGTCATGCGCTGCATCATGGATGGGCTGAGCACCGAGCAGATGGCCGAACAGCTCTCTGTGCAACGGAGCACGGCTCGCACTCACGTTCAGAATCTGCTCACGAAGCTTGGCGTGCACTCCCGCCTGCAGGCAGCCGCTTTGATGACTGCCCACGCCTCACCTGAGACGTGGCCCGTCCACATGCGCTGACTTTGCGGGTCCTGACGCTTTAGCCTCGCGCGGCTACCCGGGCTCATGCGTCGTCTGCGTGGGCTGAGGCAGGCGCAGCCCTCGTGCATCTGACGTAGGAACTACTCCTCACTCTGAATGCTCCGCGGGGCGAAAAATCGTAGAGACTAGAAGCATGGATGGGAAACGTATCCGCGTGGCGGTCATCGATGATCACCGCGTGTTTGCCGAAGCTCTGGCAAGCCGACTCTCAGATGAGCCTGACTTCGAGGTCGTTGGCACCGCTGCGGCGGCCTCAGAGGCGCTTGAACTGTTCTCGCACACCGAGATTGATGTCGTCGCACTCGACCTCGACCTCGCAGGCGAGGACGGGTTGGCTGTCGGGCGCCAGCTGCGCGAGCAGTGGCCGGACCTCGGGATCGTCGTTGTCACCGCTGCGGCTGACGACTCGCGGGTCGCTGAGGCAGTGCAGATGGGCGTTCGGGGCTGGGTGGCCAAGCAGAGCGCCATCGAGTCACTGCTCACCGCGGTGCGGGGTGCGGCACGCGGCGAGACGCATCTGCCCGCTGCGCTGTTGACCCGCGTTCTGGTCTCCCTTTCGGAGCAAAGCAGGTCATCGACACCTGAGGCCGAGGCCATTGCAATGCTCACGGCGCGAGAGCTCGACGTGCTTCGCTGCCTGATAGAAGGAATGTCCCGAAACGAGATCGGGGCGCTCTTGCACGTCTCGCCGAACACAGTGCGTACCCATATCCAGAGCATTCTTCACAAGCTCAACGTCCACTCCGCCCTGACGGCGGTGGCCTTCGCTCGCAGGGCCGGAGTCGTTGGCCTTCGCGAGGGCGACGTGATTCCGCGCGATGACGTCCGGCGGTTGATCCGTCGCAGGAGTTCGCCGGTGGGCATTTCCTCGTAGGAGCTCGTGACGAGCGTTACGGACGCTCAGCCCCAGGAGGGCAGAACTGGGAGCGGGGCTTGGCTGGACACCCCGGCGCCTCGTCCTCTGGTCAGCCACGACAACAGTGCGGCGTTGCTCCCGGTGACCACCTGGGCGCCGCCACCGATGGTCCAGGTGTCGCCTTCGTCGCTGCGCAGGGTGACCGAGGGAGCCTGACCGCTCGCCGTCATCCGCTCGACGCTGTTCGCCACTGCCCGCCTGACGAACCCAGTATCCGAGTCGGCAAACGTGTATCCGGCGTCCAGGTCGACGTGATGGATGACGACCTCCATCAGCCGCAGCGTCGGCAGCTGACCACCGAGCACGTTGCGCCCATGGCGCATCTCGACCTCGACCTGTTCTGGCGCTCCGGTCAAGCCCGTGGCCGCTTCGGCAAACCGCGCCGCGGAGTCCTCGACATCGGCGAGGATCACCTGAGCCCCACGGGTGGAGCCGATCGCGATGTCCTCATCACGTGCCTCGGGTGAGGCGTACATGGCCCGTGGGATGCCCGTGACGGCCCAGCTGACCAGGTTTTCCAACGCGTCGGCGTTGCGGGCGATGTGCGACAGGACGTGGCCGCGGGTCCAGCCCTCGCACAGGCTGGCCCCTCTGAGTGCGTCGTCATCCAGACCGGACGCCGTCCGCACGAGCTCAGTGGTCTCGTGCGCGAGCAATGCCAGATTTTCTGACAGGTGCGAGGAGGTGTTCATCAGCTCGAAGTCCTTTCGTCATGTCCATCGTGAACAGGTGCGCTTTGAGAGGACCCATGCGCGACAGAGACGGCCGTGTCGGAGTCGTGAAGAGCGAGGGCTGCGCCGATCAGTGCCAGGTGCGAGAACGCCTGCGGGAAGTTTCCGGCCATCCTGGCCCGACCGGGGTCGTACTCCTCAGACAACAGACCGACGTCATTGGCCAGGGCGACGAGCCGACGCATCAGGGCATGGGCATCATCTCGACGTCCTGCGAGGGCATAGGCAGTGACAAGCCAGAAGGAACAGGCCAGGAACGGGTGTTCGTCGCCAGGCAGTCCGTCCACTCCGGCGGCCGTTCGGTAGCGGAGCACGAGGCCGTCGCGGATGAGGTCGTCTTCGACGGCACGGACCGTCCCGAGGAACCTGGGGTCGTCGGCTGCGATGAACCCGACGGCGGGCAGGACCAGCAACGACGCGTCCACCTCGGCAGTGTCGTAGTGCTGAGTGAAACACCCTCTCTGGACGTTGTATCCACGTTCCATCACCTCTGCGCGCACCTCGTCCCGGATCGCGCGCCACGTGTCCACCGGGCCCCGGAGCCCGTGGTGCTCAACGGCTTTGATGGCGCGGTCGAAAGCCACCCACACCATCACGCGCGAGTGGGTGAAGTGCCGGGCTGGCCCACGGACCTCCCACAGGCCGTTGTCCGGCTCACGCCAGTGCCTGCCCAGGTTCTCCACGAGCGCGCATTGGAGCGACCACGACTCGGGAGAGTCCTCCAGTCCCTGGTCCCGGGCCAGGGCGAGTGCGGACATCACCTCTCCCAGAACGTCTGCCTGACGTTGGTGGACTGCCTCGTTGCCGACCCGGACGGGCCTGGAGCCGGCATATCCAGCGAGGTGACTCAGCTCCCGCTCGGGAAGCTCACGGGACCCGTCAACGGCATACATGGGCTGCATGTCCTCCGGGTCGCCGGCGACGGCGCGCAGCAGCCAGTCACGCCACAGCACGGTCTCATGGTTATAGCCCGATCGGAGCAGCGCCTCAAGGGTCAGCGAGGCGTCGCGCAGCCAGCAGTAGCGGTAGTCCCAGTTGCGCGGGCCACCGAACTGCTCCGGCAGGGACGTCGTGGGGGCGGCCACGATGCCCCCGGTGCCGCCGTGGGTCAGGACCCGAAGGACCAGCAACGAACGAACCAGAGCGTCGCGGTGGGGCCCGCTGTGGTCGCATCGATCAGCCCATCGCTCCCAGTGCGCAACGGTCTTTTCGATCCTGTCCTCCATATCGAGTGGCCGAGGAACCGGGCGGTGTGACTCGAACCAGGTTGTCGAGAAGACCAGGCGCTCGCCTGCCGCAACATCGAACTCCTCCTCGTGGTGACCGTTGACGCCATGGGGAAGGCGAGATCCGCGCAGTACCAGCATGTCCGGCCCAGCGATGGCCGAGATCAGCTCTCCGGAGCCGTCCTCAGGCGCTTCGGTCCTGCGACTGACCCAGGGCCGCGCCTTACCGTAGCCGAACCTGACCACCCACTCGTGACGCATGCGAACCGTCCCTGCGACGCCCACGATCCGGCGCATGATGTCGGCGCGGCCATCACCGAGGGGCATGAGGTCGGTGACCCGGACCACCCCGGTGGATGTCTCATGGGTCGTTTCGAGGACAAAGCTGTCGCCGACGTATCTCCTTGTGGTTCTTGCCGATCCGACCGGTCCGATCAACCAGCGGCCGTTCTCCGGCGAGCCGAGCAGTGCCCCAAAACAGGCGGGGGAGTCGAACCGTGGCAGGCACATCCAGTCGATGGAGCCATCGCGCCCGACCAGGGCAGCGGTGCCGGTGTCGCCGAGTACGGCGTAGTCCTCGATCGCCAGAGCCATAGGAGCACCGTATGCCGTTTCGCCCGTTGGCCGGGTTCACGTCCCGTGTCGTGACCCGGTGTCGTGACCCGGTGTCGTGACCCGGTGTCGTGACCTCTGTCGGTGGAGGCACATACGATTGCGGACGTGCCCGAAGTGACCGTCAGCCCTCCCCGATACGACCATGACCGCCTCGTCGTGCGCGGAGCCCGTGAGCACAACCTGCGCGATATCTCCGTCGACCTTCCGCGCAACAGCCTCATCGTCTTCACCGGGCTCTCCGGGTCGGGCAAGTCGTCGCTGGCCTTCGACACGATCTTCGCCGAGGGGCAGCGGCGCTATGTCGAGTCGCTCAGTGCCTATGCTCGCCAGTTTCTCGGGCAGATGGACAAACCCGACGTCGACTTCATCGAAGGCCTGTCGCCAGCGGTGTCTATCGACCAGAAGTCGACCAACCGCAACCCCCGGTCCACCGTCGGCACGATCACGGAGGTCTACGACTACCTCCGGTTGCTGTTTGCCCGCGCCGGCCGACCTCACTGCCCGGAGTGTGGCCAGGCCGTCACCAGACAGAGCCCGCAGCAGATCGTCGACCGTCTGCTGGAGCTGCCCGAACACACCCGCTTCCAGGTGTTGGCGCCGGTGGTGCAGGCCCGCAAGGGCGAGTTCGTCGAGATGTTCAGCGAGCTCCAGACCAAGGGTTTCTCTCGCGCCCGCGTCGATGGTGAGGTCATCTCCCTGATCGAGCCACCCACCCTGGAGAAGCAGAAGAAGCACACCATCGAGATCGTGATCGACCGCCTCGTCGCCAAGGGTGATGACGCGGGCGCCAAACGTCGGTTGACCGACTCGGTGGAGACCGCGCTCGGCCTGACCTCGGGCGTCCTGATCGTCGACTTCGTCGACCTTGATCCCAAGGACCCAGGGCGTGAACGTCGGTACTCGGAGAAGATGGCCTGCCCCAACAACCACGCACTGGCCATGGACGAGCTCGAACCTCGATCGTTCTCGTTCAACTCTCCGTTCGGTGCCTGCGCCAAGTGCACGGGGCTGGGTACCGAGCTCGAGGTCGACCCAGAGCTGCTGATCCCCGACGAGGACCTCTCGATCAACGAGGGTGCGATCGCGCCATGGTCTCAGGGGTCTGGTTCTGCTGACTACTTCCTGCGGGTCCTGACGGCCTTGGGTGACGATCTGAAGTTCTCCCTGGACAAGCCGTGGCACGCGTTGCCCGACCGTGCGCGTGACGCGATCCTGCACGGTCAGAACTACAAGGTCCACGTCAAGTACCGCAACCGCTATGGCCGCGACCGTTCCTACACAACGGGATTCGAGGGTGTGGTGCCGTTCGTCAAGCGCCGGCACGCAGAGACTGACTCCGAGTGGTCGCGTGAGCGCTACGAGGGCTACATGCGAGAGGTGCCCTGTCCCGAGTGCGGTGGCGCCCGGCTGAAGCCTGAGTCGCTGGCGGTCCATATCGGTGGTCAGAGCATCTCCCAGATCTGTGCCCTCGCGATCGCCGACTGCGCCAAGTTCCTGGCTGAGGTCGACTTCACCACGCGCGAGCGTCAGATCGCCGAGCGGGTTATCAAGGAGATCGAGGCTCGCCTGGGCTTCTTGCTCGACGTCGGTCTGGACTACCTCTCGCTGGACCGTCCCGCCGGCACCCTGTCCGGCGGTGAGGCTCAACGCATTCGGCTGGCGACCCAGATCGGCTCCGGGCTGGTCGGCGTCCTCTACGTCCTGGACGAGCCGTCGATCGGCTTGCACCAGCGTGACAACCACCGTCTGATCGAGACGCTGACGCGGCTGCGGGACCTGGGCAACACCCTCATCGTCGTGGAGCACGACGAGGACACCATCACCACCGCCGACTGGGTCGTCGACATCGGCCCGGGCGCGGGTGAGCACGGCGGCAACGTCGTCCACTCGGGCTCGGTGGCAGACCTGCTCAAGCACCCCGACTCCATCACCGGCGCCTATCTTTCGGGTCGACGCGAAATCCCCACTCCTGAGATCAGACGTCCGCAGGATGAGCGCAAGGTCACCGTGATCGGGGCGCGCGAGCACAATCTGTATGACCTGGACGTGAGCTTCCCGTTGGGCAATCTCGTTGCGGTCACTGGGGTTTCGGGCTCCGGCAAGTCGACGCTGGTCAATGACATCCTCTACATGGTTCTCGCCAACAAGCTCAACGGCGCGCGTCAGGTCCCCGGTCGGCACAAGACAGTCCTGGGTCTTGAGCACCTCGACAAGGTCGTGCACGTCGACCAGGGGCCGATCGGGCGGACCCCGAGGAGCAACCCCGCGACATACACCGGCGTCTTCGACAACATGCGCAAGCTGTTCGCCGAGACGACCGAGGCGAAGATCCGTGGCTACATGCCCGGTCGTTTCTCGTTCAACGTCAAGGGCGGTCGCTGTGACAACTGCTCTGGCGACGGGACGATCAAGATCGAGATGAACTTCCTGCCCGACGTCTATGTGCCGTGCGAGGTGTGTCACGGGGCTCGCTACAACCGCGAGACGCTCGAGGTGCACTTCAAGGGCAAGACGATCGCCGACGTCCTGAACATGCCGATCGAGGAGGCATCCGAGTTCTTCGCCGCGGTGCCCGCCATCTCACGCCATCTCACCACGCTCGTGGACGTCGGGCTCGGCTACGTCAGGCTCGGCCAACCGGCGCCCACGCTCTCCGGCGGTGAAGCGCAGCGCGTCAAGCTGTCCACCGAGCTCCAGAAGCGTTCCACAGGGCGCACGATCTACGTGCTGGACGAGCCGACCACGGGGCTTCACTTCGATGACATCAACAAGCTGCTCGGAGTGCTCCAGGGCCTGGTCGACAAGGGCAACACGGTCATCGTCATCGAGCACAACCTCGACGTCATCAAGAACGCCGACTGGGTTGTCGACCTTGGCCCCGAGGGCGGCAACGGCGGTGGCCGCCTGATCGCCGAGGGGACGCCCGAGCAGGTCGCCTTGATTGAGGAAAGCCATACCGGGCGGTTCCTTGGGCCGATCCTCGCCCGGAGTGCCCGGTCTCCTGGCCGACCGGCGGGGATCAGCCCGACGAAGGCCGCCGCCAAGGCCATGTCGGCGACCGCGAAGAAGGCTGCCCGGAAGTCGCCCGTCGCGAAGAGGGCTGGCTCCAGTTCCGCCGTCAAGAAGACTGTGACGCAGGCCCGAACCGCAGCGAAGAAGTCATCCCGAGCGCCGAAGAGCTAGACCTAGACGTCGCCGCCGAGATAGGCGGCCTTGACCTTGGGGTCCGCAGCCAGGTCGGCGCCGGTGCCTTCCCTGACGATCTCGCCGGTCTCCAGGACGTAGGCACGGTGTGCCCGTTTGAGCGCCTGGGCAGCGTTCTGCTCGACCAGCAGGACGGTCGTCCCCTGGCTGTTGATCTCGGTGATGATGTCGAAGATCTGTTTGATCAGCTTGGGCGCCAGGCCCATGGACGGCTCATCGAGCAGCAGCAGCTTGGGGCGGGCCATCAGTGCGCGGCCCATCGCGAGCATCTGCTGCTCGCCTCCGGACATCGAGCCCGCGGGCTGGCCCGCGCGCTCCTTGAGCCGGGGGAACAGGGTGAACACACGCTCGCGGTCCTCGGCGATCGCTGGCGACTTGCGGTCGGCCCTCGCATAGGTGCCCATGTCGAGGTTCTCGCCCACCGACATGCCGGGGAAGACGCCGCGACCTTCGGGTGACTGACAGATGCCGAGGGCCGGCCGCTCATGGGCAGGCATGTGGGTGATGTCCTGGCCTTGGAAGAGGACCGTGCCTTCTCTGACGGGCCGGAGGCCGGAGACCGTCTTGAGGGTGGTGGTCTTGCCGGCACCGTTGGCGCCGATGAGGGAGACGATCTCACCCTCGTCGACGGTGAAGCTGATGTCGCGGATGGCCTCGATACGTCCGTAGTTCACGCACAGGCCGCTGACCTCAAGAAGCATCTTCGTCGACTCCCAGGTAGGCCGCAATGACAGCCGGGTTGTCACGGATATCGGCGGGCAGGCCCTCGGCGATCTTGCGGCCGAACTCCAGCACGACGACCCGGTCGGTCACGCCCATGACGAGTTTCATGTCGTGCTCGATCAGCAGGACGGTGTAGCCCTGGTCCCGGATCTTGCGGATCAGGTCCATGAGCTTGGCTTTCTCGGCCGGGTTGAAGCCTGCGGCCGGCTCATCGAGGCACAAGAGCTTGGGGTCGGTGGCCAGCGCCCGCGCGATCTCCAGGCGACGCTGGTCGCCATACGGCAGGTTGCGCGCCAGCACGTCGGCCTTCTTGCCGAGCCCCATGAAATCGAGCAGCTCGTGAGCCCGTTCGCGCCCGTGGGACTCCTCCTGCCGGTGTCGCGGCAGACCGAACATCGCCGAAAGGACTCCCGCGCTGTGGTGCGTGTCCGACCCGACCATGACGTTCTCGAGGGCGGTCATGTTGGAGAAGAGCCGGATGTTCTGGAAGGTGCGCGCGATGCCGAGCTTGGTGATGGCAAACTTCTTGCGCTTGCCAAGGGGTTGTCCCTCGAGTCGGACCACGCCTGCGGTGGCCTGGTAGACGCCAGTCATGACGTTGAAGCAGGTGGTTTTCCCGGCCCCGTTGGGACCGATCAGGCCGAGGATCTCGCCCTCGTTGATGTGGAAGCTGACCTCATCGAGGGCGACCACTCCGCCGAAGCGCAACGTCACGTTCTCGACCTCGAGGATCCGTTTTCTCCCGGTGTCCGGGTTGACATCCAACCCCGGGCTCTCAGTGACGTCAGGCATCGCTGGCCCTCCCCTCTTCGAGTGCTTCGGGCTTCTCGTCGGACTGTTTGGCCAGGATGGTGCGTCGTGGTGGAATCAGCCCTTGCGGGCGGAAGATGGCCAACAACATCAACGCCAGACCGAAGACGAGGACTCGCCACTCCTGGAACTCGCGGAAGCGCTCCGGGAAGTAGCCCACGACGATCGCTCCCAGGATGATCCCCTTCCTGTTGCCCGCACCACCGATGACCACCGCCGAGATGAACAGGATGGACAGCAGCAGAGGGAAGCTGTCGGGGGAGATGAAGCCCTGCTTCCCGGCGAAAAGAGCGCCCGACAGGCCGCCGATGAACGCACCCATGGCGAAGGCCAGAAGCTTGAACCTGAACGTCGCCACGCCCATCAGCTCGGCGGCGTCCTCGTCCTCGCGGGTGGCCTCCCAGGCCCGGCCCACCCTGCTGTCCTTGATCCGCTTGTCGAAGAAGATGACGACGAAGATCACCATCAGGGCCAGCCAGTAGTACGGGATCTGGTCGGTGATACCGAACTTGAGGAACGTCGTGGTGTTGTCGAGGTTGACGACAGGGATGCCGCTGGACCAGTCCAGGTGCGGTAGCGAGAACAGTGACACGCTCGGAGGCCGGGGGACCTCACTGATGCCTGACGCGCCTCCGAGCCAGCTCGAGTTGACCGCGGTGAGTCGGACGATCTCACCGAAGCCGAGAGTGACGATGGCCAGGTAGTCGCCGCGAACGCGCAGTGTCGGCGCGCCGAGGATGAGGCCTGAGATGAGCGCAGCCACGACGGCAACCGGGACGGCCAGCGACCAGGGGACGTGTGCGTGCTTCGACCCGAGAACGCCCACGGTGTAGGCGCCAACAGCGTAGAAACCGACGTAACCGAGGTCGAGCAGCCCGGCATAGCCGACGACGATGTTCAGGCCCAGCGCCACCAGGACATACGTGGTCACGGTGAACAGCACGCCGCCGAAGTCGGTGTCCGGAGTGGTGATGACCGGGATGTTGAGGATCGGCAACAAGAACAGGAAGAGGACGAACAGGGCCCACAGGGCCATCTTGGCAGGCTTTGGCAGCGCGCTGACGCGCTGGAGGATCCCGGAGAATGCGTTCATGCGCGTGACCTCCCCAATGACTCGCCGAGCAGACCAGTGGGCCTGAACATCAGGATGGCGACCAGCAGCGCGAAGGCCACGACATCTTTCCACTGGGTGCCGATGAGCGCCGAGCCGTAGTTCTCCGCCAGCCCGAGGACGAACCCACCGAGCAGGGCGCCGCGCAGGTTGCCGATGCCACCCAGGACCGCAGCGGTGAACGCCTTGACGCCGAGGATGAAGCCTGCGTCGTAGCGGGTGATGCCGATGCGCAGCATGTAGAAGACCGCGGCGGCGCCAGCCATGACCCCGCCGACCAGGAAGGTCACCTGGATGACACGATCGCGGTTGACACCCATCAGGGCAGCCGCCTCTGGGTCCTGGGCAACTGCACGGATGCCCCGACCCAAGCGTGAACGTCGGACGAACTGGTCGAGGACGATCATCATCAGGACGGCACCCACGACTACCAGGATGTCAACGTTGGTGACCTGGTAGTCCACGATGGTGAACACCGGCTTGGGTTTCAGGATCTCGGGCATGGCGGCGTTGTTGCGGGCTTGCCCAACGTATGCGGTCAGCTTGCGATCGACGCCGAAGAACCCCGCCACCTTGTCGCGAAGCCCCATCAGCTCGGACAGTGCGAATGAGGCGCCGATGGCTGAGATCAGTGAGATCAGCGGGGGAGCGTTGCGCTTGCGCAGCGGCCGGTAGGCGACGCGCTCGAGGCCGACGGCGATGAGCCCTGAGGTCGCCATGGCGACGAGGAACATGACAACGATCCACCCGATCACTGCCGGGACGCTTGCTCCTCGGTGCCCGCCCAGCAGCATGACCGACCACATTGACGCGAAGGTGCCGAACATGAAGACCTCGGAGTGCGCGAAGTTGATCAGCCGCAGCACGCCGTAGACCATGGTGTATCCGAGGGCTACCAAGGCGTAGACCGCTCCGAGGGTGATGCCGGTCAGGGTGAGCGAGAAGAAGTTGTCTATCAGGTACTGCATCCAGGGCCTCCTCGAAGCAGGTTCCGCCGTCGGACCCCGCTGGTGGAACAACCGACAAGAGGCGGTCGGAGCATACTGCCCTCGACCGCCCCTTGGCGTCTAGACCTTGATAGCTACTTGATCTCTCCGAGGGACACGATCTGGCCGTTCTCGACCTTGTAGGCGTACACCTTCACAGCTGAGGACTCGCCCTTGGCGTCGAACTTGAGCTGCTTGGTCACGCCCTGCTTGTCGTAGGCCTTGACGAAGTCGACCATGGTCGAACGGTCCTTGCCTGCGGCGATGCCGTCAAGCAAGATCTGCGCAGAGTCGAAGCCCTCACCGGAGTAGGTGTTGGCGTCCACGTTGAAGGCCTTCTTGTACGCGGCCGCGAAATCCGGGGCGGTGTCCGGCGGCGCGCAGGGGCAGGTGATGATCGTGCCCTCAGCAGATGACTTGGCGTTGTCGACGAACGACTGGTCCTTGACGCCGTCATCTGTGACAAAGGTGCCCTTCCACCCGGCGTCGCGCAGCTGCTTGACCAGTGGAGCAGCTTCGGGGGCGTAGCCGCCGAAGAACAGCGCGTCGGCGCCGGAGGCCTTGACCTTGGTGACCGACGGACCGAAGTCGGTCTGCTTCACCTGGATCGAGTCCGAGTCGATGAGCTGCGCGCCAAGGTCCTTGCGGACGATGTCGGCAAGCCCCTTGCCATACTCGGACGCGTCATCGATGACGAACGTCTTGGTCGACTTGAGCGTGTCCTTGATGTACTTGGCCGCGGCAGGACCCTGGGTGTTGTCGTTGCCAAGCGCGCGGAAGAACGTCTTCCATCCGTTCTCGGCGAGAGCAGGGTTGGTCGCCGAGGGGGTGATCGTCACCAGCCCGGCCTCGTTGAACAGCGGGTCCGCAGCCTTGGACTCACCGGAGAAGGCGGGGCCGACGATGCCGACAATCGTCTTGTCGTCGATGGCCTTCTTCGCCAGGCCCGGAGCCTGTGTCGGGTCACCCTGGGAGTCGAAGTCCGCGATCGTGACCTTGCAGTCACTGTTCTTGGCGTTGTACTGGTCGACCGCCAGCTGCACACCGTTGTGAATGTAGATACCGAGGTTGGCGTTCGGCCCCGTGAGCGCACCGAACATGCCGATCTTCTGGTCACACTTCTTGGCACCTGCAGTGGTGTCAGCCGTGGTGCCGCCCGTCGTGCTACAACCGGCCAGGGCCAGCGCCGCGATGATGAGCGGCGCTCCGATCCGTACTACGGAACGCTGATGCAAGGTTCCTCCTGATGAGTCATCGTCCGGGTAGCCCGGGCTTCCGCGAATCCCGCGAGAAAGTGAACAGTAGTGGCAGAGTACGGTTATTGGGCAGGTTCTAGGGCCATATGTTGCAGGGTCGTTATTTGAGGTCGCCATGATGTGCGGGTGACGCCTTTCTTCGATCCGTCGAGATGTCCGAGTTGTGCCGTCCTGTTACCGCCGCAGCCGCTGCGTTGCCCCGTATGCGCGGTCGAGCTCACCGGACCCACCGTGACCGAGCTGGTGACGACCTTGCGCCGGGCCGACGAGCTGGTGGCGCAGATACGAGCAAACGCGGTGACGGCCGTTGTCCCACAGGCTCACCCCGCCGCCAGCCGGCACCCGCACCCGCACCCGCCCGCCATCCCGTCCTTCGCTCCGCCGCAGGTTCGTCCCGAGGTGAGCCCGACCCGGTCCTGGTTCGCGGGCACGTCGGTCGGTGTCATCCTGCTCATCCTTGGCGCTCTGTGCGTGCTGGCTGCCGGTGCCGTCTTCATTGCCGTCACGTGGGGTCTGCTGCCCCTGGCCGTCAGGGCCCTGATCATGGTCGCGATCACCGTGAGCTTCGGCCTCCTCGCGGAGCTGGCCCTGCGGCGCACGCTCCAGGCGACAGCAGAGGCCATGGCCGTGATCGCCTGCGGCATGTTCGTCCTCGACCTGGCCGCAGCGCGCCGGGCGGGCCTGCCCGGTCTTGCTGAGCTGACCACCGCGCCATACGAGATCCTCGGCGGTGTTCTTCTGGCCGCAGCCGCCGGCGCTGCGGCGTTCATCGTCAGGACCCGCCGGCGCTGGCTGTGGAGCCTGGACGCGGCGGTCGCCGTCGGGCTGGCACGGGCCACGCTGGGTGTGCTGCGGCTCCCCGGCGACGACCACGGTGTCTCGTCTGTGACCGTGGCGGTGGTCGGGTCGATGCTGTACGTCGCCTGCCGTCGGGTCCGTCTTCCGGTCGCGACGTGGAGCGCGCTGGGACTTGGCGGCGTCGGGTGGCTGGCGGCCGTGGGGGTCGGCGCCGAACGTGCCGCGGACCACGTCGGCGGCGACCTCGGACGGGTCGCTGTCTCCTGGCCGGCGCTGATCGTGGCGCTGCTGGCAGGGTTCTGGTCGATCAGGCTGACGCACGCCGTATGGCGCCAGGTCGCCGCGGCCCTGTGCCTCGTTCCGGTGCTGCTCGTCTTTGAGATCGTCGGGTGGTCCCACGGCTGGGTCGTGGGCTGCGCGGTCATCCTCCTCGGATATGTCGTCGCAACCCTGGCATCGGTTCGGGTGCCGACCACGTGGTCGCCCGCGGTCGGTGGTTCGGCGCTGGTTCTGGGTGTCAGCGCAGTGTTCGGACTTGTGCCGTCGGTCGTGGCGCTGGCCACCCGAGTGGGACTCGCGCTGGACGGCAGCTGGCGGGAGCCGCGCGCGCTTCCGTTGGATCTGTCGAGTGGCGACGTGGGCCCGTGGCTGTTGCCTCTGACCGCGTTGGTCGTCCTGGCGATGCTGCCGCGGATCACCATCGTCGGAAGGCGGCTCACGGTGGACCCTCACCTCACGGCAGGGGTGGTGGTGGCAGCGCTCGGCGTGCTGCCACTTCTGTACGGCGCTGGCTTCTGGGTCTCGATGACGGTGCTCGCGGTCGTGGCGCTGTCGCTGCTCTGGGCCGCCTGGTTCTGGCGCAACGACGTCCTGTTCTTGCTTGCATGGGCGCCGTTGGTGATCCTTCGCATCTGCTCGTACTACGTCGACCCTGTCTACGCCAACCTGGCCGACCCCCTCGCGTGGACGTTGTTTGCGACAGTCGCCCTGGCCTGGACGCTGACCGAGCGACGCCGCATGGTGAGGGCCTGGTTTCTCACGGCCGCCGGCCTCTTCGCCCTGGCAGGAGTGGCGCAGTGGCTGGACTTTGGGCAGGCGCCCGCATCGATCCACGGGTTGGTCATCGTGGTCATCGGGTCGCTCGGGCTGCTGGCGTCCCAGGGTTTGTCAGCGTCGCAGAGGTTGAGCGCAACGGCCTTTGACCGGGGGATCGGCGAGGGACTGTCGGTGACCTGGGTGTTCGTGGGGCTGGCCATGGCCGACAGCTCACCGTCGCATCGTGCCCTGGAGCTCACCGTCGCCGGTGTCGCGGCGGGCATCACGGCATACCTGTCCGACGACCGCCGCGGTGTCGGTTGGGCCAGTGGGGTGCTGCTGACCGTGGCTTCATGGATCCGCTTGGCGGACAACAACATTGAGGCTGTTGAGTGGTACACCCTTCCGGCTGCGACAGCACTGTTGGTCTACGGGGTTCGACGACTGCGACGTGACTCCAGCGAGTCGACCTGGCGCTGCCTCGGACCGGGACTGGCACTGGCCCTGGTCCCGTCGTTGTCGGTCGCCCTGGACCAGCCCGTCACCTGGCGCGGACTGCTCGTCGGTCTCGCCTCGGTGGCTCTTGTGGCTGTGGGCGTGCGGCTCCGGTTTGCCGCGCCGTTCGCGCTGGGCGCAGTGGCGACCGGGCTGATGGCGATTCGCTACATCTGGCCGGTCGCGGCGTTCCTCCCACGATGGGGCCTGCTGTTCCTCATAGGCGGGCTGCTGCTCTGGGCGGGAATGACGTGGGAGTCGAGGGTGAACGACGTACGCACGGCGGGCCGGTACGTTCGTGGACTTCATTGATCCGAGCGCAGTTGAACCACTTCCGGCTCGGCTGCGTTGGTTCTCTGTAACCCGGGGATCGGCTCCGGGAAGAGCTTGGAGGACGCAATGACTGAGCCCAACCAGGAGGCGACTGAGCCCGGCCGGGGCGCAACCCTCAACTACGCATCGCGCAAGCGTGACCATCGCAGCAGGGTCATCCGACCTCTTGGACTTGCTATCCCCATTGCCTTCTTGTCCCTCGTGACTGCATGCAGCAGCAGCCCTTCAAGTACTACGCCCACCGCAGGTTCGCCGGTTGCCGCCGGCGCGGTGGGTGCCGTGTCCCCAGGGTCGGTCCTCACCGGCAGCGTCGGGCAGGGTGACGCCCCGGTCATCACTCTCGTGGACAGCACCGGCGCACCGGTGACCAGCCTCAAGGCGGGCAGCTACACGGTGAAGGTCAAAGACGAGTCGACCCGGCACGACTTCCACCTGGCCGGCCCGGGTGTGGATGAGAAGACCACGGTGCCGGAGACGACGGAGGTGACCTGGACGGTCACGCTCTCGGCAGGCACCTACACGTTCGTGTGCGACCCGCATGCAGCAAGGATGGAGGGGTCGTTCACCGTTGCCTGACCCGGCATCAGGTCGGGCGCGGGTCGGCCATGGCCCCTTATGTCACTGTCTGCTCATAGAGTGAGGCTGTGGCCGACCCGTCGTCATATCGCCCCGGACCAGGGGAGATCCCTCTAGACCCCGGCGTCTACCGTTTCCGCGACGCCGATGGTCGGGTCATCTACGTCGGCAAGGCCAACTCGCTGCGGTCACGGCTGTCGTCCTACTTCCAGGACCTCTCGGCTCTTCATCCTCGTACCCGCTCGATGGTCACGACCGGCGCCAGCGTTGAGTGGACCGTCGTGTCGAACGAAGTCGAGGCGCTGCAGCTGGAGTACTCCTGGATCAAGGAGTTCGACCCCCGCTTCAACGTGAAGTACCGCGACGACAAGTCCTACCCATACCTGGCCGTCACCATGGGTGACGACTATCCCCGCGCTCAGGTGATGCGCGGAGCCAAACGCAAGGGAACGCGATATTTCGGTCCCTATGCGCATGCCTGGGCGATCCGCGAGACGCTCGACCAGCTGTTGCGCGTGTTCCCCATCAGGACCTGCAGCAGCGGTGTCTTCAAACGTGCCGGACAGGTCGGCCGGCCGTGTCTGCTCGGCTACATCGAGAAATGCTCCGCTCCCTGTGTCGATCGCGTCAGCGCGCAGGAGCATCGGCTGATCGCCGAGGACTTCTGCGACTTCATGGCCGGCAACACGGGCAAGTTCGTCCAGCGCCTCGAAGCCCAGATGGCGGCCGCCGCCTCGCAGCTCGACTACGAGACGGCTGCCCGGATGCGGGACGACATCGGAGCCTTGACCAAGGCGCTCGAGAAGTCTGCAGTGGTGCTGGCCGATGCCACCGATGCCGACGTCTTCGCCCTGGCCGACGATGAGCTCGAAGCGGCCGTTCAGGTGTTCCACGTGAGGGGCGGCCGGGTCCGTGGTCAACGGGGCTGGGTCGTCGACCGCGGCCGCTCGGAGGACGCCGCGGAGCTGTCATCGATGGTCGAGCACCTCCTCCAGCAGGTCTACGGCGGCGAGTCGCCCGAGGGGGTGCCACGCGAGGTTCTGGTCCCCGTCCTGCCCCCGGACCCCGTGCACATGAGCCAGTGGCTCACCATGCTGCACGGTGCCCAGGTCAACCTGAGGGTGCCCCGGCGTGGTGACAAGCGCGCGCTGATGGAGACCGTCAGACGCAACGCGGAGCAGTCCCTGGCCCGGCACAAGGTGACCCGGGCCGGGGACCTGACGGCTCGCAGCGTGGCCCTGCAGGAGCTTCAGGACGGGCTCGACCTGGTCAGCGCGCCGCTGCGGATCGAGTGCTTCGACGTGAGCCACGTGCAGGGCACCAATGTGGTGGCGTCCATGGTCGTCTTCGAGGACGGGATACCACGCAAGGCCGAGTACCGCCGGTTCATTGTGAGGGGAGCGGTGGGGCAGGCGGGCGAGGCCAACCCGCAGATCGACGACACAGCGGCCATGCACGAGGTGCTCACCCGGCGCTTCAGGCGCTATCTCGACGACCGCGCCGACGCGAGCGATATCGAGGGCATGGCAATCGACCCTGACACGGGCAAACCCCGGCGGTTCGCCTATCCACCCAACCTCGTGGTGGTCGACGGAGGCCTGCCCCAGGTCAACGCTGCGCGCTCAGCGCTGGCAGCGCTGGGCATCGACGACGTGGCCCTGGTCGGGCTGGCCAAGCGGCTCGAGGAGGTCTGGCTCCCCGGGCAGGCGTTTCCCGTCATCCTGCCTCGCACCAGTGAAGGCCTCTACCTGTTGCAGAGGGTCAGGGATGAGGCCCACCGGTTCGCCATCGCATTCCACCGTGAGCGCCGGTCCAAGGCCATGACCACGAGCGCGCTCGACGGCATCCCGGGTCTGGGCGAAACCAGGCGCAAGGCGTTGCTGCGACAATTCAGCTCGGTCAAGCGCATCAGGGAGGCCTCGTTGGAGCAGATTCGCGACGTTCCGGGAATCGGCGTCACCCTTGCTGCCACGATTCATGCAACACTGCACGACCCCGCGACCCAAGCTGCTGAGGCCGTCAATGTGACGACCGGCGAGCTGTTGACCTGACCTGTGATGCCGACGAGACGACGAGGACAGCCATGACGCCTGGTACATCTGGCCCCGATGTGACCGAGCTGGTCATCCTCACCGGCATGAGCGGCGCCGGTCGCACCACGGCGGCCAACGTCCTGGAGGACCTCGGCTGGTATGTCGTCGACAACCTCCCGCCGCAGATGATGCTGCCCCTGGCCACCTTGGCTGCGGAGCATTCCGAGGGCGGAGTCACCAAGCTCGCGGCAGTGATCGATGCCCGCAGCCACTCATTCTTCGCGACGTACCGTGACGCCATCGAGGCGTTGCGAGAAGCCGGCTGGGACCCCAGGGTGATCTTCGTCGACGCCACCGACGAGGCCTTGGTCCGGCGGTTCGAGAGCGTACGCCGCCCCCACCCGCTGCAGGGCCAGGGACGGATGCTCGATGGCATCATGCGCGAGCGCGAAATGCTTGGAGACCTGCGCGCCGAGGCCGATGTGCTGATCGACACCTCCGGGTTGAACGTCCACCAGCTGTCGGCCAAGGTGTCCCAGATCTTCGCCAGCTCGGCCGGGCCCCGGCTGCGCGTTGCCGTCATGTCCTTCGGGTTCAAGTACGGGATTCCACTGGATGCCGACCTGGTCTTCGACATGCGCTTCCTGCCCAACCCGTTCTGGATCCCGGAGCTGCGGCAAAAGAACGGTACTGATCCCGAGGTATCCGGATACGTCATGAGCAGGCGAGGCGCCAGTGAGTTCGTCGACCGCGTGGTCGATCTGATGGTGCCGATGACCGACGGCTACCAACGCGAGGGACGGCGGTACGTGACCCTCGCCGTGGGCTGTACCGGCGGCAAGCATCGCTCGGTGGCCGTTGCCGAACTGCTCGCGGCCCGGCTGAGCGGCGACGATGTTGGCACGATCCTGGTGCACCGCGACCTGGGGCGTGAGTGACCCGCCCGGCTGTCGTTGCTCTCGGGGGTGGGCACGGGCTCGCTGCGTCGCTCGCAGCCCTGCGGCTGGTCACAGACCGGATCACGGCGGTGGTGACGGTCGCCGACGATGGCGGCTCCAGCGGTCGGTTACGGGATGAGTTCGACGTGCTGCCGCCGGGCGACCTAAGGATGGCGCTGGCTGCACTGTGCGATGACACCGAGTGGGGTCTCCAATGGCGTGACGTCCTGCAGCACCGGTTCGCCGGTGATGGTCAGCTTGCCGGGCATGCCGTCGGCAACCTGCTGATCGTGTCGCTGTGGGACCTGCTCGGGGACACAGTCGGGGGTCTGGATCTGGTCGGCCGGTTACTGAACGCACGTGGCCGGGTGCTTCCGATGGCAGCGGTGCCGCTCAACATCGAAGCCAGCGTCATGGGAGCCGACCCAGCCCGCCCGCTCGAGACCACGACGGTTCGCGGTCAGGTGGAGGTCGCCACGACCAGGGGACGGGTCCTGAACGTGCGGCTCAACCCCGAGGAACCGCCCGCCTGTGACGAAGCGGTCGAGGCCATCGGAGCAGCGGACTGGGTGATCCTGGGGCCCGGTTCCTGGTTTACATCGGTCATGCCACATCTCCTGGTACCCGGCATTCGCGACGCTCTCCTGGCCACCGATGCCAAGCGCATCCTGACGCTCAACCTCGTGATGCATACCCTTGAGACCGTCGGCTTCTCGCCCGCCAACCACCTTGAGGCCTTGGCCGCGCATGCCCCCGATCTGCACCTTGACGTCGTGCTCGCCGACTCGGCTGTCGTCGAGGACGTTCCATTGCTGCGGCGTGTCGCCGAAGGCCTGGGTGCAGAGCTGGTTCTTGCGCGGGTGAGCAGTCATGAGCAGCCGGACCACCATGACTCCTTGCGGCTCGCCGCTGCCTACCGCGACATCATGGGCTGAGCGCCGTGCGCATCGCGTTGCTGTCCTATCGCAGCAAGCCTCACTGCGGCGGCCAGGGTGTCTATGTCCGCCACCTCAGCCGGGAGCTCGTCGGGCTCGGGCACACTGTCGAGGTCTTCTCCGGGCAGCCCTATCCAGAGCTCGATCCGGGAGTGCTGCTGACGAAGGTCCCAAGCCTCGATCTGTATCGCGAGCCGGACCCGTTCCGCACCCCCGCCCGCGGCGAGTTTCGCGACTCCATCGACGTGCTCGAGCTGGCGACGATGTATACGGCAGGTTTTCCCGAGCCGCTCACCTTCAGCCTGCGGGCGGCACGTTTGCTCAGGGGTCGCGCCGCCGACTTCGACGTCGTCCACGACAACCAGACACTGGGCTACGGCCTGTTGCGGATGCTCGCGGACGGGCTGCCGCTGGTGTCCACGATCCACCACCCGATCACCATCGACCGCCGGACCGACCTTGTGGCAGCCGCGGGCTGGAGGCGTCGGCTCAGCCTTCGCCGGTGGTATGGGTTCCTGACCATGCAGGGCCGGGTCGCCCGCCGCTTGCCGGGGGTCCTGACCGTCTCGCACTCATCGGCGCGCGACATCGTGGCCGAGTTCGGAGTCGATCCAGGGCGGGTCGAGGTGATTCCGCTGGGCGTGGACGCCGAGGTATTCCGGCTTCCGACCCTGCCTCGCGTGCCGGGACGTCTGGTGGCCATGGCCAGTGCCGACACTCCGATGAAGGGCATCGCCACCTTGCTGGAGGCCTTCGCTAAGCTACGCACCGAACGAGATCTCGAGCTGGTGCTGGTGGCCAAGCCGGTTCCAGGAGGTATGACGGAGTCCCTGGTCGAGAGCCTGGCCATCAGCCGCAATGTTCGATTCGTCAACGGCATCAGCGACGTTGAGCTGGCCGAGCTCATCGGGTCTGCCGAGATCGCCTGTGTCCCTTCGCTGTACGAAGGTTTCTCGCTGCCGACCGTTGAGGCCATGGCCTGTGGCACGCCTCTGGTGGTCAGCCGGGGGGGAGCCCTCCCGGAGGTGGTCGGGCAGGACGGGCTCTGTGCCGACCTGGTGACGCCCGGTGATGTGGGAGAGCTGGCCGCCGCCATCGGCGCCCTGCTGGATGATCCAGCCCGACGAACGGCGATGAGCGGGGCCGGACGGCTTCGGGCGCTCGAGCTCTACAGCTGGACTTCGGTGGCGGTGGCGACTGTCCGTGCCTATGAGCGTGCGATCGCTGCGACACGGATGGACTCCAACGCGCGCCCCGACTCTCAGCGGCGCACCGACACCCAACGGGGCACCCTTGCTCACCGTTGACTTCGACCGGATGGGCGTCGAGCCGGGCGACCGCGTGCTCGATCTGGGCTGTGGCGCCGGACGCCACGCGTTCGAGCTCTATCGTCGTGGCGCTCATGTGGTTGCGCTGGATCGGGACGAAGCCGAGCTCGACGTGGTGGCTTCGATGTTCCGTGCGATGCAGGCCGCGGGCGAGGCCGCTGCCGGAGGCAGCGCAGGGTCCGTGCCTGGTGATGCGCTGGAGCTGCCCTTTCCCGATGGTCACTTCGATCGCGTCGTGGCCGCCGAGATCCTTGAGCACATCCCCGATGACGAGCGGGCGATGGCCGAGCTGGCGCGCGTCCTGCGGCCTGGTGGTACCGCCGCGGTCACGGTGCCTCGGTACTTCCCGGAGAAGATCTGCTGGGCACTGTCGGACGCCTACCACGAGGTCGAGGGCGGCCACGTGCGCATCTACACCGGGCATGAGCTGGTCGCCAAGCTGGAGAAGACCGGGCTCGTCGCGGTCGGGACGGGCCATGCGCACGGGCTGCACTCGCCGTACTGGTGGCTCAAGTGCGCTGTCGGCGTGGACAGGGCGGACCACCCGCTGCCGAAGCTGTACCACCGGATGCTGGTGTGGGACATCATGTCCAAGCCGTGGCCGACCCGCCTCGCCGACCGCTTGCTCAACCCCGTGATCGGGAAGAGCCTTGTGGTCTATCTGCGCAAGCCTGAGAGCGCCCGTGCCGTTGTCTGAACAGCCGTCCCTGGCGTGGGTGCTGACCAGCGAGCAGATCGCGGCTACAGCGTCTGCGATCGTGGCCGTTCAGGAGCCGAGCGGTGCCATCCCGTGGTTCACAGGCGGGCATACCGACGTGTGGGACCACGTGGAGTCCGCGATGGCCCTGACCGCGGCCGGTCGCCATGTCGAGGCAGACCGGGCCTACAGATGGATCCTCAAAACCCAGCGCCAGGACGGGTCTTGGCCAATTCGCATCGACCTGGGGCGGATCACTGACGACGGGTCGGACGCCAACTTCTGTGCCTACTTCGCCACCGGCGTCTGGCATCGGTGGCTGGTGACGGGCGACTACTGCGCGGCGACTGAGGCCTGGCCGGCGGTCAAGGCGGCCCTGGAGTTCGTCGTCGCTCTGCAGCGCCCGAGCGGCGAGATCATGTGGGCCCGAGGCGCTGGGGGTCAACCGGTGCAGTCCGCCTTGCTGGCCGGCTCCTCGAGCATCTATCTGAGCCTGCGTTGCGGCCTGGCGATGGCCGAGCTGATGGGGGAGCCGCAACCGGACTGGGAGCTCGCGGCGGGGCTCCTCGGCCACGCCTTGCGCACGCATCCCGAGTTGTTCGAGGTCAAGGACCGGTTCTCGATGGACTGGTACTACCCGGTTCTCGCGGGCCCGCTGGCCGGCACCAGGGCGATGGCGCGTCTGGACGAGCGCTGGGACGATTTCGTGGTGCCGGGCCTGGGCGCTCGTTGTGTTGATGACCGTCCCTGGGTCACGGGGGCAGAGACCTGCGAGCTCGCGATCGCGCTCGATGTCCTCGGCGACCGGGAGCGAGCTGTCGTCATGTTGTCCTCGATGCAGCACCTGCGCGAGGACGACGGCGCCTACTGGACCGGATACGTCTATGCCGATGACAAGCACTGGCCGGTCGAGCAGAGCAGCTGGACGGCTGCCGCGGTGATCCTGGCAGTCGACGCGCTCAGCAACACCACCGGCGGCGCAGGGATCTTCCGCGGCGAGGGTCTGCCAGAGGTCGGCGACGCGGTCGGCGAGCACTGCGGTTGCCGTGGCTCGGGCGCCGTCGCAGACCGCATCGACGGCGTCTCAGGCGACCGGGTCGCCGGCCTCTCCGTGCACGCGCTCCAGAACTCGAAGTGACCCCACGACCCCTCGCTGCTCGAAGTCACCGCTTTCCAGCGCGCGTCTGAAGATCCGGTATGGCGCCTGGCCGCCGTCCGCGGGATCGGGGAACACGTCGTGGATCAGCAGGCGTCCACCCGTCCGGACCCACTGCGCCCAGCCGGTGTAGTCGTCTTGCGCCGCATCCTCGGTGTGGCCGCCGTCGATGAAAAGCATTGCCAATGCTGTGTTCCAGAGCGACGCGACGGTTGCAGAGCGACCGACGATGGCCACGACGTGTTCCTCGAGTCCGGCCGCTGCCAGTGTTCCCCTGAACCGGCCGAGCGTGTCGAACCGGTTGACACGGGGGTCGACCAAGGTGGCGTCGTGGTATTCCCAGCCCTGTTGGTGCTCCTCAGAGCCACGGTGGTGATCCAGGGTGAGGACGGTTCCGCCGACGAGAGACGCGGCAGCGCCCAGGTAGATCGCCGACTTGCCGCAGTACGTCCCGATCTCCAGAACCGGACCGTGGGGCAAGGCGACGCAGGCTTGGTCGAACAGCTCGGTTCCCTCATCGGCGGGCATGAACCCGGTGGCCCGGTCGGCGGCCTGTTGAAGCGCCGCAGGCATGGTGAAGGTGGCGGGCACGGCATCGATCCTGTCGTCGGAGGAGGGTGTCAGGCATACGGTATGCGTCACGTGAGGCGCGTGAGTCTTCGCGGCTGAACCGATCTATCTCATCCAAGGGACTGGCTGACTGAGTTGCAGGCGAGTGGCAGGATATCCGGCATGGCGATGACGGCGAAGGTCAAGGACGAGCTGAGTCGGCTCACGGTAACCAAGCCTTGCTGTCGCAAGGCTGAGGTCGCGGCAACATTGAGGTTCGCCGGCGGACTGCACATCGTCGGGGGTCGGATCGTGGTCGAGGCCGAGCTGGACACTGCTTCGGCCGCTCGCGGACTGCGTAAGGACATCGCCGACATCTACGGCCACCGCAGTGAGATCCTCGTGCTGGCCGCAGGGGGGTTGCGGCGCGGCAGTCACTATGTGGTGCGCGTCGTCCAGGAGGGTGAGGCGCTGGCGCGCCAGACCGGGCTGATCGACAACCGCGGCCGCCCTGTGCGTGGTCTGCCCCCGCGGGTGGTCAGCGGTTCGGTCTGCGACGCCGAGTCCGCATGGCGTGGAGCGTTTCTGGCGCACGGGTCCCTGACTGAGCCCGGACGGTCCTCTGCTCTTGAGATCACCTGCCCCGGTCCGGAGGCAGCTCTCGCGCTGGTGGGCGCGGCCAGGCGAATGGGCATACAGGCCAAGGCCCGTGAGGTGCGCGGCGTGGACCGCGTCGTCATCCGCGACGGAGACGCGATCGGTGCGATGCTGACCAGGCTCGGTGCCCACGACGCGGTGATGGCCTGGGAGGAGCGCCGCATGCGGCGCGAGGTGCGGGCGACCGCCAACCGACTGGCCAACTTCGACGACGCCAACCTGCGCCGTTCCGCGCGCGCAGCCGTGGCCGCCGGTTCCCGGGTCGAGCGTGCGTTGGAGATCCTGGGTGATGACGTCCCGGATCACCTGCTCGAGGCCGGCAGGCTGCGCCTGAAGCACAAGGAGGCGAGCCTTGAGGAGCTTGGCCAGCTCGCTGAGCCCCAGATGACCAAGGACGCGGTCGCCGGCCGAATCCGGCGTCTGCTCGCCATGGCCGACAAACGGGCTACCAGCCTCGGCGTCGCCGGAACCGATGCCAACCTCACTGCGGACATGCTCGACGCGTAGACGTGCCAACGGTGTTCGGCATCGTGGCGATGTGACCGGTCACTTTTTTTCTCGTTTCCGGCCCGGGGCCGCCTTTTGACTGCTGCCGCGTATCCCCTAGGCTCATGTTTGACGGACCCCGGCGTGCGGTCAGGCCGCACCAATAATCCTGTTCCGACAGGCTAGACAGTGCTGCTTCGGCAGACACAAGAAGGGCAATCATCATGACTGTTCGCGTTGGTATCAATGGCTTTGGCCGCATCGGCCGCAACTTCTACCGTGCCGTGCTGGCTTCCGGCGCAGATATCGAGATCGTCGGGGTCAACGACCTGACCGATACGAAGACTCTCGCGCACCTGCTCAAGTACGACAGCATCCTCGGCCGCCTCGGCAAGGACGTTACTGCCGGCGAAAATGAGATTGCCGTCGATGGCATCGGAACGTTCCCCGTCTTCGCCGAGCGCGATCCCGGCAACCTGCCCTGGGCCAAGCTCGGAGCCGACGTCGTCCTCGAGTCGACCGGCTTCTTCAAGGACGCCGAGAGCTGTGGCAAGCACATCACCGCAGGTGCCAAGAAGGTCATCATCTCCGCGCCGGCCAAGGGCGAGGACATCACCATCGTGATGGGCGTCAACCACGAGGACTACAACCCGGCAACGGACAACATCATCTCCAACGCCTCGTGCACCACGAACTGCCTCGCGCCGATGGCCAAGGTCATCGATGACACCTTCGGCATCGAGCGTGGGCTGATGACGACCATCCACGCCTACACCAACGACCAGAACGTTCTCGACTACCCGCACAAGGACCTGCGCCGCGCTCGCGCCGCCGCCCTGAACATGATCCCGACCACCACCGGTGCCGCCAAGGCGATCGCCCTGGTCATGCCGCAGCTCAAGGGCAAGCTCGACGGTTATGCCATGCGCGTGCCGCTGCCCACGGGCTCGGCCACCGACCTGACGGTCCAGCTGAAGACCCCGGCGACCAAGGAAGAGATCAACGCCGCGATCAAGGCGGCATCCGAGGGTGCGTTCAAGGGGATCCTGTCCTACACCGAGGACCCGATCGTCTCGACCGACATCGTCACCGACCCGGCATCGTGCATCTTCGACTCCGGCCTCACCTACGTCAACGGCAACATGGCCAAGGTTGTTGGCTGGTACGACAACGAGTGGGGCTACTCATGCCGCCTCGTCGACCTGATCGCGTACGTCGGCAAGACGCTCTGAGCGCACGATGAAGACCGCACTCGACCTGATCGCGACCGGTGACCTGCGCGGAAAGAGAGTTCTGGTCCGTTGTGACCTGAACGTCCCCCAGGACGCCGACACCACCATTACCGACGACGGTCGGGTGCGGGCTTCCCTGCCCACGATCAAGGCTCTGAGCGAGGCGGGCGCACGCGTCGTCGTGTGTGCCCACCTCGGCAGGCCCAAGGGGACACCCGAGTCCAGATACTCCCTGGCGCCCGTGGCCCAGCGGCTCCAGGAGCTGCTCGGCGTCCCGGTTGCCTTCGCCACCGACACGGTGGGGGAGTCGGCCCGGTCCACTGTCAGCGCGCTGGCGGACGGGCAGGTCGCGCTGCTGGAAAACCTGCGGTTCAACGTCGGCGAGACGTCCAAGGACGACGCCGTGCGTGGTGCGTTCGCTGACCAGCTTGCTTCCCTTGCGGATGTCTTCGTCAGCGACGGCTTCGGTGTTGTGCACCGCAAACACGCCAGCGTGTATGACGTCGCGCAGCGGTTGCCGCACGCCATCGGGGGTCTCGTCCAGGCCGAGATCGAGGTGCTCAAGCGCCTTACCGAGTCGCCCGACCACCCGTTCGTGGTGGTGCTCGGCGGGGCCAAGGTCGTCGACAAGCTAGGCGTGATCGAGAGCCTGCTCAAGATTGCCGACACGCTCCTGATCGGCGGCGGGATGAGCTACACGTTCCTGGCTGCCCAGGGGCACGAGGTTGGCAAGAGCCTCCTCGACGCCGACCGCCTGGACGTGGTGAAGGGCTACCTCGAGCAGGCGCAGCGGCTCGGTGTCGAGATCGTCCTGCCGACCGACGTCGTGGTCGCGGCCGACTTCGCCCCTGATGCAGCCCACAGGACAGTGCCGGCCAACCAGATCCCGCCCGACATGGAGGGCATGGACATCGGCCCGGCGACGCGTGTTGCCTTCGCGGCCAAGATTGCCGAAGCTCGTACGGTGTTCTGGAACGGTCCCGTGGGCGTGTTCGAGATGGCACCGTTCGCCGCGGGCAACATGGCAGTCGCGCAGGCGGTGGTGGCGGTGACCAAGACCGGCGCGCTGACGGTCATCGGCGGTGGCGACTCGGCCGCGGCGGTACGTCAGTTCGGTTTCACGGACGAGCAGTTCGGGCACATCTCGACCGGGGGAGGGGCCAGCCTTGAGTACGTCGAGGGCAAGGTCCTCCCCGGCCTAACAGTCTTGGAGGACTGACCTCATGGCAACCAACAACGGCCCAGGCACGGATTCACACAGGACGTCCAACCGCACCCCGCTCATGGCGGGCAACTGGAAGATGAACCTCGACCATCTCCAGGCCACCCACCTGGTCCAGAAGCTGGACTGGACCCTTCGCGACGCCAAGCACGACTACAGCGCGGTCGAGGTCGCGGTCCTCGTGCCATTCACCGACCTGCGCAGCGTTCAGACGCTGGTCGAAGGCGACAAGCTGTTCCTCAAGTACGGAGCGCAGGACCTGTCTGTGCACGACGCCGGCGCCTATACGGGTGAGATCTCGGGCGCGTTCCTGTCCAAGCTCGGCTGCACCTACGTTGCGGTCGGCCACAGCGAACGTCGTCAGCACCACGCCGAGGATGACGCGGTGGTGTCGGCCAAGGTCAAGGCCGCCTACCGACACGGCATCACCCCGATCCTGTGCTGTGGCGAGGGTCTCGAGGTACGCAAGGAGGGCCGTCAGGTCGAGCACGTGCTGGCGCAGATCGACGCGGCGCTGGACGGCGTCACACCTGAGCAGGTGCGGTCGATCGTCATTGCCTACGAGCCCATCTGGGCTATCGGCACAGGCGAGGTGGCGACCCCTGCCGACGCACAGGAAGTCTGTTCGGCGATCCGGACCAAGCTCGCCGAGCTCTACAGCGGCGACACCGCGGACGGCATCCGGATCCTGTATGGCGGTTCGGTCAAGGCAGGCAACGTCGCCGCGATCATGGCCCAGACCGACGTCGACGGCGCGCTGGTCGGTGGTGCCTCGATCGTGGCAGACGACTTCGTGTCGATCTGCCGCTACCGCGATCACATCACGGCGAGCTGAGCGTTCCCACCCCTTCAGGGGGGCGTTGGGGGCGTCGAGGCGCCCAGACGAGGACCGTCAGGTAGTGTTTGCCCAAGGCCGTGCTCTGTGCGACCCACTGATGCCGAACGAGATTGGGTCTGACTTTCGTGGATGCTGTGAAGATCGGGTTGCAGGTGCTGTTGGTCATTGCCGGACTGCTCCTGACCCTGTTGGTCCTGCTGCACAAGGGCAAGGGCGGTGGCCTTTCCGAGATGTTCGGCGGGGGCATGTCCAGCACCATGAGCGGTTCATCGGTCGCCGAACGCAACCTTGACCGGTTCACGGTTGCCCTGGGCTTGGTGTGGGCGGCCACCATCGTCGGACTTCAGCTCATTCAGCGATTCGCCAGCTAGCCGACCCCAGCCCGACCGGTCGGGCGGACGTGATCTCCAAGGAGCAACATCGTGGCAAGTGGCAACGCGATCAGGGGTAGCCGAGTCGGTGCCGGGCCAATGGGTGAGGCTGAGCGTGGCGACGCCGCCCCGCGGGTCTACATCTCGTACTGGTGCGGAAACGGGCACGAGACGAGCCCCAGCTTTGCCGAGGAGCCCGGTCTGGCTGTTCCCGAGATCTGGGACTGCCCGCGCTGCGGTCTTCCTGCCGGACAGGACCAGGCCAACCCGCCAGAGGCAAACCGTAACGCGCCCTACAAGACCCACCTGGCATACGTGAAGGAACGTCGCAGCGAGGTCGACGGGCAGGCCATCCTGGACGAAGCGCTCCAGTCGTTGCGCGACCGCGGACTGATCCGCTAGCTGTCGCTCCAGAGCGATAACGCCCCCACTCCCGATTCGATGGGAGCTGGGGGCTTTTTCTATGCTGTGCTCTGGATCAGCAGCCGGCGAGAAGGATCAACGTCGCGCGAGATGGACCAGCGGCTGGCGAGACGGATCAGTGGCTGGCGAGGCGGATCAGTGGCTTGGGCACGAAGGTGGCCGCATCGCGGTCCAGCAGCCAGGTGGTGGACCGCAGACCGGTGACGCCAGCCGCTGGTGCCTGCATCGGGCCGGCACCGGAGAGGGCGAGACCGACGGCACCCGCCTTGTCAACGCCCGAGACCAGGAACCATACGTCGCGTGCGGCGCACAGGCTCGGGAAAGTCATGGACACCCTGACTGGTGGGGGTTTGGGTGCTCCGCGAACGCCGATCGTTGACGCGTCGCGTTCATGCAGGGCTGGGTGTTCGGGGAACAGTGAGGCGACATGGGCATCCGGTCCGACGCCCAGCATCAGGACGTCGAACTCGGGGACGTCCTGTCCGTGGGGCGCGGCTGAGGCGAGCTCCTCGGCATAGTGGGCAGCCGCCAGGTCAACATCGAGCCCCCACGGCCCGTCCGAGGCGGGCATGGCGTGCACCCGCGCAGGGTCCAGCGGCACGGTATCGAGAAGGGCCCGACGTGCCTGTGTCTCGTTGCGGTCGGGGTCACCGGTCGGCAGGAAACGCTCGTCACCCCACCAGATGTTGAGAAACCGCCAGTCGATCGCGTCCCTGGCCGGTGACTGGCCGAGCGAGACCAAGAGTGCCGAGCCCATGGAACCTCCGGTCAGGACGATGGTGGCCTGACCACCAGAGGACTGCGCGTCGACGATGGCCGTGACCAGGCGAGCCGCCGCCGCGTCGGCCAGGAGGCGCTTGTCGCGGTGCACGACGACCATGGGTGCGAGCGTCATGAGGGACCGTTCCCCTTTCGGGACCGAGAAGGCGCTGTCTTCTTCGCGGTGGCCTTCTTCTTGGCGCCCGCCTTGGTGGCGCCCGCCTTGGTGGCGC
>JBBRWQ010000028.1:0-34381 GCA_038249115.1 Actinomycetales bacterium
CCGGTCGGGCATTTGCACTCGGGGGGGTCGAGTGCTAATCATTGGGTTAGCACTCTCACCATGAGAGTGATAATCCTGACCGTTTGGTGAGGGCCTGAGAACGCGTGCGAACGGCGCACGCCAGATCCGGTCCGTCCGTCGCGGGCACCAGCCGGTCACACATCCGTTTCGCGTGGGAGGAACCACCCGAATGGCCAAACTCATCGCTTTTGATGAAGAGGCTCGCCGCGGTCTCGAGCGGGGAATGAACATCCTCGCCGACGCCGTCAAGGTGACCCTCGGTCCGAAGGGCCGCAATGTCGTCCTCGAGAAGAAGTGGGGAGCCCCCACCATCACCAACGATGGTGTGAGCATCGCCAAAGAGATCGAGCTCGAGGACCCGTACGAAAAGATCGGCGCAGAGCTGGTCAAGGAAGTTGCCAAGAAGACCGACGACGTGGCCGGCGACGGCACCACGACGGCGACGGTTCTGGCCCAGGCGATGGTGCGCGAGGGTCTGCGCAACGTTGCTGCCGGCGCAAACCCGATGGCACTCAAGCGGGGCATCGAGCAGGCCGTCGCGGCCGTCTCGGACGAGCTGCTGAGCATGGCCAAGGACGTCGAGACCAAGGAGCAGATCGCGGCCACCGCCTCGATCTCTGCGGCCGACACCCAGATCGGCGAGATGATCGCCGAGGCCATGGACAAGGTCGGCAAGGAAGGCGTCATCACGGTCGAGGAGAGCCAGACCTTTGGTCTCGAGCTCGAGCTGACCGAGGGCATGCGCTTCGACAAGGGCTACATCTCCGCCTACTTCGTCACCGACGCAGAGCGCATGGAGACCGTCCTTGAGGACCCGTACGTCCTGGTCGTCAACTCCAAGATCGGCAGCATCAAGGACCTGATCCCGCTGCTGGACAAGGTGCGCCAGGCCGGCAAGCCCGTCCTGATCATCGCCGAGGACGTCGAGGGCGAGGCTCTCGCGACCCTGGTGCTCAACCACATCCGTCGCACCCTGAGCTGTGTCGCTGTCAAGGCGCCTGGCTTTGGTGACCGTCGCAAGGCCATGCTCGCTGACATCGCCATCCTTACCGGTGGCCAGGTCATCTCCGAGGAGATCGGTCTCAAGCTCGAAACCACCGAGCTCGACCAGCTGGGCCGTGCACGCAAGGTCGTCGTCACCAAGGACGACACGACCATCGTCGAGGGCGCTGGCGAGGTGGACCAGATTGCTGGCCGCGTCAACCAGATCAAGGCCGAGATCGACAAGTCCGACTCGGACTACGACCGCGAGAAGCTCCAGGAGCGCCTTGCCAAGCTTGCCGGTGGCGTTGCAGTCATCAAGGCGGGCGCGGCCACAGAGGTCGAGCTCAAGGAGCGCAAGCACCGTATCGAGGACGCTGTTCGCAACGCCAAGGCCGCCGTTGAAGAGGGAATCGTCGCCGGTGGCGGCGTGGCCCTGCTTCAGGCGACCGACGCCGCGTTCTTGAAGCTCGAGCTCGAGGGTGACGAGGCCACCGGCGCGAACATCGTTCGCGTCGCGGCTGAGGCTCCGCTCAAGCAGATCGCCATCAACGGCGGTCTTGAGGGTGGCGTCGTGGCTGAGAAGGTCCGCAACCTGCCGTCCGGCTGGGGCCTGAACGCGGCCAACGGCGAGTACGTCGACCTGATCGCCGAGGGCATCATCGACCCGGCCAAGGTCACGCGCTCGGCGCTGCAGAACGCTGCGTCCATCGCTGCGTTGTTCCTGACCACCGAGGTAGTCATCGCCGACAAGCCCGAAAAGGCCGCTCCGGCCGGCCCGGGTGGGGACGAGATGGGTGGCATGGGCTTCTAGCCCAAGCGCATAGGTAACCAACGCAGGGCGGCTCTCCAGAGACGGGGAGCCGCCCTTCGCGTTCACCCAAGCACTCCTCCTCGTGCGCCGAGACCACCGAATCCGGCACGGGGAGAGCCAGATTCAGTCTTGGGTTCAATGGGTCAGCGCAACAAGCGGGGATAGGGTCGATTCGCGAGAGCAGGGGAGAAGGGAGGTGTCGATGACGATCTGGATCGACCCACCAGCCTGGCCCGCTCACGACCGGCTGTGGTCGCACCTGATCAGCGACACCTCGTATGACGAGCTGCACGCCTTCGCCGCACTGGCCGGCATACCCGTTCGCGGGTTCGAAGGCGACCACTTCGACGTGCCTCAGGAGCGGTATGCCGCGCTGGTCGACGCCGGCGCGCGGCCGACGGGGGGCAAGGATCTGGCCCGCCGCTTGCGTGACAGCGGCCTGCGGTTCCAGAAGCGCAAGGGGGAGCGGCCGCTCGCCGCTTACCGCAACGTGTTGTCGCATCTTGACGTCGGTCACAGCCTGCACATTGTTGCCTCACCGTTGCCGACGCCGGACGAGCACACAGCGGCTGCAGTGGTTTTCGTCACGGACGCCGGCGGCGCGACGCTGCTGGTGCGCACCGTGGCCCGAGATGCGTGGGGTGCTCCGGCGGGTGGGCGTGAGCAGGGTGAGACGGTGCTGGAATGCGCTGCTCGCGAGACGTGGGAGGAGTCAGGGCTGCGCATTGACCCCGCAATGCTGAGGCCGTGCGGCTATGAACGGGTGACTCTCGACGCGGGCCCGAACGGCCGCTGGCCGCACCAGCGCAACTACATCGCCTGCTTCGCCACAGTGCTGCCAGACGTCAGGCCGGCGGTGGCGCCGCGTGACGTGGACGTGGACGCAGCCGAGTGGGTGGACCGGCCGCAGGCCGAGCGCCGTTGCGGCGCCGAGTTCTGGTGGCCGTTGTTCGCCCACGTTCACTCACCGGGCTGAGGCTGCTCGACGCGAAGGCGGGTCAGCTCGCGGCCGAGGTTGATGCGGGCCGGCGTCTCCCAGGCGCGCAACGCCTGGGCCGTGCGATAGATCGTGTCGCGGTGGACGAAGGGTTCCAGGACAGCCGCCCGACCCTGCCGGTATTCCGCGTCGGGCACGTGTGCGAACTCCGCGCGGACCTGGGCACAGTAGTCATCGAACCGCTCCTGAGGAGCCGAAAAGATCCACATGTCTGCGTCCTGAAAGGCTGCGTCGATGGGCTCTTCGCCGCCGGAGTCGTGGCCGGCCGTGAGCCGGATCAGCCGGTTGATGACGTCCAGGTCCTCGTCGCGGATCCCCAGATGTTGCAGGGTGTCTCGGGCCAGAACGGCGCTGTCCGCTTCGTTGGATCCGGGCTCGGCATCGGGGTGGTAGATCGCGTCGTGGAACCACGCAGCAAGCCGGGCGACCGTGCACTGGCGGTCATCGATCTCGCCCGCCTTCTCGAGCTCCTCCAGCGCCCAGAACATCTCCACCAGATGCCTCGTCGTGTGATAGCGGCGCGCAGGCTCATTCCATTGCACCAGCAGGTCGGCAGCCGACCGCGCGACGGCGTCGTTGTGCGCGTGCGGCGCGATGGCGCGAACGTCCATACTCCACGACGTGGTCAGGGCAGGCATGTCCTTAGTCTGTCAGTCGGTCAGCCCAGCAGCTCGATGGGCAGCTCCTCGGCGTGTATCACCGTGAGCTCGGACACCGCGCGGGTCAGCACCACATAGAGCCGGCGAAGTCCTGTGCGCTGGTCAGGCTCGGCCGCGGCGATGGCAGATGGCTCGACGACGATGACACGATCGAACTCCAGCCCCTTGGCCACGGTGGCAGGAATGATGTCAACTTGATGGTCCACGTCGCCGTGGTCGGCGCCGAGCACACCGTGATCAACTCCTCTGAGGGTCAACGCTTTTGAGACTGCGCCGACCGTCAAATCGGAGGCGATGACACCGACCGACCCGGGTTCGCGAGCCGTCTCGGCGACGGCTTCGGCAACGCGGTGGTACAACGAGTTCCTCTCCACATTCACGATCTCGAGGCGGCCGGGGTTGTCTCGCACCGACACCGGAGCGCCCAGGCCCGGTGCCATCGAGGGCAGTAGCTGGGCGGCAAAGTCAATGACGCTGGCCGGGACCCGAAAGCCGCGTTCGAGGATCTCGATGACGCCGTCCGGCTTGCCAAGGTGCCTCAGTGAGGACTCCCACGAGTCGGTCGCCCAGGGCGTCGTGCCCTGCGCCAGGTCGCCGAGAACGGTTGCTGAGCCGGTTGAGCATCGTCTGCCGACGGCACGAAGCTGCATCGGCGACAGGTCCTGTGCCTCATCGAGGACGACGTGGCCGAGACTGGCGGTGCGCTGGAGGTGGTCGTTGATCTCATCGATCAGGACGGCGTCGGCAGTTGACCACCTGGCCGATCCTCGACCTGCAGGAGGGCTGGCCCACAACAGGATCGAGCGTTCTGCCTCGGTGAGCAGATCGCCGGCGTGCTCCCTCAGCGCCGTGGCGTCCGAGAGCAGGCTGAATAGCACGGCCTTCGGGTCGACTGCCGGCCACACGTGACCGGCATACCTCTTGACCGCGGTGGAGCGGGCTACTGCATCCTGCACACGGTCGTCGGGAGAGTCGCCAGCCTGTTCCATCTGCAGCAAGATCGCGTGCGCGAGGCGGTGCGGCAGCATCTGGCGAGCCGCGTCGTATCTGACACCGCGAGTTCGCAGCTCGTTCACGATCTCGGCCACTTCGTATGCCGGCACGCGCCACTTGTGCGCGCCCCGAGGCAGTACGAGAGCAACGTCTGGCGTCCGTACATGCGACCACACGGCAGCTCGGAGTATGTCTGCGAGACGCGAATCGCCCTTGAGGACAGCGGTTTCGACGCTGTCGCGACCACGAACCGGAACCGAGGCGAGGAGCTCGTCGATCGTGTTGTGACGGACCTCGACCTCGCCCAGAGCCGGCAGGACGGCGCCGATGTGGTCGAGGAAGGCGCGGTTCGGGCCGATGACCAGGACGCCTCTTCTGGCCAGTCGCTCCCGGAAGGCATAGAGCAGCCAGGCGGCCCGGTGCAGGCCGACCGCGGTCTTGCCTGTTCCGGGGGCGCCCTGAACACAGACGGTCGTGCCGACGTCACTGCGCACGATGACGTCCTGTTCGGGCTGGATCGTGGCCACGATGTCGCGCATCGGTCCCACTCGCGGCCGTTCGATCTCGCCGACGAGGATCTGGCTTCGGAAAGTGGACCCTGCCGGTGCCGAGTCCGGATCGTGGACATCGAGTCGCTCGTCCTCGTAGGCGGTCAGCTGGCCACGGTCGATACCGAACCGGCGACGCAGGGTGACGCCCATCGGCTCGGTCCGCGACGCGCGGTAGAAGGCGGTCGAGACGTCGGCGCGCCAGTCGACAACGACGGGGTCGCCGCGAGAGTCGGCAACGTGACGGCGCCCGATGTACCAGCGTTCCGGCTTCGGGGCGTCGCTGCGCAGCTGGTCGATCCGGCCGAAGAACAAGCTCGATGTCGGGTCGTCGATCAGTGACTGGGCCCGGCGGTACAGCGTGGCGGCCAGAAACTCGCTCGAGATCCGGTCCCCCGCGTGGGCCTCCAGCGACATCGTCTGCGCGCGCATCCGGGCGAGCTCGGCGCGCGCGACGGCAAGGTACTCACGCTCACGCTTCAGCTCGGGAGCAACAGTGGCGGGCGACACAGACAACAGAGCGCCTTCCGCGGGACGGGTGCAAGGGGTGAGCCGTGCAGCCTAGCTCGCGGAAGGCGCGTGCCGCAGCGCGTGTGGCGAAGGGGACCGAGGCGCTACTGGTTCGTGGAGGGCTTGTCGGTAAGGGTGGCGCTGATGTCCCTGCTCTGGCCATCACGCAAGATCTTGAATGTCACCTTGTCGCCCACTGAGTGCTCGCGTACCTGGGCGACGAGCGACAGCGACCCGTCGATCGAGTTGCCGTCGACCGCGATGATGGCGTCGCCGGCCTGCAGCCCCGACTTGTCGGCCGGAGTCCCGCTGACGACATTGGTGAGCACTGCTGCCGCGCGCTTTGCCGCCCCGTCGGCCACGACGCCGTTCTTGGAGCTGACGCCCAGGTAGGCGTGCGTGGCCTTGCCGGAGGTGATCAGCTGTTCGGCGATCGACTTGGCCTCGTTGACCGGGATGGCGAAGCCGATTCCGATGTTGCCGCTCTGGGACGATGTCCCGCCGGCGGACCCGAGCGAGGCGATGGAGGAGTTGATCCCGATCAGCTGGCCGCCGGCGTTGACCAGGGCGCCGCCACTGTTGCCCGGGTTGATCGCGGCACTGGTCTGGATGGCGTTCGTCACGACCGGTTCGCCGGTTGACTGCTGCTGCCCGAACGGGTTGCTGGGTTGCTGGGGCGCAGTGGTGACCGGACGGTTGAGGGCGCTCACGATGCCAGTAGTGACCGTGCCGGCCAGACCCAGGGGGTTGCCGACAGCCATGACCGGGTCGCCGACCTTGAGGATGGTGGCGTCGCCGAGCGCAATGGCCTTGAGATCGTTCGGTGCGTCGGTCAGCTTGATGACGGCCAGGTCAGTGGATGGGTCGGTTCCGACGACGGTCGCGTCATAGGTCCGCTTGTCGTTCAGGGTCACCGTGAGCTGCGAGCCCTGTCCGGCGCCCGTCACGACGTGGTTGTTGGTCAGGATGTGGCCCTTGGTGTCGAAGATGACTCCTGAACCCTGCCCACCGCCCTGGCCGCTGGTCACCGTGATGGACACCACGCTGGGAGAGACCGATGCCGCGGTGGCCGCCCAGTTGGGGGACGAGACATCAGCCTGTAGTACCGGCGCTGCAGAGGTTGTCGCGCTTGTCCCGGTCTGCGCCGTCGACGACGTGGCGTCATCGACGCGGGTTACCGCGTATGTGCCGGTGCTGGCCAGGACCGCGGCGAGGACGGCGACCGTGACCAGTTCGGGCAGTCTGCGGGACTTCGCCGGCTGAGCGGGCTCTGCGCCGGGCTGGTTCAGGGCAGCCGGATACCACTCAGCAGGAGTCTGTGGAGCCTCAGGAGGGTATGACGGGTACTGCGGCTGCGCCTGAGTCTGGTTGAACCAGAGCGCTTCAGTGTGCTCGGGCGCACCTTCGGGTGGCTGCGGCGACTCGGGCGACTGGGGCGGCGGCTGCTGCGTCATCGAAATCTCCTTCGGGGTTGATGGCTCTAGTCAATCCGACGAGCCTCAAACGATGCTGGGTTCTGACTGGGAGTTTGCTGTGGGCAGATCCACGATGAAGGTCGCGCCACCCCCGGGTGTGGCGGTCACCCCGACCCGACCCCCGTGGGCACCGACGATGGCGGCCACGATGGCCAGGCCCAGGCCGTTGCCGCCGCCATTACCCCGCCCGCGGGAGGCGTCGGCGCGATAGAACCGTTCAAAGACCTTGCGGGCCTTGACCGGGTCGACGCCGCTGCCGTGGTCGCGCACCTCGAGCTTGGCGCGACCGGTGCTGCTCCCAACGGCAATCTCGATGTCGGTGCCCGCAGGCGTGTGATTCACAGCGTTGCCAACGAGATTGGTGACAACTTGACGAAGCTTCGCCTCGTCGCCCTCGATGGTGGTCGGTGTGAGGTCACCTTCCAGACCAAGCAGTCGAACGTGCCGCGTGGAGTCCAGCGCGCGGGCGTCCTGAACCGCGTCGGCGGCCAGAACGGTGAGGTCCACGGGCCCTTTCTCGAGCGGACGCTGGCTGTCCAGGCGGGTCAGGAGCAGCAGGTCCTCGACGAGTCCACCCATGCGGATCGCCTCATCCTCGATACGGCGCATGGCCCCGGCGACGTCATCGGGCTTGCTGACCGCCCCCTGGCGGAAGAGCTCGGCATAGCCTCTCACCGCCGCCAGCGGGGTGCGCAGCTCGTGCGAGGCGTCGGCCACGAACTGGCGCATTCGATCCTCCGAGGCTTCCCGAACGGCGAAGGACTGCTCGATCTGCGCCAGCATCGAGTTCAGCGAACGAGCCAGGCTGGCCACCTCGTCCTTGCTGGTGGGCTCCGGGATCCGCCGGGTCAGGTCGCCGGCGGCGATGACCGCGGCAGTGTCCTCGATCTGGGTGAGCGGCCGGAACGCGCGGCGTACCCCGAACCAGCCGAGGAGGGCGCAGGCGGCGATGACGGCCAGGCCGATCAGGACGGCAAAGCGCACCATTCGCCGGACCGTGGTGTCGACCCCGCGCAACGGCACGGCGACCGCAAAGGTGGCGGATCCATCACTCAGCTTCCCGGCCTCCACTCGCCAGCGCATGTCGCCGTTGAGGGAGCTGACCGTGAAGAGCGGGCCGCCCACGCGCGGGTCGGTGGGGGTCAGGTTCGGGATGTTGGGGCGTAGGCGCTCCCCGCTGGGGTCGACCTCCAGGGGTCGGCTGCCGTCAGAGGGCATGAACCTGACGACGTAGTTGGTGATTCCCGGAACACGGTGGCTGAACAGCTCGCTCAGCACCTGCTGGGCGGTCGGACCGGCCGCCACCTCCAGGTCACGGTCGACGCTGTCCATCAGCTGGCGTCGCATGACCGCGCTGGTGGCGATGCTGGTGAGGGTGAGGGCGACCAGCAACAGCAGCACGAGCACCGCGATGAGCCGAACTCGCAGCGGCAGGGATGCGAGCCGGGGCGCGACTCCGGCGATAGCCCGGCGGGGGGCACGCGTGGTGGGTGGGTGCGTCACGTTGGCCTGGTCAGCTCGACTCGGGTGGCAGGCGCAGGACGTAGCCGACGCCGCGCCTGGTCTGGATCAGCGCAGGCTCCTCGACGTCGATCTTGCGCCGCAGGTAGGAGATGTAGGACTCGACGATGCCCGACTGGCCGCGGAAGTCGTAGTCCCAGACGTGGTCGAGGATCTGGGTCTTGGACAGGACCCTGTTCGGGTTCAGCATGAGGTAGCGCAGCAGCTTGAACTCGGTCGGGGAGATCTCGATGGCGCGCTTGCCCCGTCGGACCTCGTGGGAGTCCTCGTCGAGCTCGAGGTCGTGGAAGCGCAAGACAGCGCCGTCGTCGTCGATGACCCCTCTGGTCCGTCGTAGCACCGCACGGATCCGGGCAATGACCTCTTCGAGGCTGAACGGCTTGGTGACGTAGTCGTCGCCGCCGACGGTCAGCCCCTTGATCTTGTCCTCGAGCGAGTCTCGGGCGGTGACGAACACGATGGGCAGCACCCGTCCGGAGTCGCGCAGCTTGCGGGTGACGGTGAAACCATCCATGTCCGGCAGCATGACGTCGAGCACGACCAGGTCCGGCTGATGGGTGGCCGCCTGTTTGAGGGCTGTTGCGCCATCGGCGGCCACGTGCACCTCGAACCCGGCAAAACGCAGCGAGGTGGCGAGCAGCTCGCGGATGTTGGGCTCGTCCTCGACGACGAGGAGCTTGGCCTCGGCTGTGCTGGTGGTCACACCGCAAGTCTGTATGCCGTGTCTGGGAGTTTCCTGTGAATGTCCTGCGTAGATCCAGGACCGGGTACGGCGGCCGGTTGGCGGCGGGTTATTCGCCGGGTGCCCCGGGCGGGGTCAGCACGTCGTCAGCATCGACGATCCGGTAGGAGTAGCCCTGTTCGGCCAGGAATCGCTGCCGATGGGCGGCGAAGTCGGCGTCGACGGTGTCGCGTGAGACCACGCTGTAGAAGTGAGCCGTGCGCCCGTCGCCTTTTGGTCGCAGGATCCGTCCCAGCCGCTGGGCCTCCTCTTGCCGGGAGCCGAAGGTCCCCGACACCTGGATGGCGATACTGGCCTCGGGCAGGTCGATCGAGAAGTTGGCGACCTTGCTGACCACCAGCAGGTCGACCTCGCCGGTGCGGAACTGCTGGAAGAGCTTCTGTCGCTCTGCAACAGTCGTCTTGCCGGTAATCAGGTCGGCGTTCAGACGCTCGGCCAGCGTGTCGAGCTGGTCGAGGTACTGGCCGATCACCAGCGTCGGCTCGCCGGCGTGCTTGTTGACCAGCGCCTCGACGATCTGGTTCTTGGAGGTGCTGGTCGACGCCAGCCGGTAGCGGTCCTCGGGCTCGGCCATCGCGTAGCTCATCCGCTCGGCGTCCGGAAGGGTGATCCGGACCTCGATGCAGTCGGCCGGCGCGATGTATCCCTGGGCTTCGATGTCCTTCCAGGGGGCGTCGAAACGCTTGGGACCGATCAGGCTGAAGACGTCGGCCTCTCGCCCGTCCTCACGAACCAGTGTTGCGGTCAGGCCCAGCCTGCGTCGCGACTGCAGGTCGGCGGTCATCCGGAAGATGGGTGCCGGAAGCAGATGGACCTCGTCGTAGATGATCAGCCCCCAGTTGCGGGCATCGAGCAGGTCGAGGTGGGTGTAAACGCCTTTGCGCCGGGTCGTCATCACCTGGTAGGTGGCGATGGTGACCGGGCGGATCTCCTTGCGGGAACCGGAGTACTCGCCGATCTCGTCCTCGGTCAGGCTGGTGCGGTTGAGCAGCTCGTCGCGCCATTGGCGGGCGGCCACGGTGTTGGTGACCAGGATCAGCGTGGTCGCGCTGGCCCGGGCCATCGCCGCGGCGCCGACCAGAGTCTTGCCCGCGCCACACGGCAGCACCACGACCCCTGACCCGCCGTGCCAGAAGCCGTCGACGGCTTGTTCTTGATAGGGGCGGAGGCCCCAGTCGTCCAGGACGAGCGAGATCGGGTGCGCCTCGCCGTCGACATAGCCGGCGAGGTCCTCGGCCGGCCAGCCGATCTTCAGCAGCTGCTGCTTGAGCTGACCGCGCTCCGACGGGTGAACCAGGACGCTGGAGTCGTCCAGCCTTTCGCCCAGTAGTGGTTGGATTCTCTTGTGCCGCAGCACTTCTTCGAGCACTGGACGGTCGGTGCTGTGAAGGATGAGCCGATCGCCGTCCTTCTCCAGGGTGAGCCGGCCGTAGCGGTCCATCGTGTCGGCGACGTCCACGAGCAGGGAGTGCGGCACGGCGTAGCGGCTGAAGTTGATGAGGGTGTTGATGACCTGTTCGGCGTCGTGTCCGGCGGCGCGGGCATTCCACAGACCGAGCGGAGTCAACCGATAGGTGTGGACGTGCTCAGGCGCGCGCTCCAGCTCCGCGAACGGTGCGATGGCCCGGCGAGCCGCCTCGGCGTCAGGGTGGTCGACCTCGAGCAGCAGCGTCTTGTCGCTCTGAACGATCAGGGGTCCGTCAGCCATGGTGTGTGCGTCAACGCGATCTCGAGTAGGAGTGTTCCATGCCGCCAGCGATGGTGACGATCAGTAGCCGGTGTTGAAGTCGCCCGAGCTGCCGCCGCTGAAGGCGATCAGGCCGATGACGGCGATGATGGCCAAGAGGACGACGACACCTGCGTTGACCGCCAGGACGATCCAGCCAGTCCTGGATTTCTTGCGCGACCCGACGGGGTCAGTGCTGTTGGACGTCAGCGCCATGATGCCGAAGATGAGGCTTGGGATGCCGATGACACAGGTGGTCATCGTGGCCAGCCCGGACACGATGGTCAGGATGATGGCGGACGTGTTGCTCGGAACCGTGGGTGCACCAGTTGCGTAGTACTGCTGGCCGTATCCAGGGGGCTGCTGGCCGTAGGGCGGCGCCGGGTACTGCTGGCCATATGTCGGGGCCTGCTGGGCGTAGGGGTTGTTCACTGGTGGGGGAGACGGCGGAACTGCCTGTGGAGCGGCGGCCGGCTGCTGGCCATCCGGGTAGGCCTGGCCAGGAGGAGTCGGTGGCGCGGGGACCGCCGCGGTGGGGTCGACCCAGACAGGTGCGGTCGGGTCGCTGAAGTCCGATCCGGAGACCTGGTCCTGGACCTGGTCAGGATCGGGCTGCTGTTTCCCGTCGCCGGTTGGCTCGCTCATGCGCTGCCTCTCCCGTGTCATTTGGCCCGTTCTCAAGCCGTGGTTGACAAGATACCAACCGTGCGGCCGCATCGCCGCCGTGGCGATGGTGGTGCGATGTCGCTAACTGAGACGATAAGGGCCGCCACAGGGAGGCAGCACATGCGAGGACCGCAGCGTGAAACTCAGACCGGTATGCCCGGGCAGGTCACCATCTACGAGGTCGGACCCCGCGACGGGTTGCAGAACGAGAAGACAGTCGTGCCGGTTGAGGTGAAGGCTGAGTTCGTCCGACGCCTCGTTGCAGCCGGGCTCGACACGGTTGAGACGACCTCGTTCGTACCGCCCGGATGGGTTCCCCAGCTCGCCGACTCATCGGCCTTGCTGGCTCTGCTCGGTGACGTCGGTCGTGGTCGCAACAGGCCGGTGCTCGTCCCCAACGAGCGCGGTCTGGACGCAGCGCTCGCTCAAGGTGTCCAGGCGGTAGCAGTCTTCGGTAGCGCCACGGCGACCTTCGCGCGCAAGAACCTGAACCGCACCGTGGACGAGGCGATCGCGATGTTCGCTCCGGTCGTGGCGCGAGCCCGCGGCGAAGGTCTGTGGGTCCGCGCATACGTCTCGATGTGCTTCGGCGACCCGTGGGAGGGTGACGTTCCCATCGACCAGGTCGTGGCGGTCGCCTCCCGCATGATGGACCTCGGCTGTGACCAGCTCAGCCTGGGCGACACCATTGGCACGGGCACGACCGGGCACGTTCACCGGCTGCTGGATGCCTTGGACGCCAAGGGAATCGGCGTTGATCGTATCGCTGTGCACTTCCATGACACCTATGGCCAGGCGCTCGCCAACACCATGGCCGCGCTGGCTCACGGAGTAACCGTCGTCGATGCCTCGACGGGGGGGCTGGGCGGGTGCCCCTATGCGAAGAGCGCGACCGGAAACCTCGCGACGGAAGATCTCATCTGGGCTCTCGACGGGCTGGGGATCGAGACGGGGGTTGACCTCGAGGCACTGGTGGAGACCAGTGTCTGGATGTCAAAGAAACTGGGGCGGCCATCGTCATCGCGGGTCGTCAAGGCGCTGGCAGGTGTCGATGCCTGACCCGACGCCGACCGGCCCGACGCCGACTGACCCAGCGCCAGGCACAGGGTTGAGGGGCTTCTTGGCCCGCCGGGCTGAGACCATGTTGCGCAAGCCCGGTCGAGCGGCGGCGGCGCTGACCGAGCCCGGTGAGAGCCAGGTGGTTCTTCAGCTGATCGGACCCCGGCCGATCCACGTGATTGCGATCATCAGTCAGGCCACCGGCCTCGACCTCGTGTCCGCCAGCAACCTTGCCAACGATGCCCCCGTGGTGGTGGTGTCCGGGATCAGTGAGGCAAGCGCTGACCGCGTGGTCCAGCGTCTGGAAAAGGCTGGGGCGAAAGCCGTTGCAGGAGAGGCGTATCGGTCGGACTAGATAGTGGCAGGGTCGAGCGGTCAGCTGATCGCCGCACCGGTGATCCGATGGATTGACAAGGCGCGCTCGACATTGGATCCCTCGATCGACCCATAGGCACGGCCGCCCTCGATTCGTTTGGGGTAGAACAGCAGTCGCGTTGTACGCCCGTCGGCGTCGGCGTAGCCGATCCAGAGTCCGACGTTGTCGCCCGCCGCCTCCCGAAGGAGCGCCAGGGCGACAGCTGGCTCTGTGGACGGCAAGCGGGGACCGGGCTGGGACTGTTCGCGTGCCCGCTCGTACGCCGCTGACTCCTCCCCCGCGCGCAGCGCCGAGATGAGCGTCTTGGTCAGCTCGTCGTCGACGAGCGACGTGACAACGGACGAGGTCAAAGGTCGTCGGGCAGGGGAGCGGTGTTGTGCGATGACAGGGACCATGACGCCGCCGTCTGTCGCCTCGGCAATGGGCGCAAAGCCGTTCTCTCGCAACATCTCCAGGACAACCATCGTGTGTGCTGGCGATACGACGACGGTTGGCGCGACCCGCCGCAGCTGCAGCGCCGCCAGCTCGCGATCGGCCAGCATGCTGTCAAGTACTGCCGAGTCGTCGCTGCGGATGTAGGCCGACACCGAGCCCACGCGGGTCTGGCCGTGGCGCCGGGCGATATCGCCTACGAGGTACTCGAGCGGCTGCGGCACCGGCGTTCGGCTGGCGTCCTGCAACGCGGTGAGAACCTCGGCAGACGACCATCCCGCGTCGAGGGCCCGGCGAACACTCTCGGGGGAGAAGCGGTACACCGTCGCCCCACCTCGCGACTCGACGTCGGCGACCAGGCGCATGAACTTGGCGAGGCTGCCTTCGAGTCGTCCTGGCGCGACCGCGGTCAGGTCTGCCTGCAACAGGACGTGCTCGACCGGCGAGGGCAGGTGGCTGCTGATCGACTCCTCGGCGGCGGACGTGCTGGCAGTGGTTTCCGAGAGGAGATGTCCTGCGGTGCTGAGTGCTCCGCGTCCGGTTATCCCAAGCCACTCGGCCTCGCGAAGCACCGCGGCAGTGACCGTGTCTATGATCTCGCCCCGGCGCATGGGTCTGCGCCACCGGATGCGTTCACTCAAGGTGGCTGAGTCAGGTGCCTGGCCTTCGGGCAGTGCTGCCAGCTCGGCCAAGATGTCGCCGCGCAGCTGTCGCATGGGCGGATAGGCGACGGCCCCACTGAGTGCGTTGATGGGGCTGCCGCCGCCCGTGGCGATCGTGCCGACGAGGTGTGGCGCGCGGCCCGACGCCAGCCACGCGAGGGCGAGCCTGGCCCATCGGTGTGCGGACGGTCGTTGTTGCCAGTCGTCGTAGCCGGGGGTCGGGGCCCACACCGGCTCGACTGATGCGTCATCCCCCAAGAGGCCTGCGGCATAAGCAGTTTCGACAACAAAGGCAGCATGCGGCGCATCAACATCGAGGACGATCGACAGATGCTTGAAGTCCCGGGCTGAGAGCCCCCCCGCTCGCAGGACTCTCGGTGGACGGGGACCCCAGTCTGCTGCGACCTCGTCCACGAGACCGAGCAGCTCTGAGGCCTGGCCCCCAGCGGCTGCATCCACCGAGGACTGTTCGTGGACATTGACGGTCAGCTCTGGGGCGGTCAAGGCGATCTCACGGTGCAGCCGGCCCCGGCGCAACCGGAGTGCGACTTCGCGGGGTAGCACGACGTGGTCGGCAGACAGCGCGCACATCAGCTGGTGGGACAGCAGCCACGCGCCGATCGAGGCCAGGGGGCCGTCGGGTGACAGGGTGCCGACCGGCGGTCCCCAGGTGAGCTTCTCCAGGATGCTTCGGGCGTCAGGCGGGGCTGAGGCGATGACAGCGTCGAGCGCCTCTGGTGACGCGTAGGAGGCCGGCGTTGAGCCGCGCAGGTCGGCAATGCCCGGACCAAGACCCGCCGGATGCGGACCGAGCACCTCGGCGACCGCACGCACGACGTGGTGTTGGTCGCTGCTGCGCCAGATCAGCCCTCGATCCCAAAGGTCGCTGACGAACCCGTCGAGGTTCCGGGCCGCCCGGCCGAGCAGTGCTGATGTCTGGTCGAGGTCGACGGGATCGCCGGTGACGACGAGCGCCTCGAGGACCTGCAGATGGCCACGGTCGAGCCCGTCCAGGGCCCGCTGAACGCTGGAGCGCGTGCTGGCCCGAGCAGCCAGCGACGTCAGATCGCTCGGAGCCGGCCGGGCCAGGTCGGGTCGGCGGCGGACCAGTGTCCGGAGCTGTTCGTCGCTTCGGCTGCGTACGTCGTCTGCGAGGCTTCTGACGATGATGGGTGGTCGGGACAGGGACGCGGACACACCCCATACGGTAGTTGGCTTGGGCACGTTTGCTTGCCGCCCGGCGGCTTGGTAGCGAGGATGGGCGCAAACCACGTCACCCAAAGCGGAGGAACTGTGATGGCCCAAGCGCTCTCGTCGTACGGCTCAGGAACCTCCGAGTCGCCCTTGCTGGGTGACACGATCGGCGACAATCTGGTGCGAACTGTCCTGCGCCTCCCGGACGGCGAGGCCTTGGTCGATGTGCCCAGCGGTCGCCGCTGGACGTACGCCGCTTTCGATGCCGATGTCAACGGACTGGCCCTGGGCCTGCTGGCGGGTGGCATCGAGGCCGGCGACCGGATCGGCGTCTGGTCCCCGAACTGTCCCGAGTGGACTCTGCTTCAGTACGCCACGGCAAAGGTCGGCGCGGTGCTGGTCAACGTCAACCCGGCCTATCGCAGCCACGAGCTGGCCTATGTCGTGGGGCAGTCGGGCATGCGGATGCTGGTCAGTGCCGTTCAGCACAAGACGTCGGACTACCGAGCCATGATCGACGGGGTGCGAGCGCAGTGCCAGGACCTTCGTGACGTCGTCTACATCGGCGAGGACAGCTGGGATCAGCTGGTGGCAGCGGGGAGTGAAGCCTCCCTGGATCAGCTGGCCGAGCGGATGGCGACGCTGAGCTGCGATGACGCCATCAACATCCAGTACACCTCCGGCACGACGGGGTTCCCCAAGGGCGCCACGCTGAGCCACCACAACATCCTCAACAACGGCTTCTTCGTCGGCGAGCTCGTGGGCTACACCGAGCGTGACCGGATCTGCCTGCCCGTGCCCTTCTACCACTGCTTCGGGATGGTCATGGGCAACTTGGCAGCCACCAGCCATGGCGCCTGCATGGTGATTCCCGCGCCTGCGTTTGACCCTGGTGCGACCCTCCAAGCCGTTGAGCAGGAACGGTGTACGAGCCTGTATGGAGTCCCAACGATGTTCATCGCCGAGCTGGCGCTGGAAGACTTTGTGGCATACGACCTTTCGTCGCTGCGCACCGGGATCATGGCGGGCTCGCCCTGTCCCGTCGAGGTGATGAAGCGGGTGATCGCCGAGATGAACATGTCCGAGGTCGCCATCGCCTACGGGATGACCGAGACCTCACCGGTCTCCACCATGACCCGGGCGGACGACGACCTCGCGCGCAGGACGGAGACTGTTGGCGGGGTGATGCCGCACCTTGAGGTCAAGGTCGTCGACCCCTACACCGGGCGAACTGTCCCGCGCGGCGAGACGGGCGAGCTGTGCACCCGCGGCTACAGCGTCATGCTCGGCTACTGGGAGCAGCCGGACAAGACGGCTGAGGCGATCGATGCCGCGCGCTGGATGCACACCGGCGACCTGGCCACGATGGACGACGGCGGCTATCTGTCGGTCGTCGGGCGGATCAAGGACATGGTGATCCGCGGTGGCGAGAACGTCTATCCGCGTGAGATCGAGGAGTTCCTGTACAGCCATCCGGACATCGCCGATGTGCAGGTCATCGGAGTCCCCGACGCGAAATATGGCGAGGAGCTGATGGCCTGGGTCGTGATGCGTCCGGGCGCCGAGCCGTTGACGACGCAGGCAGTTCGCGCGTTCTGCGACGGCAAGCTCGCGCACTACAAGGTGCCTCGCTATGTACATGTCGTGGACGGGTTCCCGATGACGGTGACCGGCAAGATCCGCAAGGTGGAGATGCGTGAGAAGTCCGTGGAGTTCCTCGGCCTCGCGGACACGAGTTCCTAGGCAACGCTCAGGCTGTTCTCCGGCTTCTTTCGGGTTGGTGGATGATGCTTGGAGGGAGCGAAAGGAACGCCCATGTCCGAGCAGCCTCCGGTTCAGCAGCCTGGTCAACCGATCGGTCAGCCGCCCAGCCCTCCCACCCAGGTGATGTCCGCCCAGAGCGCATCCCCGGCTGGTCCACCAGCGGGCCCTCCCGTGGTCCCCGTCTCCGGGGCCGCCCCCACACCCAGCGGGTGGCAGCGCGCGACGTCGACCCGTGGCGCACGCTGGGGGCTTGGCATGGCCGCCGTCGGGCTCGTCTGTCTGATGATCCTTGGGATCGGTATGGCCGGGATTGCGATTTCGCGCAACCACGACCGCGTCGGCTTCCTGGCGGACCGGCAGGCCGGGTACTCCCGCGGCCAGGACCCGCGAGACGGTCCGGGTCTCAACAACGGCAGAGGCTTCCGCAGCGGACCCCAGCTCCCCAAAGACATGCCCCGGAAGCAGGGTGACCGGGTCCAGGGCCTGAATGGTCTCGGCAACCTGCTGGGTGGAGACGTTCAGCACGGTGACGTGACGACAACGGTCAACGGTGCAGCCCAGGCGCTGGTGTTCCAGCGGGGAGAGGTCACCGCAGTCAGTGGCACGTCGATCACGCTCAACAGCGCGGACGGCTTCGTGGGCACCTATGGCCGCGATGTCACCACGAAAGCGAACAAGGCCGCTCCCGTCGCCAAGGGTGGGCAGGTGTTTGTCCTGGCCCGTGCCTCCGACAAGGTGGCCCTGAGGATCGTGGCGATGCCGGCTGCGGTGGGTTCGGCTCCGGTCAGCTGAGCGCGGCATGTCGGGCCGACGAGGCGGCAGGCCGTATCTTCCTGGTGTGAGCGTCCTCCCCAGCGGTGAGCAGTGGACCATCCGACATGGTGATCACGAAGCGGTTGTGGTCGAGGTCGGGGGAGGCCTGCGTGGCTACGCCTTTCGCGGGCGCGACGTCCTGGCCGGATACCCGCCGGACGCTCGCTGTTCGGCCGGGCGTGGTCAGCTGCTGATGCCGTGGCCCAACCGAATCCGTGACGGTCGCTACACCTTCGCCGGCCGGAGCCATCAGCTCGCGCTCACCGAGCCGGACCGTGGCAATGCGGTCCATGGCCTGGCGCGGTGGGCGATGTGGTCCCCGCTGGACCGAAGCGAAGACGCCGTGACCCTCGGGTTCCGTCTTCGACCGCAGCCAGGTTGGGAGTGGAGCCTGGACCTATCGGTCACCTACGCCCTGACGACGGCAGGCATGGTTGTGACGCCGCGCGCTCGCAACGTCGGGACCGAGGCCGCTCCGTTCGGGGTCGGCGCGCACCCGTACGTCACTGTTGGTGAGGATTGCGTCGACGAGGTGCTGCTCGGCATACCGGCGGCTTCGCTGCTTGAGATGGGCGACCGTCTGTTGCCCACGGGGTTGGCTCCTGTGGATGGCACGGCCTTCGACTTCCGCGACCCTAGACCGTTGGGTGAGCTGGAGCTGGACAGGACGTTCACCAACGTCGATGCCGACGCCGATGGCCGCTGGCGGGTCACTATCACCCATCCCCGGGCCGACCGGGAGGTCACCGTCTGGGCCGACGCCACGGCATACCGGTGGCTCCAGGTCTTCACCGGCGACTCGCTGCCAGCGGCAACCCGGCGGACCAGCGGTATCGCGGTGGAGCCGATGACCTGCCCGCCGGACGCCTTCAACTCCGGCGACGACCTGCTCGTCCTCGAGCCAGGTCAGGAGTTCGCGGCATCGTGGGGGATCACACCTGGCTGAGCTCCGTCGCCGGAGTGCCCAGACCGTTGGCCTGCGGCGGGATCCGGCGCTCGACCGCGAGGGCGATGAAGGCCATCACCCCACAGCCAAGGATCAGCATGCCGATGAACTCCGCGTTGAGGCGGGCCCCGAGCATCAGCCCGGCCACGACCGGACCGGTGACTGCCGCCAGCTGGAAGGCTCCGGCCATGATCGCGTTGTAGCGCCCACGCAGATGATCCGGCGACAGATCATTGGTGATCGCAGGGATGGTCGGCTGGAGCAGGGTCTCGCCCAGTGCGAACACCGCGCTGCCGCCGATCACCAGGACAGCAGCCATCGAGCTCCCCGGCACCAGGCCGGAGAGGCCGGTCATCACCCAGGACACGGCCCACAACCCCGACAGGACCATGATCACGCGGGTGCGGCGACGGCCCTCGATCCGCTGCAGCACGAGCAGCTGCAGCAGGACGATGGTTGCCGTGTTCGCGGCGAACGCGTAGCCGATGGTTCGCGTCGAGACCTCACCGACCACCCGCGAGTAGGCGGTGAATCCGGCCTCCATCTGTGCGTAGCCCACGAACGCGGAGATGAAGGTCAGCGCGATCACGGGCAACATCGCCTTGTCGCGCAAGATGTCCAGGTATGACGTCCGGATCGGTGCGCCGCCTGACTCGCTGACCGGGTGGTCCACCTTGCCGCTGACCTGCCGAAGGGGTCCGAGGAGCACGGCGAGGGGTGCCAGGAAGCTCAGCGCGTTGCCGAGATAGATGGCCACGAACGTCCCCGGGCGATGGACGTCGACGATGGACCCCGACAACAGGCCCCCGACGCCGATGCCCAGGTTGACCAGGGTGAAGTTGATCCCGAAGTAGCGCTGTCTGATGCCCGACGGCACCACGGCGCCGATCATGGCGTTGAAGCCGGGCCAGAAGACGCCTCCAGCCGCGCCGAGAAGACTCAGGGCCAAAGCGGCCGTCACGGGGGTCGAGGAGAACGCGAGCAGGACGTTGCCGAGCATCTGGGCGCTCATGCCGGCGAGAATGATTCGTCGGGCACCGAGCCGGTCGATGAGCGCGCCGGCCGGCCCCACGACCGCTATCCCGACGATGGCAGGCACCGCCAGCAGGCTTCCGGCCGTCTCAATCGTGAACCCGAGCACCTCGTGCAGGTAGATGAAGCCGAAGGGAAGCACCAGCCCGCTGCCCAAGGTCTCGACGGCGACCGTGGACAGCAACAGCTTTCCATCGCGTGGCAGGTCGTTCCAGAACGATGCCAGCGAGGGGCGCTCACGGGCGGGGGCGGTCACGGGCACGATTATGGCGAACGTCACCGGCAGTCCCCACCTGGGTTTACGACCTCGTTATGCGTTTCCGTCCCGTTGACAGGGTGGTCGGTAAACCGACTGGCGTTAACGGTTAGCCTTGTGGCTAGCGCAACGTGCGCCATCGTGCCGTCCCCATCTTGTGGGTGGCGGTCGACACATGAGCAAGAGGTGGGTTGTGCCTTCAGGCAAGGTCAAGTGGTATGACGCCGAAAAGGGCTTCGGCTTCCTGAGCGACGACGATGGCACCGACGTGTTCCTGCACGCGGACGCCTTGCCCGCGGGCGTCACGACCCTCAAGGGCGGCACCCGCGTCGAGTTCGGCGTCGTCGAGGGCCGGCGTGGCGCGCAGGCACTGTCCTTGCGCGTGCTGGACCCGGCCCCGTCGGTCGCGGCCTCGGTTGCCGCCAAGAACCGCACCTCGCCGGAGGCGATGACGGTCATCGTCGAGGACGTCATCAAGCTCCTCGACAGCGTCTCCACCACGCTGCATCGCGGCAAGTACCCGGACAAGGCAGCAGCAGCCAAGGTCGCCAAGGTGCTGCGCGGGATCGCGGACCAGCTCGAGACCGGCGCCTGAGCCGATGGCAACCAAGGCCGACGCCATCCTGGCCGCCGCGGTGGACCAGGCCCGTGAGGCCGCCGAGAGCATCGCCGAGCCAGGCACGGTGGGTGAGCACATGGGCATGGTGATGGACGCAGAACGTCTCGCCACCCACTACTTCGCCTGCACCGCCACGGCATACCCGGGATGGCGGTGGGCGATCACCCTTGCTCGGGTGCCACGCGGCAAGGCCGCCACGGTCGGCGAGACCAACCTGGTGCCCGGCGAGGGCGCCCTGCTCTCACCCGAGTGGCTGCCCTATGACCAGCGGCTGGCTCCCGGCGACATCGGGGCCGGTGACGTGCTCCCGTACATCGAGGACGACCAGCGTCTCGAGCCAGGTTACGAGGCGACCGGTGACGAGGACGTCGACGCCGTCGCGCTGTGGGAGCTGGGGCTCGGCCGCAAGCGGGTGCTGTCCGCCGAGGGTCGCGAGGTCGCTGCCCAGCGCTGGTATGAAGGAGACAACGGCCCCACGTCGCCGGTCGCCGAACAGGCGTCGGCGCCCTGCTCATCGTGCGGCTTCTTCGTTCCGATGGCGGGTGCACTTCGCTCTTTTTTCGGCGTATGCGCCAACGCCTGGTCACCCTCCGACGGTCGCGTCGTGAGCCTTGACCACGGGTGCGGCGCGCACAGCGAGATTGACGTGATCCACGAGGAGCCCAAGCCCCCTGAGGAGCATGTCCTCGACGAGTTCGCCGTCGACATGGTCTGAGTCGGCTCTTCACGTAGCCTCCTGTTATGACCTGGACCCCGAACGAGCTGCCTGACCTGACCGGGACCACCGCTGTGGTGACCGGAGCCAACTCGGGCATCGGTTTTGAGACGGCCAACGCACTCGCGCGCCACGGCGCAACAGTCACCATGGCGTGCCGCAACGTGGCAGCGGCCGAGCACGCCGCCGAGCGAATTCGCAACGGTCACAGCGGTGCTGACGGACACAGGGTCGTTGAAGCCGGTGGTATCAACGTTCGCGTCGCCGAGCTGGATCTGTCTTCCCTGGCTTCGGTTCGCCGTTTCGCCGAAGGGTGGCAGGGTCCGCTCAACTTGTTGGTCAACAATGCCGGGGTGATGGCCCCGCCTGCGTGGCTGGGCACCCCCGACGGCTTTGAACTGCAGTTCGGCACCAACCACCTGGGGCACTTCGCCCTGACCGGGCTGCTGTTGACCGCTTTGAAGGCGGTCTCCTCGCCCCGCGTCGTCACGGTGGCCTCGATCGCCCATCACCGCGGTCAGGCGGACCTGCTGGACGGCAACCCGGCGCAGACCTATCAGCCCGAGCGCGCGTACGGCAACTCCAAGCTGGCCAACCTGCTCTTTGGCGCCGAGCTTCAGCGGCGCGCCACGGCCAGCGGCGCAGCCTTGACATCAACCATGTGCCACCCGGGAGTCTCGGCGACCGGACTAGTGACGAGCCCGCAGGGGATGGGCGCCAAACCCGTCGTGCGTCTCGTGGCGCCCTGGGTGATGAAGGTCTTCCTCCAGTCCGCGGCCGCGGGGGCCAATCCCACGCTGTACGCCGCGACGGCGGCGGCGCCCGGCTCCTACAGCGGGCCGATCTGGCTGCGAGAGATGCGAGGGCCCGTTGGCCCGGCACGACGCAGCGTTCTGGCCCTGGACCAGGGGCTTGCCTCGCGGCTCTGGCAGGTCAGCCAGGATCTGACCGGCGTCGAATACCACTGGTAGCTATTGCCGCCACTCACCCTGCGTAATCCCCCGCGACCGGGCGAGGGCGGGTCAGGGTGTGCGCGAGCGCAACGCTGCTGCCGCGTTTCCGCGGCCGCGCCGGACGTACCACAACGCGAGTCCACCGCCCACGATGCCGGCGACGCATGCCCACGGCCACCAGTGTCGTGGGCCCAGATGTAGAGACGGCACGAGCAGGGTGACGATCAGCGCGAGGCCCCACAGTGCGATGCCGATCTCAATCACCCTTGGGGTGTTGATGGCGACGGGCTCGGGCTCTTCAGGGCTCACGGCGGCAAGCCTATGTGTCAAGGGACGTGCGCACGGATCGCGGGTGTTTCAGCGCGCATAGTCCTTGGCTTGGGTCCGCTGCCCTACGCTGTGCGCCATGCCCTCCAAACAGCACGCCTCCGCCGGCAGTTCGACGTCCAAGGAAGCCGTCGGCGCGCGCGGCGCTCTCGACTCGTTCTTCCAGATCACCCAACGCGGTTCGACGCCCGCCCGGGAGATTCGCGGCGGATTCGCCACGTTCTTCACGATGGCGTACATCGTCGTCCTCAACCCCCTGATCATCGGTACCCAGGCCGACTCGGCAGGTGGCTTCCTTGGCGGCGGCGGCCAACCCAACCTGGCGATGGTCGCCGCGGCAACGGCGCTGGTGGCCGGCGTGATGACCCTGTTGATGGGCATCGTCGCCAACTTCCCGCTCGCGCTCGCGACAGGTCTGGGTCTGAATGCGTTCGTCACCTTCGGCATTGCCAAGCTGCCGGGCATGACCTGGACCGACGCCATGGGCCTGGTCGTCATGGAGGGCCTCATCATCACGGTCCTGGTGCTGACCGGGTTCCGCAAGGCAGTGCTGCATGCCATCCCCGCGCCGCTGAAGACCGCGATCAGCGTGGGTATCGGCCTGTTCATCACCATCATCGGCCTGGTCGACTCGGGCATCGTCCGCAAGCCGTCCGGCGGTCCGGTGCCGGTCGAGCTCGGAGTGGGTGGCTTCCTGGCCGGCTGGCCGACGCTCATCTTCGTCATCGGCCTGCTGTCGATCATCGTGATGATGGTCAAGAAGGTGAAGGGTGCGATCCTCATCGGGATCATCGGGACCTCGGTGCTGGCCATCCTCCTGGAGGCCGTGGTCAAGATCGGCGGGCAGACCGACGCCACAGGAAAGGTGGTCAACCCCACCGGATGGGGACTGAACGTCCCGAAGTTCCCCTCCACGCTTATTGACATCCCTGACTTCGGACTGCTCGGCCACTTCTCACTGCTGGGCTCCTTCGGCAAGATCGGCGCGGTGTCGGCGATCCTGCTTGTCTTCACCCTGCTGCTCGCCGACTTCTTCGACACGATGGGCACGATGGTCGCCATCGGCGCCGAGGCGGGCCTGCTCGACAAGGACGGCAACCCGCCGAACTCCCAGAAGATTCTCTTCGTCGACTCCCTGGCTGCCGTCGCCGGCGGCGCGAGCGGAGTCAGCAGCAACACGTCATACATCGAGTCGGCCGCGGGCGTCGGCGAAGGCGCGCGAACCGGCCTCGCCTCAGTCGTGACCGGTCTGCTGTTCCTTGCGGCCACGTTCCTGGCGCCGCTCGTGGCAGTGGTCCCGTACGAGGCGGCGACCCCCGCTCTCGTCGTGGTCGGCTTCCTGATGATGCAGCAGGTCAAGAACATCGACTGGGACGACCTCGAGATCGCGATCCCTGCCTTCCTGACGATCGTCCTGATGCCTTTCACGTACTCGATCACGGCCGGTATCGGCGCGGGATTCGTCGTGTACGTCCTGCTGAAGGTCGTTCGGGGCAAGTCCTCAGTGGTGCATCCGCTGATGTGGGGCATCTCCGGGCTGTTCATCATCTACTTCGCGCTCGACCCGCTCAAGGCACTGCTCGGCGTCGGCTGATCAGGGCGCCGGCACGGGCTGATGCCCGTGTCGGTGCCAGTGGGTGCGGTGCGCTGAAAGCCGCGTCGATGCTTCTGTTTTCTTGACCGGAATACTTAGCATGGGTAATGAGTTAGGCTAAGTAGGCCGGAAGGAACTCATGCCACCCAGAGCGCGAACAACACAGGCGCGAACAACACAGCTCGCGCAGCCGACGCAGACGTCACACTCGGCGCAGCCCACGTCTTTGGCGCACCTCGCCAACGATCTGCGTCTGGCGTGCATGCGGATCAGCCGGCGGGTGCGCTTCGAGAGCACCCAGGCAGTGGCGCCCCACCAGTTCAGCGTCATGGCGCGGCTGGATGGCACCGCCTTGACACCTCGCGAGCTCGCCGAGATCGAACGCGTCAGCCCGCCGAGCATGACCCGCACCGTGGGAGCGCTGGTCGAGCGTGGGCTGGTCGCACGCAGGGACGACCCTCTGGATGGTCGCCAGGTCTTCATCTCACTGACGCCAGAGGGACTGTCGCTGCTCAGGGAGACGCGCCGTCAGCGCGATGCCTGGATGGCGAGCAGGCTCAAGGGGATCAGCGCGGATGAGCGTGCGGTGCTGGTCAAGGCCACTGCGATCCTCACCCGGGTGGCCAGCCAATGAGCCCGACCTTCTCCTCCTTGTCGATCTACAACTACCGCCTCTTCGCCGCAGGCGCCCTCATCTCCAACACCGGGACCTGGATGGGCCGGGTCGCCCAGGACTGGCTGGTCCTGACCGAGCTGACCCCGAACTCGTCCGTTGCCCTCGGGATCGTGACCGGGCTGCAGTTCGCCCCCCTCGTGCTGTTCGCCCCCCTTGCGGGGGTGATCACCGACCGCTTCGCCAAGCGGCGCATCCTGTTCATCACCCAGACTGCGCAGGCGCTGATATCGGTGCTCACCGGCGTGCTCGTTGTCACCGGTTCAGTCGAGCTGTGGCACATCTACCTGTTGGCCTTCGCCCAGGGGGTCGCGACTGCGCTGGACAACCCGGCTCGGCAGACCTTCGTCTCCGAGATGGTTCCGCACGACTCGCTGAGCAACGCCGTTGGCCTGAACAGCGCGTCCTTCAACGGAGCCCGCCTGATCGGGCCAGGCGTCGCCGGTCTGGTGATCGCCGCCATCGGTACCGGCCCCGCTTTCTTCATCAACGGGATCAGCTTCGCGGCAGTGCTTCTGGCGCTGTCGAAGATGCGGCCCGGTGAGCTGACTCCAGCGCCGCGTCATCGTGGGAAGGGACAGATCCGCGAGGGCTTGCGCTATGTCCGTGGTCGCCCCGACCTCGTGCTGATCATGGCGCTCGTGTTCGTCCTTGGCACCTTCGGGATGAACTTCCAGATGACCACCGCACTCATGGCGACCGCCGTGTTCCACAAAGGCGCGGGTGGGTACGGGCTGCTCGGCTCGATCATGGCCATCGGATCGCTGTCGGCGGCGCTGCTGTCGGCCCGACGAGAGAACCCTCGTCTGCGCATCCTCCTGGTCGCCCTCAGCGCGTTCGTCGTGGCATCAGCGGCGGCCGCGCTCGCACCGTCGTACTTCTGGTTTGCGGTCCTGCTCATCCCGGTCGGGCTGTCGGCGCTGACGGTCATCACGACGGCCACAGCCATGGTCCAGCTCAGCGTCGACCCGGCTATGCGTGGGCGAGTCATGGCGCTCTACATGGCGGTGTTCATGGGCGGCACACCCCTTGGCTCACCGCTGATCGGGTGGATCGGCTCGGCCTGGGGGCCTCGGTGGACCATTCTGGTCGGCAGTATCGCCACGGGTCTGGCAGTTCTTGGTGCCTCGCTGTACCTAGTGCGGAGCGAGAACGTCCGCGTGACCTTTGATCGCCATGAACGTCCCCGGTTGCGCGTCACCCGTGGCGAGATCATCGACGTCGTGCCTGAGCTGACCCGCTGATGACTCCGAGATTCCGACGCGGCATCGTGCTGATCGCCCTCGTGGTGATGCTGGCGGCAGTCCTCGTGGGACAGCTGGTTCGCTGACGGTCGTGGACCTGGCAACCGCAGGGACGTGGAACAATTCGGTCATCCGATGACGCACAGACGCGGGAGTGACGTGAGCAGCGCTGAGTTCAGCAGGGGCACCAGTTTTGCCGTTCGGGTGATCACGGCGGTCGCTGTGATCGCGCTGACAGCGACATCCATCGGGGGTTGCAGCAGCGACGCCAAGCCCAAGGGTGTCGCTGCGACCTCCACGACGACCGCCACCCAGACTGCGGTGCCGACGACGTCGCCAGTCGCAGCCCTGAATCCCCTCACCGGTCTCCCGGCATCTCTCACGGGGCCCGTGGTCGCGGTCAAGATCGATGACACGGCCGCCAGTCGCCCCTCGCTGGGCGTGGACAAGGCTGATGTGATCTACATCGAAGAGGTCGAGGGCGGACTGACGCGGATGGTGGCCGTGTTCGCCAGTGCCAAGCCCAAGGTCCTGGCGGTCCGCAGCATTCGTTCCAGCGACCCCGAGCTCCTGGGTCAGTACGGGCGCATCGTCGTGGTCGCCAGTGGGGGCGGGCGCCCAGCTTTGCAGGTTCTGGACCGATCGGCTCTCCACAGCGTGATCAACGACCGCGGGCAGATGGGCTTCGTCCGCGACCACTCGCGTCCGGCGCCGTACAACCTGGTCTCAGACCTGGCCAAGGTGAGTGCCGCGGTCAAGGGGGACGGTGTTCGCAACGTGGGGTTCACCTGGGCGGCCCGCGACCCACGGCTTGTCGGCGCCACGCTGGCCCCGACCGTGACTACCCGAGTGGGCTCCACGCGAGTGAGCTTTGTCTGGGACGCCAAGCTCGCCAGCTACGTTCGCACCATTGACGGCCGGCGACTCCTCACCGGCAGTGGCGATCCGGTCGCCAAACCCAACGTGCTCGTGCAGTTCTGCCAGGTCGTCGCCGACCGCACCGACCACGACGTCAACGGAAACCCCACGATGTTCACCAAGTCCATCGGCTCTGGTCGCGTCGTGCTGTTCCGCAACAACAGGCGGATCGAAGGCACATGGTCGCGACCGAGCCTCAGCGCGCCCACGTCATTCACTGACGCCGCAGGCAAGCCCTTGCTGTTCGCTCCCGGCGGGACGTTCGTGGCGCTGGCGCGTCCCGGGGCTCCTGTCTGATCAGGCGATCTGACCGACGACGTACTCGATGCTCGCGATGAGCTTCGAGATGTCGTCCGGGTCGATGGCCGGGAACATCCCCACGCGCAGCTGGTTGCGCCCGAGCTTGCGATAGGGCTCCACGTCGAGGACTCCGTTGGCGCGCAGTACTGCGGCGACCGCGGCGGCGTCGACCTCGTCGGCGAAGTCGATCGTGCCGACAACCAGAGAACGCGCGGACGGGTCCGCGACGAACGGCGAGGTGTATGCCGTGGCCTCGGCCCACTCATACAGTCGGCGGGAGCTGTCGGTGGTGCGGCTCACCGCCCAGTCCAGACCGCCCTTGCCGTTGATCCAGTCGATCTGGCTGGACAGCAGGGCCAGGGTCGAGACGGCAGGGGTGTTGTAGGTCTGGTTCAGCCTCGAGTTGGTGATCGCGGTCGGCAGGCTGAAGAAGTCGGGAACCCACCGGCCGGAGGAGGCGATCTCGTCCACCCGGGCCAACGCGGCAGGGGAGAAGGCAGCCAGCCAGAGGCCACCATCGGAGGCGAAGCACTTCTGGGGCCCGAAGTAGTAGACGTCGCACTCAGCAATGTTGACGGGCAGACCGCCGGCACCGGATGTGGCGTCGATCAGCACCAGCGCACCCTCGTCGGCGCCTTCGACCCGCTTCACTGGAGCCATGACGCCGGTCGAGGTCTCGTTGTGCGGCCAGGCGTAGACATCCACGCCTGCCTCGGCCACTGGCGTTGCCACGGTGCCCGGCGCGCCCTTGATGATCGTGGATTCGCCCAGGAACGGGGCCTTCTGGGTGACCGAGCCGAACTTGGCTGAGAACTCACCGAACGCCAGGTGCTGGGCGCGCTCACGGACCAGGCCGAACGCCGCGATGTCCCAGAAGGCGGTCGAACCACCGTTACCGAGGACGATCTCGTAGCCCTCGGGAAGGGTGAAGAGGTCGCCGAGACCTTCACGAACCTGGCCCACGAGGTTCCTGACCGGGGCCTGACGGTGAGAGGTTCCGAGGATCGAACGACCGAGCGAGGCCAGGTGATCGACCTGCTCGGGGCGGACCTTGCTGGGCCCGCAGCCGAATCGGCCGTCCTGGGGCAGCAGGTCGGTGGGGATGGACAGGGTTGCGGGGCTGGTCACGGCTGGGTCAGTCACGAGTAGTCACCTCGGGGTGAGAGCGGCGGGCAAGGAACCCGACCCGGCACCGTTGGCAGATCGTTGGGTCGCCAGTCTGTCAGATCAGCTCGCGCGACCCGACGAGACCGCGTCGGTCCAGCCCTTCACGTCCTCAGGACCGCGTGGCCCCTCGCCGATGTAGCGCGCGGACGGGCGAACGAGACGACCGGTGCGTTTCTGCTCGAGCACGTGCGCTGACCAGCCGGCTGTTCGCGCACAGGTGAACATCGGCGTGAACATCGCGGCCGGGACCTCGGCGAAGTCGAGCAGGACGGCAGCCCAGAACTCGACGTTCGTGGCCAGGACCCGGTCCGGGCGACGGGCGTGGAGCTCGTCGAGCGCGGCCTTCTCCAGAGCCGCCGCGACCTCGAAGCGCGGTGCGCCCAGACGCTCGGCAGCAGCCCGCAGAACGCGCGCGCGAGGGTCCTCTGCGCGATACACGCGGTGCCCGAAGCCCATGAGACGGTCGCCCTTGTCGAGCACGCCCCTGACGTATGCCGTGGCGTCGCCGGTCCGCTCGACACCCTCGATCATGTGCAGGACACGGGAGGGCGCTCCACCGTGCAGCGGGCCGCTGATGGCGCCCACAGCTCCGGACAGACAGGCTGCGACGTCGGCTCCGGTGGAGGCGATGACGCGTGCCGTGAACGTCGACGCGTTCATCCCGTGTTCGGCGGCGGAGACCCAGTAGGCGTCCACGGCCTCGACGTGACGGGGGTCAGGCTCGCCGCGCCAGCGGATCATGAATCGTTCGACGATGGAGTGCGCCTTGTCCACCTCGCTTTGAGGAACCATCGGGTGGTCCTGACCGCGGGCGGACTGCGCGATGAATGACAGGGCCATCACAGAAGCGCGGGCCAGGTCCTCGCGCACCTGCTCAGCGTCGATGTCCAGCATCGGCTGGAATCCCCAGACCGGGGCGAGCTGGGCCAGGGCGCTCTGGACGTCGACGCGCACGTCACCGGTGTGTACCGGGAGCGGGAACGGCTCGGCCGGCGGCAGGCCCGGGTTGAACTCGTTGTCGACCAGAAGGCCCCAGACATGACCGAAGGGCACGCGCCCGACCAAATCGTTGATGTTCACGCCGCGGTAGCGCAGCGAGCCACCCTCTTTGTCGGGTTCGGCGATCTCGGACTCGAAGGCAATGACGCCCTCGAGGCCTGGCCTGAAGTCACTGTCGTTCATGAATAGACCCTCTCCCGGGCGGCGTCGTTGCCGGACCGCTGACCATTGTGCCCCCGTCCGGCCTCGAGGGTGGGCCCGCGGCGGGTATGACGCCCTGGGTCCCGCGCCCTAGGTGCTACTTGTTGCGGCGAATTGCCTTGAGAGGGTTGGGTTTCGGGCGCAGATCGATTGTCGGGCGGATGCGTTTGGTCAGGTCGTAACCCTGGACGAGCTGCGTCAGCGGAGTCGCGACACCCGGGTGGCTGGCAATCGGCTCACTGCCGTTGAAGACGACCCAGACCTGGACGTCGCCCTCCCACACGGGCATCGCCGAGCCGTCCATCAGCCCCTCCGCGTGGGCGAGCGCCTGCTTACGAGCCGTGAGCTTGCCCAGCTGCTTCTGGGCGAACTCCTTGGCTGGCTCCTTGCCGTGCTTGATCGCCTCATACGCCACCGGGCCGTACTTGACCCCCAGCTTGACGACATTGGTCAGTGCTCTTGCCTTGCCCGGCATGGTGCCCTCGCTCTCACGTGTCAGTTCGGCCAGCCTAATCTCGTCGCATGAGCGATGCGCTGCGCCGCGAGTACTCCGGCGAGGGTCTGACCGAGTCCGAGCTGGCCGCCACCCCGTGGGAGCAGGCGCGGTTGTGGGTGGATGACGCGGTCTATCGCTCTGCCGAGCGCGGCGACGTGCCCGAGCCGCTGGCCATGTCGCTGGCCACAGTCGATGCGGATGGGCGAGCGGACGCCCGCACGGTCCTCATGCGCTTCTTCGACCCAGCAGGGCCCGGCTTCGTCACGAACCTTGAGTCGGCCAAAGGCGCTCAGATTGCAGGCAATCCGGCGGTTGCCGCCGCTCTGGTCTGGCCAGGGATGTATCGCGCCATCCGCTTCCGCGGGACCGCCAACCAGCTCGGCCGAGGCGAGGTCGAGCGTTACTTCGGCGAGCGCCCCTGGGGCTCGCGGATCAGTGCGTGGGCCTCGCGGCAGTCGCAGGTGGTCGAGGGCCGGTCCGGACTGGAGGAGGCCTTCGCGCGGTATGCCGCCCGGTGGCCCGACCTGGGTGGCCTCACCGACGTGCCCGTCCCCGACTTCTGGGGCGGGTACCGGATCACCTGCGACGAGGTCGAGTTCTGGGCCGGGCGGAGGAACCGGCTGCACGACCGGCTGGTCTTCGCCCGGGTCCGCGATGGCTTGCTCGACGATGCCGGGGCCTGGCGACGTGAGCGGCGCCAACCGTAATACCCCCTTGCCATCCGCGCCGTCATGGCGACGCCGAGGGGTGAAAGTAGGGGCCGGCGCAGGTGCACGTGTGACGATGCCTCGCCGATGGAGAAAGCGCGTGCGCAGGAGTCGTCGACCGGCGAGGATGTGAGCCATGACTGAACCGGAGCAGGCACCGTCCGTGGCCGAGCGACGGCGCCTCGCGACTCCGGGTGTCGAGCGACATCTCACGGGCCGGCATCCTGTGTCGCCGCAGGACGAGCTGCGCAGCATCATCACTGAGCTCGACCGCTCCCACGACGGGACAGCTGCGACGTGGGACCGCTACGGCGAGGACGGTCCGGTCGCCGCCCTGGAGAGCCAGGTCGCCGAGGTCCTCGGCAAGCCGGCAGCGGTCATGTTCCCGAGCGGCACCATGGCGCAGCAGTCGGTGCTTCGGGTCTGGAGCGATCGGCACGGGAGCCGGCGGATCGCCATACCTGCGTTGTCCCATCTGTTGCACCATGAGCAAGACGGCCCACGGCTGCTCAACGGTTTCGAGTGGGCCCTGCTGACCACGGGGGCCGTCATCCCGACTGTCGAGCACCTCGCGGCCATCCCGGGGCGGCTCGGTGCGGCTCTGCTGGAGCTGCCGCTGCGCGACGCGGGATACCTGCTGCCGTCATGGGAGGAGCTCGAGGCGTTCTCGCGCGCCTGCCGTGATCGCGGCGTGCCCCTGCACCTGGACGGCGCCCGGATCTGGGAGTCCGCCCCGTACCTCGGACACAGCCCCGCGGAGATTGCTGGGCTTGCGGATACGGTCTACGTCTCGTTCTACAAAGGTCTGCGCGGGCTGGCCGGTGCGGCGGTTGCCGGGCCCGAGGACGTCATCGCAGAGGTGAGGCTCTGGCGTAGCCGTCACGGGGGCACGCTGTGGACGATGCTCCCCAATGCCGTGTCCGCCATGCGTGGGCTCTCCGACGAGCTGCCCCGTATGGCCGAGTACCACGAGCGTGCTCTAGAGATGGCAAAACTGTTGAACACCAAGGGTATCCGCACCTTCCCCGAGCGTCCGCAGTGCAACGCCTTCCGCCTGTTCGTCGAGGCTCCCGGCGACGTGGTGGCCGAACGGGTCGTCACCGTGATGGAACGCGAGCACCTGGCGGTGACTCCTCCGTGGGGGGACTCCGATGACGTCCCCGGTTGGTCGTGGACCGAGTTCACGGTCGGCCCGGCCACGATGGAGTGGTCGCCGGAGGAAGCGGTCGACCTTCTGGTTCGGGTCCTGCTCGGCTGAGTAGAGAGGCATGGAACAGCCCGTGAGTCCAGGGCTCTCGCTCTGGCGTGCGACGGACGAATCGCACCTGCTCACGGGCTGCGGTGACTGCGTGGATTGCGGTCACCCCTGCCGTCCCTGCTCTGGCACACCGAAAGGAGGCCAGGAACGGGCTGGGCTAACGCTCAGCCACCTCACGCGTCCGTTTGTTTTTCACTAGGCGGACCACCTCCCTTCTCGTGTCCGTCAACGGTAATTGAGCGGATCGGCTCTCGCAATGACTTTGTCCGCGATGTGAACAGGCCACCGTCGGGCCTGAGCGAGCGCGGCTCAGAGCGGGCGGACCTTCCCGGCATCCACCGAGATCCACACGGCCTCCGCCTGGGCGAGAAGGCGACCATCGGCGGCATACAGGCAGGTCCCGCTGTAGAACTTGCGCCCCTCATACCGACGCGGCCAGGCCATCACGACATGGGGCTCCCCGACCGCCGGAAGCTCACGTACAGCTGCCGTCATCGTCCCCAGCACGATCTCGCGTTGAGCGATGCCGGACGCCCAGGCGCCGGGGCAGTCCAGTGCTGCCCAGACCAGCTCGGGGGTCGACTCGCGCGGCGTCCAGGCGGCCGCGCGCAGGTGCTCGTGTCCGGCCAGCAGACCGGTGTGCAGGCACAGTGCGTCGGCGGGGTCGCGGCCGGTGCCGCAGGTGAAACAGGTGGGGAAGGGATGAGAAAGCAGGCCCTCGTATGCCGGCCCTGCCGCCTCCGCCTGGGCATAGGTCACCGGCGTGGGTAGCTCGTCGGGGTCGAGGGACTCCGCCGGAAAGGCTTGCGCCACCAACGTCTGGCCATCCCTGATCTCGACCGTGTCGTCGTCCCCGTGTGAGATCACCATCTCCGTGTCCAGTGGTGGGGGCGTGCGCAGGCGAACCGTGACCGTGCCACCCTCCAGCGCCCCGTTCACGAGCTGGGCCAGGTGGCCGCTAGTCCATCCGCCGTTGCCAGACATGGGCGGACCGCAGAAGCGTGCTGGCACGACAAACGACTCGGTCATGAGGACGAACTTTCGCCAGCAGGTGTCGAACAGGTCAATGCTTCGCTCATGAGTGAGAGGCTATGCTCGTGACCGACTTGATTGACACCACAGAGATGTACCTCCGGACGATCTTCGAGCTCGAGGAGGAGGGCATCCCCCCTTTGCGCGCGCGCATCGCCGAGCGTCTTGGCCACTCGGGTCCCACGGTCTCCCAGACCGTGGCCCGGATGGAACGTGACGGCCTGCTCACCCTTGCCGGCGACCGGCACCTTGAGCTGTCTGACCTGGGACGCCAGACTGCGACCCGGGTCATGCGCAAGCATCGACTTGCTGAGCGTCTGCTGCAGGATGTCATCGGTCTCGAGTGGGAGTTCGTCCACGACGAGGCATGCCGGTGGGAGCACGTGATCAGCGAGCGGGTCGAGCGCAAGATCCTGGCGCTGATCGGCGAGCACCGCGAGAGCCCCTACGGCAACCCGATCCCGGGACTCGACGAGCTGGGGGAGCCACTGAACGAGGAATTTCGGCGTGGGGTGGCCAACCTGGTCGAGCTCGCCGTCGATGGGCCGGTCGTCGTGACCGTGCGCCGGATCGGCGAACCCGCCCAGGTCGAGCCCGAGGCGCTGAACCTCCTGACCCAGGCCGGTCTGATGCCCGGGCGGCGTGTTCGCGTACGCCGGGAGGATGGCCGGATCGTGGTCGTGCGCGAGGGCGCCCCGGAGGTGTCCGGGGTCTCGCTGCCCGATGACGTCGCCGCTCACGTGTTTGCGGACTCGCCTGAGGCTCCCGTCCTTGGTGAGGTCTTGGACTTTCCGTGACCTGAACGTGACATAGCCACATCCCATGTGTACCGTGGAAGCACTCCATCCGGCCGGGTGGAGTGCTTGATGCGGTTCGCCTAGTCCTGTCACCGCACTCGAGATTTTCTACTTCCGCGTGACAGGGGCGGGGGACCCACATACGGGGCGTCGAGAGGCGCTCCTTGGGGTGAAGCCCAATCGGCGGTGGTCGA
>JBBRWQ010000029.1:0-31745 GCA_038249115.1 Actinomycetales bacterium
CGCTGAACGTGGTGCTGCTGGTGGCCGTTCCGGTGGTCTTCGTGACACTCTCGGCCGGCGCATTGGGCGACTTCGCCGACATTCTGGGGGGCGCTTCCGACCTGGGAGACGTGGAGGCAGCCACCGCCACCTGGGCCGCCGCAGTGCTAGCGGGGGTGGCGGGGTTCTTCCACGTCTCCCAGTCCCGCGATGCCGATCGCAGGTTGGCTGGCGCCGGTGTGGGCGCAGGGGCAGTGGTGGCCTCCAGGCTGGCCTCGACATTGGCCTTGGCGGCCGTGGCGTCCGCGGGGGCTCTGGTGGCGTTGGCCGTGCGCACCGACGTGGCCGGAACCGGACGGGTGATCGGCGCGACGGCGTTGTCCGCTGTGATCTACGCGGGGTTCGGCGTACTGGTGGGGGCGCTGGTCCGTTCGGAGCTGAACGGGTCACTGATCGTGGTGTTCGCCTGGATATTCGATGTCTTCTTCGGACCCGCCATGGGCGGCACCGCGCCGGTGCTACGGCTGTTCCCCCTGCATTTTCCCACGTTGGTCGTCACCGACGTTGCCTCCGGTCACGCCGCCACCATCGGTGACCTCGGTTTGTCCCTGCTGTGGGCGACGGGCAGTGTCGCGGTCGCGGCGGTGGCGCTGATGGTCACGACACGCCCTCACACACACGTCACCCGGACCGTCAGCCCCACCCTTCGCCGTGTCATTGCGGCGCTCGGCGCGGCGAGTCGTCAACTCCGCCGGATGCCGGTGATGTGGATCCTCATCCTGGGGCTGCCGGTCGCCTTCATCTCGGCCTCGATTGCAGTCACGCCGAGTGACCCGACGCCGGTCGAACTCGTCGAGAACGGTCAACGGGGGCTCTCGATCATCTCGATGGCTGACGTTCACGGAGCAATCATGGTCCCCATCACGATCGGGTTCCTAGCCTCTCTCGCGGGGCTGTTCGTCATTTTGGACTCAGCTCAGGCTGACCGACGACTCTCGTTGACCAACTACCGGCCGGGAGAGATCTTGGGCGTGCGGATGGTGGTCATCGCGGCGGCTGCCTTGGTGGCGACGGCGGCCGCGATAACGGTCACCGCCGTGAGCTTTGATGCCGTGAGTTGGCCCCTGTTCATCGGAGCGAACATCCTGGTCGCACTGACCTACGCAACCATCGGAGTGATCGTCGGCCCCGTGTTCGGTCGCCTCGGGGGCCTGTACGTGTTGCTGGTGGTTCCTTTCATCGACATCGGCTTGGCTCAGAACGCCATGTTCGATGCCGCGCCGCCTGCCTGGGCCAAGTTCATGCCCGCCCACGGCGCCGTCAAAGTGATGATGGATGGGGCGTTCACCTCGAGCTTCGACGAGATCGGCGCCCTCTTGTTGGCGCTCGGATGGCTCCTCGGCCTCACGGCCACTGCGGTGGTGGTGTTCCGTCGGATCACGGTCAGGTGACTGCTACGGCTGCCATCCAAGATCGCGGCCGGGATCACAGAGAGGTGAACTCACATGATCATGTGACCGTCTGGTGTGGTGTGTGAGTGCATGAAGAGGCGCCCGGTCGTTGACAGGGATCAGGAATCCAACAGCGGCAACTCGCGCTTGCTGCTGGACACGCCAACGTGCCTTCCATAGTCTCCGAGCGTAGCTAGTCCGAGAATGACCTCAGCCACGCGCGCGGCTGAGGTCATTCTCGGACTAGGGGCTTTGTGGAGGGTTCCATGGCGAGGTATGCCGGCCGCAACAGCTCGGCCAGCGACCGGTCCCTGAGGAAACCCGCGGACTCGGGCGGCTCGTCGACAAGAGTGGTGACTGAGCCAGCCGGCGGGCTCTCGACCATGGTCTCTGACTGGAGGGAGAAATAGCTGTCGAGGCACTCCGACAGCGCGGCGCCTAGTCCCTCGGCGTGGTCGGCTGCGGGAGGCCCGTCCGAGCGACGGGCGTGCAGGTTTGCGAGGAGCTCGTCTCGTTCGCGGCCACGCCAGGCGAGGATCGCGAAGGGGTCGTCGTCGAACTTCTCGGCGAGCAGATAGCAGGTCGCGGCCACGTGCTTGCACGGTACGGCGGAGTCGGGGCAGGTGCAGTCGAGGGACAGCGACCGGGCCGTTGTGGGGAAGAGGGAGAGGCCGACGCCTTCGAAGACGTCCTCGATGTCGTGCGGCATCTCCCCGGTGAGGAGCCGCGCGGCGTACCAGGCACTGTCTGCAAGGACTTGCTCGACCAGCGCCCAGTCGGGCTTTCCGAAGGGCGCCATCCCGATCCGCACCCGGTAGGGGCGAGCGCGGCTGCCCTGCACGAGCGCGGTGACCAAGCCGGTCGTCACCTCCAGCGACATCACCTGCCCTTTGCGGGCGTAGGTGCGACCGCGGGCCAGCCGGTTGCCGAGGCCGATCCCCTCGAGCACCGAGATGAACCGTTCGGACCACCAGGTCTGGGCAATCGCGCCGCGTGCGGTGCGTGCCTTGAGGCCGCCCTCGACCTTTCGCGGACGTGCCGGCGGGGGATACCAGTTACTCATCGACACCCTCCTCGGAGAGGGTGAACAGTTGCCTGAGGTCGCCACTCGATAGCTCGGTCAACCAGCCGTCGCCGTCGCCGATGACGGAGTCGGCCAGTGCTTGTTTGTCGGTGATCATCGTGTCGATCCGCTCCTCGAGAGTGCCTGCGCAGACGAACTTGTGGACCTGCACGTTGCGCTTCTGCCCGATGCGGAAGGCGCGATCCGTGGCCTGGTTCTCCACTGCGGGGTTCCACCATCGGTCGAGGTGGACGACGTGGTTGGCGGCGGTGAGGTTCAGCCCCGTGCCGCCCGCCTTGAGCGACAGCAGGAAGACCGCCGGGCCCTCACCGGACTGGAAGCGCGCGACCATCTCGTCGCGCCGCCGCTTGGGTGTCCCGCCGTGCAGGTAGAGCACCTCCTGCCCGAACCGCGCGGACAGATGCGGGAGCAGGAGTTCGGCGAAGTCGGTGTACTGGCTGAAACACAGCACCCGGTCGCCCCCCGCGAGGATCTCCTCCAGGATCTCCTCGAGCCGGATCACCTTGCCCGAGCGACGACCGACGGGCGAGCGGTCGTGCAGGAGCTGCGCCGGATGGTTGCAGACCTGCTTGAGCTTGGTCATCGCCGCGAGCACGTTGCCGCGCCGAGCGATGCCCTGGGACTCCTCGATCTTCGGCATCATCTCGTTGACCACCGATTGGTACAGCGACGCCTGCTCGGTGGTGAGCCGGCAGCGCTGCTTGATCTCGAGCTTGTCGGGCAGGTCGTCGATGACCGTCGGATCGGACTTGAGCCTGCGCAGGAGATAGGGCTGGGTGATCCTGCGCAGGCGCTGTGCGGACTGCTTGTCGCCGTGCCGCTCCACGGGGATTGCGTAGCGGGCGCGGAACTGCTCCGGGCTCCCCAGCAGGCCCGGGTTGAGGAAGTCCATGATGGCCCAGAGCTCAGCGAGGCGGTTCTCCACAGGCGTGCCGGTCAACGCGATCCGGTGGGTGGCTTCCAACCGGCGGACCGCCTTTGCCGCCTGCGACAGGGAGTTCTTCACGGCCTGTGCCTCATCGAGTACGACGCGATGCCAGGTCCGTGCGGTCAGGTCACCGATGTCCCGGCTGGCCGTGGCATACGTCGTCACCACCAGGTCGCTCTCCGCACACCGGCTCAGGAAGTCCTCGCCGGACAGGCGAGTGCTCCCATGGTGGGCATAGACGCGGAGGTGGGGAGCGAACCGGGCGGTCTCCTGCTGCCAGTTGCCGACCAGGGACATCGGGCAGATCAACAGGGTCGGCCCCGTCTCGGGAGTCCCATGCCGATCATGGGCCTCCAGCGCCAGCAGCTGGACCGTCTTGCCCAAACCCATGTCATCCGCGAGGCAGGCGCCGAGCCGCAGCGAGGAAAGGAAGTCCAGCCACGACAACCCCCGCAGCTGGTAGGGCCGCAGCGTCGCACCGAACTCGGGCGGGGGCTCCAACGGGTTCAGCGATTTCGGGGCGGCACCGTCGAGCAGGTCGCCGAGCCTCCCGTCCGCCCGCACGCTCGCGAGCTCGAGTGGCAGGTCAAGGTCGTCGGGGTGGCTGGCCGCCAGGCCGAGCAGTTCCCCGGCCGTGCCCTCGCGGTCGCGCTCCCGCTCGAGGAATTCCAGCGCCCGGCGCAGCTGGTCGGAGTCGACGGCCACCCACTTTCCACGCAGTCGGACCAGTGACGACTTCGCGTCGGCCAGGGCTTCCATCTCGTCCTCGGTCAGGGGGCTGTCCCCGACCGCGATCCTCCAGTCGAAGCTCACCAGCTGGTCGCGACCGAACCACCCGCCGCTGACCACGCCGTCGGTGGGGGTGGACCCGTGGAGGGCCAAGCCGAGCTTGGCGCGATCGGACCACCAGGACGGCAGCAGCACCCCGAACCCCGCCTCGTCGAGCCGCATCGCGGTATGCGACAGGAACGCGAAGGCTGCGTCACCGTCGAGCTCGACGGCCGTGGGGCGGGCCGACCTGAGTGTGGCCTCCATCGCCGGATAGATCCGGCTGGCCCGGCCGAGCTCGGCCAGCAACAGCTCCTGGGGGCGCTCCAGCCACCGGTCCAGGCTCCCTTCGTCAGCCCAGACTTCGCCGGCGGGAACCAGCAGGCTGGGGTCCGCCTGCGACTGAAGGAGAAACTCCAGTCGCCACGCAGGTTCGTCGGCCACGGGGATCGACGGCGCCTCGCACAGCCGGAACGTCGCACGAGCCGGACCGGTCGAGTCGACGCTGAGGTCCCGCCACGGCAGGAGTGCCTCGCGCAACGACTCGAGCTCCACGAGTGCAATGTCCAGGCGACCGTCGGGCCGGGTCAGTCCGAGCAGCCACTCCTCGGCGGCGGGCAGTCGCCGAGGCCGACGCCCTCGACGCGGGGGCGCGAGGTCGATGCCGGTGACCAGCCGGCGTACCTCCGCGTCGACTAAGCCGCCCAGCGCCGAGAGCGCGATCTCCTGTGCACCCGGCTGGTCCACCCGTGCCCGGCACACGGGCGGCATCGCCGCGACCAGGGCGTTCAACGCCACGATGTCGGACCCGCGGAGCACGGGACGCCACCGCGCTTCGATCGCAGCGCCTTCGGCCACCAGGGTCGGGGCGACCCGGCCCCGGCCGACCAGCTCACGCGCAAAGTCTGCGATCCCACGGAAGAACGCGAGCGAGGCAGCGTGCCGCACCTCCGGTGGTGGCTCGTCCAGCACGGCAAAGGCGGCTGGCGGATCGATCTCCACCAAGGGCACGGTCCACGGCAGCAGGGACGGCTGGGACCGCGGCGTGGGCCGCGACGCCACCCGCACCAGCTCGGGGGAGTCGATCGGAGCCGAGCGAAGGGACGGCAGGAGTAGCGTTGCGGAGTCCACTTTCCCGGCGTGCACCAGGGCGAGCCGCTCGGCCGGTACGGCGTACGGGTGCGGTCGCGCGGTTCGTAATGCCTGGCTCGGGCTCTTCACGGGAAGCCCGGAGTCCTCGCCCCACAGGCAGAGCCCCTCGCCGGACCAGAACGCGTGCAGGACATCCATCGTGCGACCCTTTCCGACACCTACCCAGCGCTGTCAGCGGCACAGTAGCCCGCGCGTGGTTTGAGTGCTGAGCCCCACGCGGGCTGGTGCGGATGAGGCGGATGGGACCACCCAACTGGTGGGACCGAACCCCGACATCAGACGGCCGCGGTGCGACTCGCCCAGCACGGCACCGCCCCTTTCCTGGTCGTCGCAGTAGAGGCGCCCACCACGAGGGTGTCCTGGTCGCACGCCAGGACCGTAGTGCTCCGCCAACATGGGTCAGTGCCGCTGGTAAATCTCTCGGCGATGCCCGACGTTCAAGACGAGTACCAGGAGTTGGTCTTGGTGGATCTCGTAGACGATTCGGTAGTCACCGGTCCGCACTCTCCATTAGCCCGCGCCGCCGACCAGCCGCGTCGCGGCTGGCGGACGAGGATCCTCGGCGAGGAGCTCGATGGCTGCCTGAACGCGTCGACGGACCTGAGGATCGAACTTGCGCAACTGCCGAGCGGCGGTCGGGGCCAGGGTGACCTCGTATCTCATGTGAGCCCAAGGTCGGCCTTGACCTCCTCCCAGGGTATCGGGGCGGCGCCGGTCTCCTCGATCTCGGCACGGGCCTGCTCCGCGGCGCGAATGTCGGCCATGTCTTCGGCCAGCTCGATGAGGCGGTCGAGATCGTCGGCATCGATGACGGCCGCGACACGCCGCCCTCGTCGAGCGATGTAGACCGGCTCGTGATCGGCGCGAGCGCGGTCGATGATCGCTGCCAGTTGGGTGCGCGCATCGGAGATGCTGAGGGCCGTTACGTCCGTCATGTACCAACCGTACATTCAGACGCCGCGAAGTACAAAGAAGCGGCACGGGCTTCGGTCAGGTGCGCCAGTGTGGGTCTTCATTCGCGACCGCGGGTCATCTTGTCGAGTGCGTCGGCTCGTGGTCGGCCGGGTCCTGTCGCGACCCGGGGCACCACCCTGGCTGTCAAGATCGCCTCGGTGCTGCCCGTGATCGCGGCCACGATCGACCGGGGACAGATCAGCGCGACGACGGCGCGGGTCCTGGTGGACCAGAACAGCGCGGGGTTCGTGATCACGTTCCTCACCTTCGGCATCTTCATGGTCGGCGTCGGGCTCGCCGTCCTCGACAGCGGCGTGCTTGGACGGGTCGCCGGGTGGCTGGCGGTCGTGATCGAGTCGGCGTTCGCGGTCTCGTTCGACGTGAACCCGGTCTCGTTCCTACGTCGCGCCCTGGCTGGGCTGCGTGCCCCACGTCGGTATGCCCGCGAAAGGTGAGCGTGGTGGGGGATGAGGAGTGGGGTGTGGTGCTCCCCCGAATCGTGGAGGGTTTCTCTCCGTTGCCGTTGCCGTTGCCGTGGCCTGACAGAACACGTTGACAGCTTCGCGGTTCGGGGTTGCGGGGTGCGCGAGTAGTGGTGTCGGGCTGGGTGTCTATTCCGGGGTGCTGGTGCGCTTGAGGTAGGAACCGGAGCAGGCGAGGGGTCGGGGTGGGCCCGTTCAACACCAACCACCTAGGCGGTGCCGAGCCTGACCCGAAGCGGGTTACTACTATGCGGCATCGTTGATTGCAACTAGAGTGGCTCCTGTGACTGATGGGAACCAGATGGGCGTTCCGGGCACGTCACGCCGGCCGTTGCTGAAGCTGGCCGCAGGCGGTGCAGCGCTGGTGACCGTCGGTGCCGCTGCGCGACTGACCCTCTATTCCGGCGACGGCGACGAGCCGTTCGCTGGGGACACGCTGGCCCTGTCCACCCACGCCGGAACCGATGTGCAGTCCTTGCACCTCGCGTTGGGGGACAGCGTCTTGCCCAACGTCGGGCCCGGGCGCTGGGAATCGCGTCGCCTGCCGACGTCGACCCACTCACTGGTTGCCTTTACCTGGAGCGCGGATCAGCGTGCCCCCACTGCCAGTGTTCGATCCCGCAGCGGCGGCATCTGGGGGCCGTGGGTACAGGTCCCCCTTCTCCACGACCTTCCTGACATGGTCTCGCGCGATGCCGTCGCCGTGGTCGGCACGGATCTGGTGTGGATCGGCCAAGCCGACGGGGTCCAGATCCGCGTTGAGGGACGTCGTCCGCGTGGACTGACATTGGTTCTCATCTATCCCGAACGCAGGCCTGGTGACTTGTTGGTGGCGCAACCGTCTTCGCGCGTCGTCGAGCAGCGACAAAGCGCGGAGTCCGAGTCGGAGTCACAAGCCCAGCGACCGGCGCTGGTCACTCGCAAGGAATGGGGCGCCAACGAGTCCCTTCGTGACGGAAGCCCTACCTACATTCACACCATCAAGCAGGTCCACGTTCACCACACGGTGAACTCCAACAACTACGCACGCGACGACGTGCCTGCGCTGATCCGCGGCATGTACGCCTACCACACCCAGAGCTTGGGCTGGTCCGACATCGGCTACAACTTCCTCGTTGACCGATTTGGGCGTGGATGGGTCGGGCGAGCCGGCGGCCCGGCCAAACTGGTCCGCGGTGCCCACACTCTGGGCTTCAACGCAGAATCCACAGGCATTTCAGCGATCGGCAACTATGACACCGTCCAGCCCAGCAACGCTCTGCTGAACACCATCGCAGCGATCTCCGCATGGAAACTCGATCCCTTTGACCGGGACCCACGCGCAAGGATCCGGGTCAAGTCGGAAGGAAGCGACAAGTACGCCGCGGGCCGAGGTGTCCGGTTGCCGGTCATCGACGGCCACCGCGACACCAACGACACCGCTTGCCCCGGCCAACACCTGTACGAGGCGCTTCCGAAGATCAGGCGACGCACCGAACGCATCATGGCTGCCGCCAAGCGGGTTCCTATCACCATCGACGAGCCCGCCACGGTGGGAGGGCTGGCCCGCCTGGGAGGGGAGTTGAGGATCGAGCCGGGCACCTACCGCCCGGCTGAGGCACGGCCTGCCTATCAATGGCTGAGGAGTGAAGAACCAATCCCGGGGGCTCGCGAACAGACCTACCAGGTGCGGCCCGAAGACGTGGGACACACCATCAGCTGCCTTGTGACCCTCGAGCAGGCCGGACTCGATCCGGTTTCCCAGACCCCACAGCCGGTCGGCCCGGTGACAGCCGAACCCGTGGTGGCGGCGTCTGCCACGGCGCGTCGCCGTGTGGCCCGGGTCCGAGTGAGCATCGCCTCCCCTTCCGGCGTCAGCGTCCAACCCAGTGGGCGCGTCATTGTGAAGGTCGGGGGACGCACCCGGACCCTGGGCCTTGATAGCGGAGGAGTTGTCGCGCGTTTCGGTCGCCGTCATCGACTGGACGTCGGGACCCACGCCGTCAAAGTGGCCTACAGCGGAGACGCGTCCTTCGCTGCGGCTACCTGGGTCGGCACGGTGCGGATCGGCTGACCGGGCTCCGGACATCCCTGGGCGGTTCAGCGCGTCGCTCGCGCCGTACGGTCAGCGGTCAGGAAGACAATGAGGCCGCGGCAAACACGGGCGTGCTGGCCCGGGCATTCATGCCCAAGCCCGGTGCGGTGGCCTCAGAGCCGCGGGTTCGGATCGAGTGCGATGCCGCCAGCGATCGCAATCACGATCGCCGTCGGGTATCCGAGCAGCACGTCCTGCCAACCCATGGAAATCGGGATCGGCCGGAAGCCGCCGTGCGCCAGCACGTGCTGAATCGCGACGATGGCGGCCAGTGCGAAGAGCGACCAGGACAGGACGCGGCGGTTGCTCCAGTTTGAGAGCTGTTTGTCGACCGCGCTCTTCGGCGCGCGACGGCGGATGTTGCTCATGGCGTTCCTCCTCTTCGGTAACTACTAAGAATGATAGTAGATAGCCGAAGAGGTCCTCTGCGCGGTCAGCCGATAAGGCAGATGCCTTCCCAGGCCATCGCGAGCGCTGGTGCCGTCACCAACGCGAGAGGAAGAAGGAATATCGCCCCGATCGCAACGCCCGCGAACGCCGTGCGCGGGCGCGTGAGGCGGTGGGCCTGGTCGGACAGGCGAACGAGTCGCGCTTCCACGTCATCGGCGCTGGCCGCTAGGGCGCCCGACGGGGCAGGAGCGCACGCCAAGGTCGCCAACGCCGCGCGGAGCGGCCTGGCCCCGACGCTTCGTCTAGCGCTGTCGTCGGCCGACAACTCGGCGTAGAGCCGCACCAGGGGCATCGCCCCTCGAAAGGCCGGGAAGAATGGTGACAGCGTCCCGAACAGCGCTCGGCAGGCCAGCAGGGCGACGTGGTGGCGCTGTCGCAGGTGCGCCTGCTCATGAGCGAGGACGGCCCGCAACTCGTCGGCGCTGAGTGTCTCAAGCAGTGCGCTGGTGACAACCACCCGCTGACGCCTGCCGCCCACGCAGAACGCGTACGGCTCCCGGTGGTCAATGACCAGGACACCCGCGAGGACGTCGGACCTGGCGACCAGATCGAGCACGGCCACGCGCGTCGTACGCTCGTGATGGTCCGAACTGGCCGCCCGCACGCCGCACCACGCCGCTCTGGTCATCAGGAGCGCGGCCGCGGTGACCCCGAGGGCTGCGGCCACGGTGCCACCCGGCGAGGCGTACCCGTCCTTGAGGCTCCCCGCGCAGAGATCGAAGAGCCGAGCCAGATCGCCACGAACGTGCGGAAAGCTGATCGACAAAGCGCCGCCCGCCGCCACAAGACTCAGCAGGACCGAGGCGGCGACCGCCTGCCACGCCGCGATGGCTAGCCGGGGCGAGAGGCGAGCCCACCGGGAGTGCATCAGCGCCCGGGCCCCCCATGTGCCAGCTGTCACGCCGTAGGCGAGCAGGAGGGCCGCGCTAATCACCGAGAGCTCGCTTGAGTCGCTCGACTTCCTTGGGTGACATGGTGTCGAGGAACCTCAGGAGGGTGACTGATCGATCTCCGCTACCGCTGAGGAGCTCATGCATCAGTTCGGCGGTGTACTCAGCCCGTCCCTTGGTCGGCAGGTAGCGATAGGCGCGGCCTTCCTTCTCGCGGGTCAGGAACCCCTTGCGGTGAAGGTTGTCCATGACGGTCAAGACCGTCGTGTAGGCCAGCGGCGGCTCGCGGTCGAGACTCTCCAAGACATCGCGAACAGTCATGCCATCGACGGTGGACCACAGGTGGCTCATCACGACTGCTTCAAGATCGCCCAGCGAGCGCATCGTCTCGACTCCTCTGTGCACGCTATCCGGCATCCTCAGGGGAGAGGATCCCACTTGCCGGCGACGGACTGGTGGACCTCCGCGCGATCTCCTGAGTGCACCGCGACAACGAGGTCGTCACGAGCAGTGTAGGCGGCGGCGCTCGTGCCAGCAGGAACACTCACGGGAGACCACGTCGCGCCACCGTCTGTGCTCTGTTCCGCGCCAGCCATGCCGATCGCCACGATCTGCTGGCCGCCGCTGCCGACGGCGATCGACATCGAACCAGACGACGAACCCAGAGGGGCCCAGGTGACTCCACCGTCGGTGGACCTCACCGCCCCGGCTTGCATGGAGGGCGCGATCGCGGTGTCGGGATCAGCGGGATCGACCCAGATGGCCCCCATGAAGTCCTGCCCCATGGTGCTCACCTGGTCGAAAGTCGTTCCGGCGTCGTTGGAGACGAGGACCCCCGCCTCGGGAGACGCGAGGTAGACGCGCTGGTCGGATGCGCCCACGGCGTGGACGTCGGAGACCGGTAGCCGCGCAACCTGGCTGAAGGTCGTGCCGTCATCGGTAGAACTGTAGAGGCCCGCGTGACCGCCGGCGAGGACGGTCTTCCCGGAAGCGGCCAAGGCCATGACGTCCTTGTCGTCCAGGCTGGCGATCTGTGTCCAGCCCCCGGTCGCAGCACGGAACGCCGCACCACCGTGGCCACTCACAAACAGACGGTCGCCGACCTGACCTACGGCGTGAAGATCCCCGCCGACCCTCGGGCCACCCGCCCCATCGGACGCGTCGGGACGGCTGGCGATGGATCCGACGATGATGACGGCCACGGCAAGCGCCAAGAAGGGGAACGCGTACCGGCGAGCCTTGGGTGAGAGTCCCAGGATCCTGTCCTCGGATGCGTCTTGCATGTCGTGTTGTCCTTTGCTGGCTGCCGTTGTGGATGGCGGGGACGACCCATCCACTATCAACTATTGAACATAGTAGATGGTGGCGTGTGTGAGCGATCCAGGGTCGTGCGCAACTGGACGGTTGCGGCGATCATCGTGGGAATCGTTGCCGTCGCGCTGTGGCAGGCCAAGGAGTTGAAGTCTCGGCACGCCACTGATCGGGCTCTGGATGTTGCTCCGGCATTGAAGCCGAAGAGTCCAAGCTTCGCCTGCCGTTGACAGGGGATCAGGAATCCAATGGCGGCAACTCGCGCTTGCTGCTTGACGCGCGAGCGTGCCAGCCCTAGCCTACTAGGGCAAGTAGTTGCCCGTTGGCCGGCGCTCGCTCCTCATGCGCCGACCGAATCTCGTTGGATCCGACAACTTGAAACGCACGTAGCGCCCCAAGGATAGAGGCCCAGTGATGGCTGCTCGAACACCCGTGTCGGCATCTCAACGACAGCGCACGCGCCCCCGGAGTCTTCGCCGACGTCGGTACGTGGTTTCACTGTTCTTGCCTTGGGTGGTGCTCCTTACCGCGTTGCTCTCAGCGTCCCCGGTGTGGGCGGACGAACCTGGGGAAACCGACGTGGGCTATCTGCTGGTTCAGCAAGCACTGGGGCACTTAGCCCATGACACGACCGATGCCGGGGTGGAGCTGGCGATGGAGAAGGTGGACGACGCGCTTGACACCGAGCACCAGGAGGGTGTCGATGTCGCGGAGCTCCAGCGGGCCCGAGCGGCCTTGGAGGCCGGCGACGTGGCGCAAGGTAGGACCCAGCTCACGGAGTCGATCAGTGAGGCTCTCAGCCAGCTCCCACCTGCGACCGGTGAGGAGACCGGCACAACGACGGTGCCCAGTGCGCTGTCGGGCAGGGGGGCATTGTCGGGAAGCGACTGGATGCTCTTGGTGGTGTCGGTTCTGTTGATGGGGTTGGGGGGCGGGCTCGCCTGGCACTTCCGACCACGCGACAACCTGCGTCACCTGCGTGCGCAGCTCGGCTCCGGATACTCCCCGCCCACGCCGCCGACCGGACCGGAGGGGTCATGACTACTCATACGTCAGCATCGGAGAACGCACCGGATACCCGTAGTCGCGGCCGCCGGGCGTTGGATGTCATCGACGACCGGCTGGGGGTCAGCGCGCTGGAGTACCCGGTTCCCGAGCACGCCAACAACTTGGGGTGGAGCCTGGGCGGGGTGACCGCGGCGTCGCTGGGGATCCTGATCGCCACCGGGGTGGTGCTGGTGCAGTTCTACAGCCCGGTTCCGGAGACTGCGAACGCCTCGGTGCGCCATATCCAGACTGACGTGTGGGGCGGAGGTTTCGTCCGGGGACTGCACTACTGGGCCGCCCAGGCCATGTATGTGACGGCGATACTGCACATGCTTCGTGTCTTCTTCACCGGTTCCTACAAGCGTCCACGGGAAGGAAACTGGCTCATCGGTGTCGCGATGTTCGGTCTGGTCACCCTCGCCTTGTTCACCGGGACGGTGCTGAAGTGGGATCAGGAGGGATTCGAGGCGCTCGGTCACAACCTTGAGATCGGCAAACTGTTGGGCGGTGCCGGTTGGTGGTTCTCCCCCGATTTCGCTGGGCAGATCTCGATCCTGGTCCGGCTCTATGCCGCCCACGTGGTCATTGTTCCCGGCCTGATCGTGGTGCTTGCGACGTTGCACGCCCTGCTGGTCAAGAAGCACAAGATCTCGCCGCACCCAACGCTACCCACCGATGACTCGGGCACTCAGGCGCCCGACGAGGAGCCGACCGAGCCGTTCACCCATCATCTGCGCAGGATCGCCGCGTTCGGGACGGTGCTGCTGGGCCTCCTCGGTGTCCTTGCGGTTCTGGTGCCACCGGTGATTGGTCCGCCGCCGGTCGCCGGCATCGAGGTCACCAGGCCGCCCTGGACCTTCTGGTGGACGTTCACACTGGAGAACTGGGTCGGCCTGCCGGGGATCCTCTACGGCGAACTGGTCTTCTTCGCCCTCCTGGTGATCCTGCCTTTCGTGGATCGCAACCCCAACCGCTACTGGCGCAGGCGCCCGGTGGCCATGGCCGCGGCCGTGATCGTGGTGCTCGTCGTGATCGTCTTGACGGTGCTGATGGCCGTCACTCCGGCCCAGCAGCATCTGGGAATGTAGTTCACCGTGTTCGTCAGGTATGCAGACGCTGCGCCGAGCCGATCAGTTGGTCGGGCGCGTCGCCGGTTCTGGATCCTCCTCGCTGTCGCTGTCCTGGCCGGTGGAGCGATGAGTAGCGCTCTTGCCGCCACACCCGGCCCGTTGATCGGGCTGGGGGTGGCGGCCAGCGGTCTGGTCCTGATCGGATCTCTGGCCGGGGCCGCGCGGATCATGCTCGCCCTGGAACGTGCACGACAACGCGCACGCGGAGGGTCCGTCCGCTGACGGTGCACATCCTGCCGGTCGCAGATTGGCCGCGACCGGTTGGTCGGCCCTGAATGCCGCGACGGACTTTACTCGACCTTCACTCGTTGAGCGGGGTCACCTTCATGTTCTCGAGCTGAGATATGAGGTACCCCCCAGGGGTGTGCCAGCCAGTTCCGGACGTATGACGAGGTTCGCGTCCCGGGAGCCGAAGGTCGACGCCGGGGCGCAGACGAGGGAGGTAGTTGTGAGTGGGATCGAGATCGTCGTCGTCGCTGCGGCGACAGTGCTGACGGGCGTGTTGACCTGGTTCTTCTTCGGCCCGAAGAAGTCGCGTCAGGCAGCACTCCGCGAGGGCGTCCAGGAGGTTCGAGTCACAGTCAGGGGCGGCTACAGTCCCGATGTCATCGAGGTGGCCTCCGGCGTCCCGGTCCGTGTGCTGTTCGACCGGCAGGAAAGCGGTGACTGCTCCTCGAGGGTGGTCTTTCCCGACTTCGGGGTGAACCAACTGCTCCCGGCATACAAGACCACGGTCGTGGAGTTCATCCCGAGGACAGCGGGCACCTTCGACTTCGCTTGCGGTATGAACATGCTGCACGGGCGGATCCGGGTCCTCGATGAGGCCACATCTCAGCCGTTGCCAGACACTCGGCGGGTTGACGCGGTCGCCGACGAATCGGTTCAACCCAAACGCGCTGACGTCTCGGGGTCCGTGCCCGCCGACCACGGCGCCAGAGTTGGAGTTGGCGTTGGGGTCGGCGAGAGCCTTCAGGTGGAGGAAGTCCTGGTACAGGGCGGGTATCACCCGAGCGCTGTGGAGGTCGAACCCGCGGCGCCGATTCGCCTCGTGTTCGACCGGCAGGAGTCCTCGGCCTGTTCCGAACGACTGGTCATCGCCGGGCTCGGCGTTGACGTCGAACTGCCGGAGGGACGGCGTACGTTCGTTGACCTGCCGCCTCTGGGGGCCGGGATCTACGAGTTCCGTTGTGGGATGGGGATGCTGCACGGCGAGATCCGAGTGGCCGCTGCCGATGGTGAACCCAGGCCGACAGAACCGGTTGTGGCCACCGGCCACAGCGGTAGCGACCCCACGGAGACGAGTCCGCAGCTAGCGTCGCTGGCCGACACCGACGACGTCGAAGAACGCGAGCGCAACCTCGAGATCGCGGACCTGAAGCGCCGGGTGCTCTGGGGCGCACTCCTGAGTGCGCCGGTGGCACTGGCAGTGATGGGGGCCGAACTGTTCGGGTTCTCCTGGATCCCGGACCTGCTGATGAACCACTGGCTGCAACTGGCTCTGATCACCCCGGTCATGTTCTATACGGGTTGGCCAATCCACCGCACGGGCTGGCTGGCGTTGTCCCACCGCGGCGCAGACATGAACTCCCTGATCACGCTCGGCACGATTGCGGCCTACGGTTTCAGCCTGGTGGTGACTCTGGTTCCTGGCGCCTTGCCAGCAGAGGCCCGACAGGTCTACTTCGAGGCGGTCGGGGTGATCCTGAGTCTGATCCTGCTGGGCCGGCTGATGGAGACCAAGGCCAAGGCCGGCACGGGTGAGGCCATCCGGACCCTGATCGGCTTGCAACCGCGCACCGCCCGCGTCATCCGGGACGGCCGCGAGTTGGAGGTCGACGTCGAGGATGTCGAACTGGGAGACGTCGTGGTGGTCCGTCCGGGGGAGAAGCTCCCAGTAGACGGCGAGGTCCTCGACGGCACCTCGGCGGTGGACGAGTCCATGGTCACCGGCGAGCCGTTTCCGGCCCTCAAGGGTGAAGGTGACACCGTCATCGGCGCGACCATCAACCAGACCGGCGCTTTCCGCTACGCCGCCACCAAGGTCGGCGCCGAGACGATGCTCGCCCAGATCATTGCGCTCGTGCGGCAGGCCCAGGGCTCCCGTGCCCCGATCCAGCGACTGGCCGACCGAGTCTCGGGATTCTTCGTGCCCGCCGTGATCGCGGTTGCGATCTGGACATTCGTGGCCTGGTTCCTGCTCGGACCGACCCCGGTCTACATCTTCGGGCTGGTCGCCGCAGTGTCCGTGCTGATTATCGCCTGCCCCTGCGCGCTGGGACTGGCTACCCCGCTGTCGATCACGGTCGGCACCGGCAAAGCCGCAACAGCCGGGATCCTGATCCGTTCCGCCGAGGCCCTGGAGACCGCACACAAGCTCGACACCGTCGTACTCGACAAGACCGGCACCATCACCAAGGGAACCCCAGCGCTGACCGACGTCCTTCCAGCCGTTGGTTTCACCACCGCCGAGCTGCTGAGCGCGGTCGCGGCGGTCGAGCAATCCTCGGAACATCCGCTGGCTGCGGCCATCGTGGCCGGTGCCCGCGAGCGCGACGCCGAGGTGATCGCAGCCACCGAGTTCGACTCGATCACGGGCCAGGGCGTTCGAGCGCTCGTCGACGGAAGTTCCGTCCTGGTGGGAAACCGACGTCTGATGCAGGGGGCCGGAATCGACGCCGATCCGTTGGCGGGGGATTCGGAGCGTCTGGCTGCCGATGGCAAGACCCCCATGTTGGTGGCCATCGGTGGCGTCCCGGCCGGGGTGATCGGAGTGGCGGACACCCTCAAGGAGGGATCGGCCGCGGCGGTGGCGGCCCTTCAGTCCAGGGGCATCGAGGTGGTCATGATGACCGGGGACAACCGTGCCACGGCAGCCGCGATCGCCCGCCAGGTCGGGATCGGCAGGGTTGTGGCCGAAGTGCTCCCCGAGCACAAGGCCCGCGAGGTCAAGCGGCTGCAGAGCGAAGGGCGAGTGGTCGGCATGGTCGGGGACGGCATCAACGACGCACCCGCACTCGCGCAGGCCGACGTCGGCTCCGCCATCGGCACCGGCACCGACGTCGCCATCGAGTCCTCGGACGTCACCCTGATCAGCGGAGCCCTGTCCGGCCTGGTGAACGCGATCGACCTGTCCCGGGCGACGATGCGCAACATCCGCCAGAACCTGGTCTTTGCCTTCGTCTACAACGGGCTCGGCATCCCCGTGGCCGCGGGCGTGCTGTATCCCGCGTTCGGGCTGGTACTCAGCCCGATCATTGCCGCGGGCGCGATGGCGCTGTCATCGCTGTCGGTGGTGGCCAACGCCAACCGGCTTCGGACCTACACACCTCCGACGCTCCCCGCCGACGTCGTTGTGGCTGCCATCGACCCGGTGGTGAAGATCGGCGGCGACCGCACAGAGGAGCACACAACGTCCCGGACCACCGCTTCGAAGACAGAGCCGACCGTCGACCCGGTGTGTGGGATGAGCATCGAGCCGGCCGAAGCGACGGCCAACATCGAGCACCACGAGGTGACCTATCACTTCTGCTCACAGCACTGCGCCACAGCCTTCGAGAAGGAGCCGAGTCGCTACGCCCAGGCCTGACCCATATCCGGCTGCCCACGGGGCGCCCCGCCCGGTCCACATACCCAGCCCGTCGCAGCACCAGAGGAGGAGTGGAGCGATGACCGCAACTGGCGTGGCCCGAAGTCCTTTGCTCCTGCGGCTCAAGCGGATCGAGGGACAGGTGCGCGGCATCGCCCGCATGGTCAACGATGACCGGGACTGTATCGACATCCTCACCCAACTCTGCGCCGCAGACCAGGCCCTTTGCAGCGTGGCTGTCGCGCTACTGGACGAGCACGTCGCCCAGTGCCTGGTCGCAGCCGGGGATGCCGACGAATCGCACAAAGACACCAAGCTTCGAGAGGCCCATGACGCCATTGCCCGGCTGGTCCGACATTGACCGACCCGCCATTGAACGTAGGCGTCGCGACCTCCACGCGACGAACCGCCCCGTCATGCCCACCCATGTCTGAGAAGCGATCGATGGAGTGGCTCACCGAACCGACCATGAAGGAGAAGTCGTGATGGAGACCGATCCCCACGCCGCCGACGACAATCAGTCACCGGAGGATGCGCCCGGCAGCCTGACACTGGTCGGGGCAGTTTCCCTGGGCACCGGCGTCATGATCGGCGCAGGGATATTTGCGCTCACCGGGCAAACCGCCCGGCTGGCAGGCAACCTGTTCCCGGTGGCCTTCGTCGCCGCGTCAGTGGTCGTCGCCCTCAGCGCGTACTCCTACGTCAAGCTGTCCAACGCCTACCCGTCCTCGGGAGGTGTCGCCAAATTCCTCGGTGAGGAGTACGGCCCCGGGGCGGCGACGGGCGTATTCGCGATCTTGATGTACGTCTCCATGGTGATCAGCCAGAGCCTGGTGGCCCGCACCTTCGGCACCTACGTCCTGCAGATCGCTGGCCTCGATCCAGTCTCGCTCTGGGTGCCGGTCTTCGCCATCGGGCTGCTCGCAACCGCATTCGTTGTCAACGTCGCCGGAAACCGGGCCGTCGAGGTCAGCCAACGATCGATGGCGGCAGTGAAGATCGTCGGTCTCGGACTGTTCGCGGTCGTCGGCCTGTGGTTTGCCTCTGCCGCCAACTTCACCAATGGGACTACCGCGGCCGGGATCGATCCCTCCGTCGAGGGGTTCCTTGCTGCGGTCGCGCTGGCGATCCTGGCCTACAAGGGGTTCACCACCATCACCAACAGCGGCGGTGACATTGTCGATCCCCATCGCAACACCGGCAGAGCGATCGTGATCGCCCTGGTCATCTGCACGGTCGTCTACCTGGCCATCGCCACGGCCGTGGCCGGCAACCTCACCTTGCCCGAGATCCTTGCCGCCGAGGACTTCAGCCTGGCGGAGGCGGCCCGACCTGCGCTCGGCGGCACCGGGGTGTGGTTCACGGTCATCCTGGCCATCGTCGCCACAGCTTCAGGTGTGATGGCGAGTGTCTTCGCGTCCTCGCGGTTGCTGGCCATGCTGACTCGCATGAAGCAAGTGCCCCATCGGGACTTTCGGATGCCCGGCACGGTGCGTATCCACGCCACGGTCTACACCGTCGCCTTCGCCATGGCACTGGCCGCCACATTGGACCTGAGCAGGATCGCAGCGCTGGGGGCGATCTACTACCTGATCATGGACATCGCCATCCACTGGGGACTACTCACAAGGCTCCGCACCCGGATCGACTTCAAGCCGGCCATCGTGCTGGCCGCCATCGTCCTCGACGTGGTCGTGCTCGCCGCATTCGTCTGGGTCAAGGCATCCACCGATCCGCTCAGTCTCTACGTCGCCGGAGCAGGCATCGCCCTCATCGTCGCCGGTGAGCGTCTCTTCATGCGCTCCCACACGCGTGCCGACGGCACGATGGACATGTAGGCCAGCGGCAGCCGTGCCCGAAATTGCGGGCCCACCCGGCGGAGGCTACTCCCCATCATCGACGACCCGGAGAACCATCGACGTGACCGGAGGGCCACGAGTCCCAGCCCGCGAGCGACGATGACCAGCCTTCAGCGAATCTTGATCGGACCCCCATCGCAACACCACACCAGGGGAGCAGTCTTGTCCTCAGAGCACCAAGGATGGACATTGGCGGCACCGCCCGGGAGACCATTGGAGGACTCGGGCCCGACCGCCGCGGACAGGAGCGCAACATGTTGGACTTCATCGGCACCAACTGGATCTGGATCCTGCTGATCGGCGGGATGCTCTTCATGCATCTCGGCCACGGCGGCCACGGCGGGCACGACGGGCACGACGCGAAAGACGGGCACGACGCGAAAGACGGGCACGACGCGAAAGATGCCGAGGGCCCGGTGGCACGGCCGTCCGGCGAGCCGCGGCGCTGATTGAGATCGGGGCCCGAACACTTTGGACCAGGGCCGTAGTTGCTGCGGTCTTGAGTCGGGTACCAGCCTGCACTCAGCCTCAGGCGAGGGTCCTCAGGCTCCGCGCCACCTCCGTGAACATTTGGCGGTCTTCTCGGGCATGCACGAGGAAGGTGCGCACGGTCGCGCCGGCTGCAGTGAGCTCGGATCCGTCGTCGAAGTCCCCGTCGGGGATTATACGCACCCCGAGCCAACGGAGTCGGTCACAGATGAGTGCTCGGAGCGGAGCAGAGTTCTCCCCGATTCCGCCTGTGAAGACGAGTGCGTCGATGCCTTCCATGTCCGCCACGCAGCCGCCCAGAAGCCGGACGAAGCGGCCGACGTAGACCTCGAGGGCCAGTTCGGCAACGGCGTCCTTGGCTTGAGCGCGGTGCAGGACCTCACGCATGTCGGCGGTGCCGCAGAGACCGAACAGGCCGCTCTCGCGTTCCAGTACTTGGTCGAGATCCTCGTCTGTGTGCCGGGCCAACCACAACAGCGCCCCCGGGTCGAGCGAGCCACTGCGGGTGGCCATCACCAGCCCGTCGAGCGGGGTGAAGCCCATAGTGGTGGTCACGCTGCGGCCGGACAGCAGCCCGCAGAGGGACCCGCCCCCGCCCAGGTGAGCTACAAGGACTCTGTGTGCGTCTGGGGCGAGCTCTTTCAGGCGGGCTCCCGCCCACGCGTGAGAGAGGCCGTGGAAGCCGTAGACGCGGATGCGTTCGCGTAGCCGCTGGGGGACAGCATAGGTGCGCGCCGCGACCGGGAGGGTGGCGTGGAAGGAGGTGTCGAAGCAGGCGAAGTGCGGCACCGATGGCAGGAGGCCCCGGCAGACATCGATGGCCTCGAGACTCGGTCGTTGATGCAGCGGCGCAAGGTCGGCGAGTTCGGTGAGTTCCGCGCGCACCGCATCGTCGATGACTACTGGCTCGGTCCGTTCGCCACCGTGGACGACTCGGTGGGCGACGGCGTCGACTCCTGCCCAAGCATTGAAGTCGTCAATCGCCGCGTCCAGTGAGTGGTAGCTCTGCTCGTCACGGGTTTCGTCGAGGACGCTCACCTTGGTCGACGTCGACCCCGCGTTGACGGTTAGGAGTCGCACGCCGTCACCGGGGCCACATGGATCGAGCCACCGCGAAGGCCGTCGTTCTCAAGGAGTCACCGTCCGAGTCACCGTCCGTGGTAGGAGGCAGATGTACACCCCAGCATCATCCATGAGGACCAGCAACGCCACGTGATGAACCGACGCGGTACCCGCAGCGGCCTGAGGCGACGACCCAGGGGGCCGGACGGCGAGGGTGATGGCGGCCAGTCATGACGAGCAGCGTCCCACCGGGTTCGTTGACGCTGGGAAACGCTGCGCCGCGATTTCTCGAGGCGTTCTCGCCGACCAGACCTACGACTTCGCCGGTCTGGAGGTCCCCGTCGGTTCAGCGCAGCACGCACGTGGTGCGCTGTCGTCGCCACCATCCGTTTCGGTAGTGGTCGGTGAATCGTGAGTGGCCAGCGCCGACGATTCCTCGCCGGGGACCGCCGATGATGAGTGCTCGCGCTCTGGGGTCAGTGGGCCGGCACCGGACTGTCTGGGTAGAGGTGGTCCACCACGGCCTGGCACCCAAGGTACGGCGCTCGGATGCTCCTTCGTCACGTCCCCTCCTCGTGCAACGCATCGCGGGAGTACAGGCGATCTCGAAGACGGGCGACGTCTTGGGGCGGGTCCCCATGAAGGCTCTCCAAAGCGCTGGAGACAATTTTCTCGGGCTTCGGCGGGACAGGCCCGGCACCCGCCTCTTCAGCGGATCTTCACTCAAAGTCGACGAGAACCCCTCACTCGGCCGCTCACGATGTGAGTAAGAGGCGCACGAGGCCCGCGATCCGCCGCAAGGAGACAGAGATGGCCGAGAGGTTCGAAACTACGACCGACCCCGTGTGTGGAATGCGCGCGGATCCCGACACGGCCCACGCCCACGTCGAGTTCGAAGGGGCAACTTACTACTTCTGCTCACGGCACTGCGCCGACACGTTCTCCTTGGATCCCGCCAAGTTCTGTCGCCACCCTGCTCGCCGAAACCCCTTCAGGTTCCGATCGGCGACGCCAGAAGGGCCACCAACGCGGCAGGAGGAACAGACGTGAGCCGACGGGCTGGTGCACAGCGTGAACCACAAGCACGGAACGGGAAATGCGCCACGGCTGACACCACGGCCACCTACACCGTCGACGGCATGACATGCGGGGCGTGCATCGCTGAGGTGATGGAAGGTATTCGCCTGCTCCCTGGGGTGAGCGGCGTAGCGGTCAGGTTCGTCCCGGGTGGCCCCTCGCCGCTGTTCATCGAAAGTCGCGCTGCACTTGCCCCGGAAGTCGTGCGCGCGGCAATCGAGATGGTCGGATTCCACGCTACGGACACGAACAAGCACCTCGCCCGGCATCTTCGTCGGACATTCACAGCATGAGCAAGAAGCGTAATGGTGGACTGAACGAGAGGCAGGCCCCAGAGAATACTATGCACATTAGTAGATGGCAGATTGGCAACCGATGATGCGGACAAGGAGATGGGTGCTGTGACTGAACCTGCTGGGCGCAAAGTGGTCTTGGAGGTTGACGGTCTGCAGTGGGCCACCCAGGGCAACGTGGTCGAGGCAGTGCTCGGTCGCCAACCGGGGGTGATCGGTGTGGAGGCCAACCCGGTTGCCCAAACGGCGACGGTGACCTACGACCCCGCCCACACATCGGTTCCCGAGCTTGCCGGGTGGGTGCGCGCGTGCGGCTACCACTGCCGGGGGGAGTCGGTGCCCGACCATACGTGTCCCTCACCCTCGGCGGTTCCTGCCATCCCGGTCGGGACTTCCGCTGGTGAACCCAGCCCCGTCGAGACTCACCCAGCGCACTCGGGACACCGCGCGCAACAGGCGGATCCGGGGGTTGAGGGCGATGACCATTCGGGGGCGGCGGCCTCCTCACAGGTGGGGACCCCGGCGGAAGTGATGGGCCACGGCGGTCATGGTGAGATGTCGATGGCGGCGATGATCCGCGACATGCGCAACCGGTTCTTGGTCGCGGTGGTTTTCGGGGTGGTGATCACGCTCTGGTCGATGATCGGGCGCGAGGTACTCAACTTCACCGTGCCGGCGCCGTTCGGCCTGCGTGACGATGTGTTCCAGCTGCTCCTGAGCCTGCCGGTGGTCTTCTACTCGGCCTGGGTGTTCTTCGCGGGCGCCGTGCGGGCGCTGCGGGCCCGGACGCTGGACATGATGGTGCTGGTCGCGGTGGCCGTCGGCGCCGGATGGGTGTACTCGGTCGGGGTCACCTTGACCGGCGGTGGCGACGTCTTCTATGAGGCGGCGACGATCCTGACGGCCTTCGTCCTGCTTGGCCACTATTTCGAGATGCGTGCCCGGGGGGGAGCCAACGAGGCCGTTCGCGCCCTGCTGAAGCTGGCGCCGCCCGTGGCGTTGGTGATCCGCGACGGGGAGCCGGTGGAGGTCCCGACCGATCAGGTTGTGGTGGGCGACCTGCTGCTGGTCCGGCCGGGTTCGAAGATCGCGTCGGACGGAGAGGTCGAGGACGGTGAGAGCGACGTCGATGAGTCCGCGGTGACCGGCGAGAGCCTGCCGGTTCACAAGGGCCCCGGTGACGAGGTCGTCGGGGCCACCATCAACACCACCGGGACGATGCGGGTCAGGGCCACCAGGGTGGGCGCGGACACCGCGTTGGCGCAGATCGTGAAGCTGGTGCAGGAGGCGCAGAACTCCAAGGCCCCGGGCCAACGGCTCGCGGACCGGGCGGCGTTCTGGCTGGTCTTCGTGGCCCTGGTGGGTGGGGTAGGCACGTTCGCGGTGTGGATGCTGGCTGGGCGCACGGTCGCCGAGGCGCTGCTTTTCGCGATCACGGTGGTGGTGGTGACCTGCCCGGATGCTCTTGGCCTGGCTACTCCGACCGCCATCATGGTCGGTACGGGACTAGGCGCAAAGCGTGGAGTCCTGTTCAAGAACGCGACCGCCATCGAGACGTCGAAGAAGATCGACGTGGTCGTGATGGACAAGACCGGCACGTTGACACTCGGCGCCCCAGAAGTCACCGACCTGGTCGTCGACGGGATGCCCGAGATCGATGCGCTGGGGTTGATCGCCGCCGTCGAGAGGGAGTCTGAGCATCCCCTGGCCCAGGCCGTGGTCCGCCACGCCGACGCCGCCGATGCGCCCCGCTGGGACGTCGAGGGGTTCAGCAGTGTGCCCGGAAAGGGTGCGGTCGCCACCGTCGACGGCCACCGTGTGGCGGTGGGCACCACCAGCCTGATGGAGGACGAATCGGTCGAGCTCGGTGCCCTCGGTGGCACCCAGCGCGACCTGGCTGCCGGTGGCCGGACCGCGGTGCTGGCCTCGGTGGACGGCCGGGCCGTGGCTGTGATCGGCATCGCGGACGCTGTGCGGCCCACGTCGGCGGCCGCGGTCGCGGAGCTGACTGGGCTCGGAGTCGAGGTGGTGATGCTCACCGGTGACAACACCGCGACCGCGCAGCGGATCGGGGCACAGTTGGGTGTCACCACGGTGATCGCTGAGGTGTTGCCCGGGGACAAGGCAGCCAAGGTCAAGGAACTGATGGATTCGGGCCGGCGGGTGGCGATGGTCGGCGACGGCGTCAACGACGCGCCGGCGCTCGCCCAGGCAGACCTGGGCATCGCGATCGGTGCTGGCACCGATGTCGCGGTGGAGACCGCCGATGTGGTGTTGATGCGCTCAGATCCCCTCGACGTCGCGGTAGCGCTGCGGATTGGCCGCGGAACGGTCCGCAAGGAGCGACAGAACCTCGGCTGGGCCATCGGCTACAACACCCTCGCCCTCCCGATCGCGGCCGGGGTCTTCGAACCCTCCTTCGGTCTGGTGCTACGCCCGGAGATCGCCGCGATCACGATGGCCGGGTCCAGTGCCCTCGTTGCCACCAACGCCCTCACCCTCAAATGGCTCAAACTGCCCCATCCCGCACCGACCGACCCCGCCCCATCAACGCCCAGCGAACCATCCGATGGGTCAGCCAGCGAGTCAGCCGGGGTATCTGCCGCGGCCGAGCGTCCCTGACATGAGCCTCCCGGTTTTGCCACTCGGACAGCGCCGCGGACTAGCCGACGCCCCGATGCGGAGTCGTCGATGAGGGCATCGATCGCCGGGGGGAGTGCCCCGGCCTTGACCGGAAGACCGTCCCCGCTGCGGATGCTGTGGATCACCGCAGCCCTGGGTGTCTGCTTCCTCTTCATCCAGTGGGGGCTGCGCGACGCGCCGCTGTTGTGGTTCGCGGCGCTGCGGGCGCTGCTCGGTGGCGCCGCACTGGCCATCGTCGCCCTCTGGCAGCGGCGACCGCTGCCGGCCTCGCTCAACTCCTGGGGAAGGATCGCGACCCTCGGGCTGGTCAACGTCAGTCTGGGCTTCGCCGCGATGTTCGCCGGCGTCGCCGGGTTGGCCACCGGGGTCGCCGCGGTGCTGGCCAATGCCCAACCGTTGCTGATCCTGCTGCCCGCGTGGTGGCTATTCGGGGAACGAATCACCGCACGGGCCGGGGTGGCACTGGGGGTCGGGTTCACCGGACTCCTGGTGGTCTCGGTGCCAGGCGGCGGCGGATCGGGGGCGCTGCTGTCGCTCGTCGCGGCCGCCGCGGCGGTGACAGCAGGGACGTTGATGGTGCGGAGCCTGGGTGACCTCGATGTCGTAGTGCTCAGTGCCGCGCACTTCCTGATCGGGGGACTGGTGCTGGCCGGTGTGGCCTTCGCCGTGGAAGGCCCCCCCACCATCGACTGGACTCCTCGGTTCGTGATCGTGCTGGCGTTCCTGGGTCTCGTGGCGACCGCGGCGACCACGCTGGCCTGGTTCGTGGAGGCCCAGCGGTCGCGGCTGTCCTCGCTGACGGTGTGGATGTTCCTGATCCCCGTCTTCGGTCTACTGATCGGGATTGTGGTGCTCGGCGAACGACCTACAGCGTGGACGGGGGCGGGCATCGCGCTGGTGCTGGTCGGCATGTGGGTGGCACTGACCAAACAGCCCGTTCCCGGCTCCGGACCACCGGGCCACCTGTGCGCGGGGTGCCACCCCGACGCCGACGAGGCAACCCACGACGGCACGACAACGAGATCACGACCCTAGGCGCCCGAACCCCCTGACCTCAACCCTGACATCGACCATCAACCGTTTGGAGATCCCATGACCGTGAGCAACACGCCAGCGCCGACCGCCACGGAAGGGGGCCCGCTGACCGAGGATGAGATGCGCCTGCTGAATGCCTATTGGCGGGCCGCGAACTACCTGTCGGTGGGACAGATCTATCTGCTTGACAATCCGTTGCTGCGTGAGCCGCTCCTCCTCGAGCATGTCAAGCCGCGGTTGTTGGGCCACTGGGGTACGACACCGGGGTTGAACCTGATCTATGCCCACCTCAACCGGGTCATCGTCGAACGCGGGCTGGACGCGATGTATGTGATCGGCCCCGGTCACGGAGGGCCGGGATTGGTGGCCAACGCCTACCTGGAGGGCACCTACAGCGAGGTCTACCCCCAGATCACCGGCGACAGCGAAGGGTTGCGACGGCTCTTTCGGCAGTTCTCCTTCCCCGGCGGCATCCCCAGCCACGTCGCCCCGGAGACACCCGGGTCGATCCACGAGGGCGGCGAGCTTGGCTACGCCCTGGCGCACGCCTACGGCGCGGCGTTCGACAACCCGGACCTGCTGGTCACTTGCGTCATTGGCGACGGGGAGGCCGAGACCGGACCCCTGGCCGCGAGCTGGCACTCCAACAAGTTCCTGGACCCGGTCAACGACGGTGCCGTGTTGCCGATCCTGCACCTCAACGGTTACAAGATCGCCAACCCCACCGTGCTGGCGCGCATCCCCGAGACCGAGCTGATGGCCCTGCTGGAGGGCTATGGCCACCGGCCGTACCTGGTCAGGGGCGACGACCCGACCCAGGTCCACCAGGACCTGGCCAAGGCACTCGATGAGGCGGTGGGCGAGATCGCCAGGATCCAGCGGGCCGCCCGCGAAGAGGGGGAGCAGCAGCGGCCGCGGTGGCCGCTGATCGTGCTGGCCACCCCGAAGGGATGGACCGGCCCGAAGGAGGTCGACGGGCTCCCCACCGAGGGCACCTGGCGTTCCCATCAAGTGCCGCTGGCCAACCTGGCGGACAACCCCGAGCACCTACGCCAGCTCGAGGACTGGCTGCGCAGCTACCGCCCCGAGGAACTGTTCGACGAGAGTGGGGCGCTGATCCCCGAGCTGGCGGCGTTGCCGCCGACCGGACCTGCCCGGATGAGCGCGAATCCCCGCGCCAACGGCGGCGAGCTGCTGCAACCATTGAACCTGCCGGACTTCGCCGACTACGCCGTCAGAGTCGAGGCCCCGGCCACGGTCCTGCACGAGGCGACCCGAGTGCTCGGGGCCTTCCTGCGCGACGTGATCCGCGACAACCCCCACAACTTCCGACTGATGGGTCCCGACGAGACGGCCAGCAACCGGCTCGGGGCCGTGTTCGAGGGAACCGACCGGGTGTGGCAGGGCGAGTCGCTGCCCACCGATGAGCACCTGGCCAGGTCGGGGCGAGTGATGGAGGTGCTCTCTGAGCACCTGTGCGAGGGGTGGCTGGAGGGCTATCTGCTCACCGGCCGGCACGGCCTCTTCTCCTGCTACGAGGCGTTCATCCACATCGTCGATTCCATGGTCAACCAGCACGCGAAGTGGCTCAAGGTCACCAACGACATCCCGTGGCGCCGACCGATCGCGTCCTTGAACTACCTGCTGACCTCGCACGTGTGGCGCCAGGACCACAACGGCTTTTCCCACCAGGACCCGGGGTTCATCGACCACCTGGTGAACAAGAAGGCGGACATCGTGCGGGTCTACCTGCCGCCGGATGCGAACACGCTGCTCTCGGTGGCGGACCACTGCCTGCGCAGTCGGCAGTACGTCAACCTGATCGTGGCCGGCAAACAGCCCGCCCTGTCCTACCTGGGCATCGAGGAGGCGGTGGAGCACTGCACCCGCGGTCTCGGGATCTGGGAGTGGGCCAGCAACGAGGGCGAGTCGCAGAGTGGGTTGCCCGACGTGGTGCTGGCCTGCGCAGGCGACGTCCCGACCCTGGAGACACTCGCCGCCGCGGCGCTGTTGCGAGAACACCTACCGACGCTCAAGGTGCGCGTGGTCAACGTCGTGGACCTGATGCGCCTCGAACCGGACACCGAACACCCCCATGGCCTGTCCGATGCGCAGTTCGACGCGTTGTTCACCCCAGACCGTCCGGTGGTGTTCGCCTACCACGGCTACCCGTCGCTGATCCATCGACTCACCTACCGGCGAACCAACCACGCCAACATCCATGTCCGCGGGTACAAGGAGGAGGGCACCACCACCACTCCCTTCGACATCGTGATGCTCAACGATCTGGACCGCTTCCACCTGGTCATCGATGTCATCGATCGGGTGCCAGGTCTCGGCGCCGCCGCGGCGCAGCTGCGGCAACGGATGGTCGATGAGCGGTTGCTGGCCCGCGCCTACACTCGCGCCCACGGAAAGGACGACCCCGCGATCAGCGACTGGACCTGGCCCTACGAGGGGGAGCCATCCTCATGAGCACACGGCTAGCGCTTTCGGATTTGGGGCTGCCGACAGGGAAACGGGCCCGCCTGCATCGCATCTTGTACCGTCAGGGTCTCAGTAACGGGACGGCGATGTTCCTGCCCTACGACCAGGGACTGGAGCACGGCCCCCGGGACTTCTTCAGCAACCCGGCCGCCGCCGATCCGGCCTACATCGTGCGGCTCGCGGTCGAGGGTGGCTTCAACGGTGTCGCGATGCAGGTGGGCAACGCCGAGAAGTTCTACGCCGAACACGCCGGCGAGGTGCCGCTCATCCTCAAGCTCAACGGCCGCACCGAGCTGCCATCGGACGATGCCCCCCTCTCGCCGCTGAACGCCTCGGTACGCGACGCCGTGCGTCTGGGTGCGGACGCGGTCGGCTACACCCTCTACGTCGGGTCCGCTCGCCAAGCCGAGGACTTCGCCCAGTTCCGGGCAGTCCGAGAGGACGCCGAGTCACACGGGATGCCGATCGTCGTCTGGGCCTACCCCCGAGGCAGCGCCGTGCAGGCGGCCGGCGGGCAGGACAGCTTCTACGCCGTCGACTACGCGGCCCGCACCGCGGCCGAACTCGGTGCCGACGTAGTGAAAGTGAACTTCCCGGACCCGAGAGCAACCACAGGGGCGACACCACCCTACGATCGGCAGTACACCACCCCGCAGGCCCTCGCTGCGGTCGTCGCCTCAGCCGGACGCGCCCTCGTTGTGTTCTCTGGTGGCGCGAAGGTGGGCGACGAGGTGGTGTTGACCCGGACCCGGGAGGCGATGGAGGCTGGCGCGACCGGCGTGATCTACGGACGCAACATCTGGCAGCGCGACCACGACGAATCGCTGGGGTTTGCCGCCCAGCTCCGCGACATCCTCGCCCGGTACCCCGCAGTCCACGAGGATCCCTGATGACAGCCGCAGGAGCGGCGGGCGGCGCGGGTCTGCGTCTGCGGGACTACGACGCGGTCGTCTTCGACATGGACGGTGTGGTCACCGACACGGCTTCGGTGCACGCCGGGGCGTGGCAGCAATTGTTCGACGAAGTGCTCCCGGACCTGGCCGGGTCGCAAGCACGGAGCTTCGACATCGAGCACGACTACCGACGCTACGTCGACGGACGCACCCGAGAGGATGGGGTCCGCGCCTTCCTCGCCTCCCGCCAGATCGAGGTGCCCGAAGGCCAGGTCGACGATCCGGCGCAGGATCGCACCGTGCGCGGTTTGGCGGCTCGCAAGCAACAACTCTTCGAGCAACGGCTGACCCACGTGGGCGCCGTGGCCTTCCCCAGCTCGATCACCCTGCTTGAGCGGTTGCGCGCCGCCGGGATCGCGACGGCTCTGGTGACTGCGAGCCGCAATAGCGACGCGGTGCTGGATTCTGCCGGCGTCGGCGCCCTGTTCGATGTTCGAGTCGACGGAAGTGACGCGCATGAGCTCTCCCTGCCCGGGAAACCCGACCCCGCCATGTTCTTGGAGGCGGCGCACCGACTCGACGTCGACCCGGCGGTGTGCGTCGTTATCGAGGACGCCGAGGCCGGGGTGCGGGCCGGGGCGGCCGGCGGGTTCGGTCTGGTGGTCGGGGTGGACCGGGTCGGCAACCGTGCCGGGCTGCTGGCGGCTGGGGCCCAGGTCGTCGTCGAAGATCTCGCCGCGCTGCGGGTAGATGTCTCGGTCACGGACTCGGCCGCGCATTGGTGCGGCGGCGCCGAAGCCGCCGAGGATCCTTGGCTGCTCTCCTACGACGGGTTCGATCCGGTCAAGGAGGGCACCCGGGAGGCGCTGTGCACGTTGGGCAATGGCTACCTGGGCACCCGCGGCGCCGTCCCCGGCAGTACCGCGGACGGAGTCCACTATCCCGGGACCTACCTGGCGGGGGTGTACAACCGGCTGCGCACGGAGATTGGTGGCCGGGTCGTCGAGAACGAGCACCTGGTCAACGCCCCCGACTGGACCTCGCTCACCCTTGGCCCACCGGACGCCCCGCCGTACCTGCCGGGATCACCGCAGATGATCAGCTCCTCCCAGCAGCTGGACCTGCGCCGCGGTGTGCTCACCCGCGTGTGCCGCTACCGCGACGGGACCGGCCGCACCACCAGGGTGTCCTCGCGTTCGCTGGTGCACTTGGCGCGGCGGCACCTGGCGGTGCTGGAGACCACCGTGGAGGCCGAAGACTGGGCCGGACCTATGCAGGTGCGTTCCGGAATCGAGGGTCGGGTGGCCAACCGCAACGTCACCGAGGACCAGCAGCTCTCAGGCCTTCACCTGCAGCCGGTCACCGCCCGACAGCTCGATGTCGACACGGTGCTGTTGGACGTGGTCACCAGCCAGTCGCAGGTCCACATCGCGATGGCCGCCCGGACCCGTCTGCGCCGGGGCGACCACCGAGTGATACCCGCGGAAGACACGGGAGACGGTGGCATCGACGTGGAGCGTCGAATGCTCGATGAGGATCCGGGGTATGTGGGTCAGGAGTTTGTGCTGATGCTGCAGGCTGGGCAACCCGTGACGATCGAGAAGGTCGTGGCGGTGACCACCTCCCGAGACACGGCGATCTCGACCGCGGCCCTGTCGGTGGCCGCCGCACTGGCCCGGGCACCCGCAGCTGACGAGCTCGTGGGTTCCCACGAAGCCGCCTGGGAACGGGTGTGGCAGCGGTTCGAGGTCGACATCCGCGCGGGCCGGCGTCAGTCGCTGGCGCTGAACCTGAACACCTTCCACGTGTTGCAGACGATCGTCGGCGCGAACCCGGGCTTGGACGCCGGTGTGCCGGCCCGGGGACTGCACGGCGAGGGGTACCGCGGGCACGTCTTCTGGGACGAGATGTTCGTCTATCCCATGGTCACGCTGCGGCGACCCGAGCTGACGCGGGCGCTGTTGGGCTACCGCCACCGGCGACTCGACGAAGCCCGGGCCAGGGCCTTGGCGGCTGGGTTGGACGGGGCGATGTTTCCCTGGCAGAGCGGCAGTGACGGCCGCGAGGAGACCCCGAGCGAGCTCTACAACCCTCGCAGTGGCAGCTGGATGTCGGACAACTCTCATCGCCAGGCGCACGTCGGCTTGGCGGTCGTCTACGGGGCCTGGCAGTACTACCAGTCCACCGCCGACTTGGCCTTCCTCCGCGACAGTGGTGCTGAGTTGATGATCGAGGTCACCCGGCACTTCGCGAGTCGTGCCACCTATGACGCCGCCGAGGATCGCTTCGATATCGCCGGGGTGATGGGGCCCGACGAGTTCCACGACGGCTACCCCGACGCACCCGGTCTGGGCTTGCGCAACAACGCCTACACCAACGTGATGGTCGCCTGGACGATCGAACGGACCTTGGAAGTTGTCGACCTGCTGGCGGAGGTGGACGCCGGGCCGCCGGATGACCGGCTGGGCCTGCGCTCCGGGGAGCGGGAACGCTGGAACCGGATCCGTCACCGGCTGCGGGTGCCGTTCCACGCCGACGGGGTGATCAGCCAGTTCGAGGGCTACGAGAAGCTGGCGGAGTTCGACTGGGCGGACTACCGGGTGCGGTACGGCGACATCGGC
>JBBRWQ010000030.1:0-31722 GCA_038249115.1 Actinomycetales bacterium
CGGTCCGACAGTCCGCGAGCTCGTCGAACGGTCGATCCTGGTCAAGTCGCGGGTGGTGACCGAGGACCTCAAGGAGGCCTCGCTGCGCGAGATCTTGAACTATGGCCACACCTTCGGCCACGCGATCGAACAGGTCGAGCGTTATTCGTGGCGTCACGGCGAGGCGGTCAGCGTGGGCATGGTCTACGCGGCCGAGCTGGCGCGTCTTGCGGGCAGACTGGACGAGGCTGTGGTGGACAGGCACCGGTCGATTCTTACCGGCCTGGGACTCCCGACGAGCTACCGCGGCGACCGATGGCCGATGCTCTTCGACGCGATGAAGCGCGACAAGAAGACCCGTGGGTCACTATTGCGCTTCGTGGTGCTGGACGATCTCGCCAGGCCAGTTCGCCTCGAAGGTCCCGACCCCTCGCTGTTGCGCGCGGCCTATGCCGAAGTCAGCGCGGCACCGGACAGCTCCGCCATCTCCCAAGACTGACTCGCAGGCCCGCCCACCCAGTGGCGTGTGGGCAGGGATGCTGCTGCCTAGACTCTGGGGCATGACCGCGCCGCTGGTATATGTGCTCAACGGGCCGAATCTCAACCGGCTCGGCAGCCGCGAGCCCGAGATCTATGGCTCGGACACCCTGGAGGATGTTGCCGATCTCGTAACTCGTGAAGCCGACCAGCTTGGTCTCACGGTCGACTTCCGCCAGACGAACGACGAGGCGGAGCTGATCGGCTGGATCCACGAGGCTGTCGACCGCGGTGCCGACGTCTTGCTCAACCCCGCTGCCTTCACGCACTACTCGTATGCCGTCCGGGATGCCTGCGCGATGGTCACCGCCGGCGGGTCGAAGCTGATCGAGATCCACCTCTCCAACCCGGCGACCCGTGAGGAGTTTCGGCGCACATCGGTCGTCGCGGGCGTCGCCACCGGCACCATCGCGGGGTTCGGCTCGGGTTCCTACCTGCTCGCGCTTCGCGCCCTGGTCATCTGACGTTCGCATGACGTCGAAAAGGCTCTCGTAGGTATGTAGTAGATGTGCCTACGGTATTCCGCTGGTAAAAAGTCAAACGTTCTATGGCGTTTGGCCGCTGATGGGTTCACGCTTTGGATTAGAACTAATACGGCGGGGTACTAGAACATTTGTCGGAGGAGGTAGCGGATGCAGCTTGCCGTCCGCTCGGTGGTGTCCGCGGTCATGTTGGGGGTCGCCTGTCTCGTCGGTGTCGCGATCGTCATCGCCCTGGTCCCTGCCTTGGTCATCGCCCTGGCTGCTGGTGGTGTCTGGTCAATAATCGCCGGCGTCGTCATGGCCGGACTGCTCGCGGCCCTGGGGTGGGCGCATTTCGTGAGACGCCAGCGCTGGGGACGGCGCGCGGGCGAGGGTGTGCCCATCACGACGGAGGAACAGCCCCTCTTCTGGGTTGAGGTCTACCGCGTCGCTGAGGGCCTTGAGCTCAGACCCCCCGACGAGCTGTTCTTGTTCGCCGACGCCACTGTGTCGGTCTCCGAGAACCGGACCTGGCTGGGCCTGCGCCCAGGAGTCCGCCGCCTGCACCTGGGGCTGCCGCTGCTGGCAGGGCTGACTCAGCGCGAGCTTCGTTCGGTGATCGCCCACGAGTTCTGGCTTTCCTGGGGGCCTCTCTCGCTGGCTCGGGTCATCTACCGAGGTCAGCAGATCGTCGGACGCGTTGCTGACCGTGTCGGCTACGGATCACGGGCTGGCAGGGTCGTCGGACGGCTTGGCCGCCTGTACCTGGCCGTGTCGTACCCCATCACCCGCGGATTCGAGTTCGAGGCGGACAGGCTCAGTGCCGACTTCGCCGGCAATAATGCGACGTCGGCCGCTCTGGGCGAGCTGCAGGTTCTGGGCAAGGCGTGGGCTGGCTTCGTGGACGGCTATGCCGGGCCCGCGGCCGCGGCTGGCCGTCGCCCCGAGGATCTCTTCGCCGGGTTCAACTGCTTCCTCGATGAGCCCGGTCGACGGGCCCAGCTCGCGGCGTCCGTCGATGAGCTGGGGTCGCACGAGGTTTCGGCCTACAACAGCCAGCCATCACTGGAGGATCGGCTGGCGTCCATCGCCTCGCTGCCTGAGGACGACATACACGACAAGTCGGGACCGGCCCTGGGCGCCATGCGAGATCCCGACCGGGTGATCCGCAGGGTCGAGGCGTCCATGTTCCCGGAGCTGGGCTCTGCCCCGTCGACGTGGGAGAACATCGGGCTCGAGGTGGGTGGCGTTGCGGCTCGCAAGGATGCCCTGCAGCTTCAGCGACTGGGCCATGATGGTGGGCTGGGGCCGACGCTGTCGGTCGCCACCTTGCTTGACCTGCTACGCCACGGGTTGGTGGACGAGATGGTCCGCCCCGTGGTCGCCCACGGTGCGTCGCATGAGGTCGAGCTCCAGATGGCAGGTCGCCTGGTGACCGGGTTCCTGGCCACGGCCGCGATCGAGTCCGGTATGGCGAGCTACCGGTTCAGCTGGGCAGCCCCGAGGCAGCTGGTCGACGCCCAGGGCGCGGTTGACGATCTGCCCATCCTCGTCGATGCCGCGCTGGCAGACGCAACCACTGTCCCCGCGCTCGAGCTCTGGCTCGCCGCGCACCGCATCGGCGAGGAGCTCGAGCTGGGTGCCGAGCCCGATCTGACGGAGGTCATCATGGCCACAGATGCGGTGGAGAGATTGGTCGATGGCCCCGGCGTCGATGGCTCCGGCAACGGTCCGGTCCAGAGTCAGGTCAATGGTGATGGAGCTCGGGGGCACGAGGATCCCGCCATGCTGTCGGTGCCGGTTTCAAGGGGTGCTTCCTTCTAGCCAACGCCCTGTGGCGGCCTCTGGGCTCGAGAGTTCGGGCCGGACCTGCCGCTGCGGCTAGAATGGCGGTGATCCCTCCAGAAACCTCCCACGGGCAGAAGCGTGGTTCTTGCGCACCAGCGCGCACAAGCCGGCCGCCCGTCATACGAAAGTGACTCATCCCTTGGCTTCGACCAACGACCTCAAGAACGGCATGGTCCTCAACATCGGCAACCAGCTCTGGTCCGTTGTGGAGTTCCAGCACGTCAAGCCCGGCAAGGGCCCGGCATTCGTGCGGACCAAGCTCAAGGCGGTCCTCTCCGGCAAGGTCGTCGACAAGACCTTCAACGCGGGCACCAAGGTCGACACCGCCAACGTCGACAAGCGGACCATGCAGTATCTGTACAAGGACGGCGACGACTTCGTCTTCATGGACGGCGACACCTTCGACCAGCTCCACGTGTCCGAGGATGTCGTGGGTGATGCCGCCAAGTACATGCTCGAGAACCAGGACGTGATGGTGGCCACGCACGACGGCGCCCCCCTGTATGTCGAGCTGCCCGCCTCCGTGGTCCTCGAGATCACATACACCGAGCCTGGCTTGCAGGGCGACCGCTCTACTGGTGGCACCAAGCCGGCAACGCTCGAGACGGGTGCGGAGATCGCGGTCCCGCTGTTCATAGAGCAGGGCACCAAGATCAAGGTCGACACTCGCGACGGTTCCTACCTCGGTCGAGTCAACTGAGGTGTCGGCACGCTCCAAAGCGCGCAAGCGCGCGCTCGACATTCTGTTCGAGGCCGATCAACGAGGCCTGAACGCCGAAACCCTTCTGGCACAAAGGATCTCGACCCCGGCAACCCAACACGCACTCAACGACTACACGGTCGAGATCGTCTCGGGTGTCGTCGCCAAGTGGCTCGAGATCAACGAGCTGCTGGCGACCTACAGTCAGGGCTGGACCATCGACCGGATGCCGGCCGTCGACCGTGCGATCCTGCGCATCGGTGCCTGGGAGGTCGTCTACAGCGACGCGGTGCCCGACGTGGTCGCCATCTCGGAGGCGGTTGCCCTGGCCGGCTCGCTGTCGACCGATGACTCGCCCACCTTCGTCAACGGGTTGTTGGCCAGGCTCGCCGAGGTCAAACCGACCCTGGTCTGACGCGCTCCTGCTTGACCTCCTGGGCGCAGCCCCACGACGTGTCGGCAGTCCTCACCATCGCGTCGCGGTGCTAGTATCGCGGCGTTCGATCGACATCCTTTAACGACCCGTCCAGTGAGGCGGGGAAGGAGGTCCGGCGCTGTGACGCGACCAGACTCTGCTCCACCATCCGATGGCCCCCTGAGCGACCAGTCCATCGAGACCGCGCGGGTGGTGATGAGCTCCGGTGACGTATCCCGGGCACTGCGGCGCGTGGCCCACGAGATCCTTGAACGCAACAAGGGCTCACAAGACCTGGTCCTGATTGGTATCCCGACCCGGGGTGTCGCACTTGCACGTCGCCTCGCCGCTGTGATGGCTGAGGTCGAAGGGCGCGAGGTGCCGTGCGGCGCACTCGACATCACCATGCATCGCGACGACCTGCGCCGTCAGCCGATCAGGGGGATCGAGCACACCGCCATCCCTGCGCATGGCGTCGACGACAAGACCGTCGTGCTGGTGGATGACGTGCTCTTCTCCGGCCGAACGGTGCGTGCTGCCCTGGACGCCCTGTCCGAGCTCGGCCGTCCCCGGGCTGTCCGGCTGGCGGTTCTGGTGGACCGCGGCCACCGGGAGCTGCCCATCCGGGCCGACTACGTGGGCAAGAACCTGCCCACCTCCGGCAGTGAACGCGTGCAGGTGCGACTGGCTGAACATGACGGCCTCGATGAAGTTCGAATCAGCGGAGGAGACCGATGAAGCGTCACCTGCTGTCGATGAACGACCTTGACAGGCAGGACATCCTGGCGATTCTCGACACGGCCGAGACCATGCACGACGTTCAGCGTCGCGAGGTCAAGAAGCTCCCGACCCTTCGTGGGCGGACCGTGGTGAACATGTTCTTCGAGGACTCCACGCGCACCCGGTCATCGTTTGAGCTGGCCGGCAAGTGGCTCTCGGCAGACGTCATCAACATCTCTGGCAAAGGGTCGTCCACCAGCAAGGGTGAGTCCCTGCGCGACACCGTTCGCACCGTCGCGGCCATGGGGGTCGACGGTTTCGTCATCAGGCACGGCGCCAGCGGCGCCGCACAGCAGGTTTCCGGGTGGGTCGACGCAGTGGTCATCAACGCAGGGGACGGGACGCACGAGCACCCCACCCAAGCCTTGCTCGACGCCTACTCCATGCGCCAGCGCCTTGGCGACCTCGAGGGCAGGCACGTGGCCATCGTCGGTGACCTGACGCACTCCCGGGTGCTGCGCTCCAACCTGATCTGCCTGAAGACCCTGGGAGCGCGAGTCACGGTCGTGGCGCCCCCGACCCTGATGCCCGGGGGCATCGCGACCTGGGCCAAGAGCGAGGGTTTCGACACGTCATACGACGTCGACGCGGTCCTGCCCACCGTTGACGCGGTGATGATGTTGCGGGTCCAGCGTGAACGGATGAGCGGTGGCTTCTTCCCGACGGAGCGCGAGTACACGGTCGGTTATGGCTTGACTCGTGAGCGGCTGAAGTCGCTCCAGAAACACGCGGTCATCCTCCATCCCGGGCCGATGAACCGCGGTCTCGAAATCGCCACGGATGCCGCTGACGCCGCCCAGTCCCTGGTCCTGGACCAGGTCTCGGCCGGAGTGGCCATCCGGATGTCCGTGCTCTACCACCTGCTTGCCGGCGAAGGGACTGTCGTATGAGCCTGCTAATCAAAGGTGCCGACCTGCTCGGCGCCGGCCGCCAGGACCTGCTGATCAGCGACGGGGTGATCACCGAGATCGGCAGTATCAAGGGCACTGGCGCTCAGAGCAGCAGCCGGCCCGACCAGCCTGACCAGACCATCGACGCCGACGGGCTGGTCGCGCTGCCAGGCCTGGTTGACATACACACCCACCTGCGTGAGCCGGGTCGCGAGGATGCCGAGACCATCGCCAGTGGCTCTGCAGCCGCAGCGATGGGCGGGTTCACCGCGATCCTTGCCATGGCCAACACGACTCCGGTCACCGACACGGCCGAGGCCGCTGAGCGTGTTCTGGACCTCGGTCGGCGCTCCGGCCTGGTCGACGTGCAGCCGGTCGGTGCCGTGACCAAGGGTCTCGCCGGCGAGGAGCTTGCCGAGCTCGGCCTGATGGCACGCTCGCGGGCACGAGTGCGGGTCTTCTCCGATGACGGCAAGTGTGTCGCCGACGCCAGGGTGATGCGCCGGGCACTGGAATACGTCAGGGCCTTCGGGGGTGTCGTGTCCGAGCACGCTCAGGACCCCCAGCTGGCCGACCACAAAGCCTGCTGTCACGAGGGCGAGCTGTCCGGTCGCCTCGGCCTGCCAGGGTGGCCTGGTGTCGCCGAGGAGGTCATTGTGGCGCGCGACGTGATGCTGGCCCGGCACACGGGTTCGCGGGTGCACATCGCCCACGTATCCACGGCCGGCTCGGTCGAGGTCATCCGATGGGCCAAGGCGCAGGGCGTCTCTGTCACCGCCGAGGCCACGCCACACCACCTGATGCTGACAACCGACCTGCTCGCCGGTTATGACCCGACGTTCAAGGTCAACCCCCCGCTGCGGCCGAGCGAGGACGTCGAAGCCCTGCGTGCGGCCTTGGCGGACGGCACGATCGACGCCGTCGCCACCGACCACGCACCACATGCACGTCACGACAAAGAGCACACCTTCGACAATGCAGCCTTCGGAATGCTGGGTCTGGAGACCGCGTTCTCGGTCATCAGCCACGTCATGATCGGCTCGGGTCTGCTGGACTGGGCGGGTGTCGCACAGGTCATGTCAGTGCGTCCGGCGCGGATCGCCGGGCTGGCCGGTCATGGCCGGCCGATCGCGGTGGGGGAGCCAGCCAACCTCACCCTGGTCGACCCGTCGGCTCTGGTGACCGTGGATCGCGAGGCTTCAATGTCATTGTCCCGCAACAACCCCTGGCATGGTCGCCGACTCACCGGCACCGTTCAGGCAACGCTGCTGCGGGGCGTCCCAACCGTCCTGAAGGGTGCTTTGGTGTGACGGCAGGCTCGACGTTTCTCGCGCGCCAACCGGCGGTTCTCGTTCTGGAAGACGGCCGTACGTTCCGTGGTGACGCCTACGGCGCGGTCGGCGAGACCGTTGGCGAGGCCGTCTTCTCCACCGGCATGAGTGGATACCAGGAGACGTTGACCGACCCGAGCTACCACCGCCAGGTCGTCATCATGACCGCGCCGCACATCGGTAATACCGGCGTCAACGACGAGGACGACGAGTCGCGACGCATCTGGGTTGCCGGCTACGTCGTGCGCGACCCTGCAGTCCGACCATCCAGCTGGCGCTCCCGCCGCTCCCTGGAGGATGTGCTGGTCAAGCAGGGCGTGGTGGGTATCAGCGGGATCGACACCCGTGCCCTGACCCGGCACCTGCGCGAGCGCGGTGCGATGCGGGTCGGTGTCTTTTCCGGTCCGCTCGTGCTCGAGTCACCGGAGGCGCTGCTGGAAAAGGTGTTGTCGGCCCCGCAGATGAGCGGTGCGGCGCTCGCCGGTGAGGTCACGACGTCGAAGCCGTACGTCGTGCCGGCCGTCGGCCTGAAGCTGCTCACCGTGGCCGCGCTCGACCTCGGCATCAAGGCACGGACCCCGGAACACCTGGCCAGGCGGGGGATCGAGGTTCACGTGCTCCCGGCCACGTCCACCATCGCGGACATCCAGGCTACCGGCGCCGACGGTGTCTTCTTCTCCAACGGCCCCGGCGACCCCGCTACCGCCGATCACGAGGTCGCTCTCCTGCGCGAGGTTCTTGACGCGAGGATGCCCTTCTTCGGCATCTGCTTCGGCAGCCAGATCCTCGGTCGTGCGCTGGGTTTCGGCACCTACAAGCTCAGGTACGGCCATCGCGGCATCAACCAGCCGGTTCTCGACCGGCGTACCGGCACGGTCGAGGTCACAGCGCACAACCACGGGTTCGCCGTGGACGCACCCCTGGAGGGTGATACCCAGACGGCGTACGGGCGGGTGCGCGTCTCTCACGTCGGCCTCAACGACAACGTCGTGGAGGGGCTGGAATGCCTTGACATCCCCGCCTTCTCGGTTCAGTACCACCCTGAGGCTGCCGCCGGGCCGCACGACTCGGAGTATCTCTTCGACCGTTTCGTCGAGCTCATGTCGGCCGCCGACAACTCTAAGGACGACGCCTGATGCCCCGCCGCACAGACATCAACAGTGTCCTGGTGATCGGGTCCGGCCCCATCGTGATCGGTCAGGCCTGCGAGTTCGACTACTCGGGCACACAAGCCTGCAGGGTGCTGCGGGAAGAGGGCCTGCGGGTCATCCTGGTCAACTCCAACCCGGCCACGATCATGACCGACCCAGAGTTCGCCGACGCCACCTATGTGGAGCCAATCACGCCTGAGGTCATCGAGGCGATCATCGCCAAGGAGCGCCCGGACGCCGTCCTCGCCACCCTCGGCGGTCAGACGGCGCTGAATGCGGCCATCCTTCTCCACGGACGAGGCATCCTCGAGAAGTACGGCTGCCCGCTCATCGGCGCCAGCTTCGAGGCCATTCATCTCGGCGAGGACCGTCACCTCTTCAAGGGTGTCGTCGAGCGTTGTGGTGGCGAGACCGCCCGCAGCCAGATCGCGCACACGATGGACGAATGTCTCTCCGCCGCAACAGATCTCGGCTATCCGCTGGTGGTGCGGCCGTCGTTCACCATGGGTGGTCTGGGCTCGGGCTTTGCCCATGACGAGGCAGACCTGCGGCGGATCGCCGGCTCGGGGCTGCATGACTCGCCCACCAGTGAGGTGCTCCTCGAGGAGTCGATCGCCGGGTGGAAGGAGTACGAGCTCGAGGTCATGCGCGACCGCGCCGACAACGTGGTGGTCGTCTGCTCCATCGAGAACCTCGACCCGATGGGTGTCCACACTGGTGACTCCATCACCGTCGCGCCCGCGCTGACCCTGACCGACCGTGAGTACCAGCGGCTGCGTGACCTCGCCATCGCCATCATCCGCGAGGTCGGGGTCGACACCGGCGGCTGCAACATCCAGTTCGCGGTCAACCCGCGCGACGGCCGCGTCATCGTCATCGAGATGAACCCGCGAGTCTCCCGGTCCTCGGCACTGGCGTCGAAAGCCACCGGGTTCCCGATCGCCAAGATCGCCGCCAAGCTGGCCATCGGCTACACCCTGGACGAGATCCCCAACGACATCACCAAGGTCACGCCGGCCAGCTTCGAACCGACCCTCGACTACATCGTGGTCAAGGTGCCGCGGTTCGCCTTCGAGAAGTTCCCCGCTGCGGACCCCACCCTGACCACAACGATGAAAAGCGTCGGTGAGGCGATGGCGATCGGTCGCAACTTCACCGAGGCGCTACAGAAGGCCTTGCGTTCGCTGGACCGTGCAGGAACCAGCTTCCACTGGCGCAAGGATGAGTACCCCTCAAGGGAGCAGGCACGCGCGCTGCTCGATCAGGCCCGGACGCCCACGGACGGCCGAATCGTGTTGGTGCAGCAAGCTCTTCGCGGTGGCCTGTCTGTCGAGATGGTCCACGATGCCACCGGCATCGACCCGTGGTTCCTTGACCAGATCCTGCTCATCAACCAGGTGGCCGATCACGTGGCCTCCAGCCCGCAGCTCACTCCTGAGGTGCTGTTGCTGGCCAAGCGACATGGGTTCTCGGATGCCCAGATCTCCGAGCTTTCCGGTATGCCGGAAACGGTCGTCCGCGGGGTCCGTCACGCGCTCGGTGTGCGCCCCGTCTACAAGACCGTCGACACCTGTGCGGCCGAGTTCGCGGCCGAGACGCCGTATCACTACTCGACATACGATGAGGAGACCGAAGTTGCCAGTCGGGAGCGGCCTGCGGTCATCATCCTCGGGTCCGGACCGAACCGGATCGGGCAGGGCATCGAGTTCGACTACTCCTGCGTGCATGCGAGCTTTGCGTTGCGGGACCACGGCTTCGACACGGTCATGGTCAACTGCAACCCCGAGACGGTGTCCACGGACTATGACACCTCGAGCCGGCTCTACTTCGAGCCGCTGACCCTCGAGGATGTCCTGGAGGTGGTCCACGCCGAGCGGCTGGCCGGACCTGTTGCGGGCGTCATCGTCCAGCTCGGAGGGCAGACTCCGCTTGGTCTGGCCATGGCGCTCAAGGCCGAGGGCGTGCCGATCGTCGGGACCACGCCCGAGTCGATCCACCTCGCCGAGGACCGCGGCGCCTTCTCCCGCGTTCTGGCCGAGGCCAGGCTGACGGCGCCACGGCATGGCACGGCATACAGCGGTGAAGAGGCCGTGGAGGTGGCTCACGAGATCGGATACCCGGTCCTGGTCCGCCCCTCGTACGTCCTGGGTGGTCGTGGCATGGAGATCGTCTACGACGACGAGACGCTGGTCGGCTATGTCACCCGCGCCACTGAGGCCGCGCCTGAGCATCCGGTGCTGGTCGACCGGTTCCTTGACGATGCCATCGAGATCGACGTGGACGCGCTCTACGACGGTCACGAGATGTACCTGGGCGGCATCATGGAGCACATCGAGGAGGCCGGAATCCACTCCGGCGACTCGGCCTGCGTGCTCCCGCCGGTGACTCTTGGCCAGCAGGAGCTTAGTAGGGTCCGCGAGTCAACGCTCAAGCTTGCCAGGGGAATTGGGGTCAGGGGCCTGATGAACGTGCAGTTCGCCCTGGCCCAGGACATTCTCTATGTCCTGGAGGCAAACCCACGCGCGAGCCGCACCATCCCGTTCGTTGCCAAGGCGACCGGCGTGCCGTTGGCCAAGGCCGCGGCCCGGGTGATGCTCGGTGCCACCATCGCCCAGCTGCGCGAGGAGGGGATGCTGCCCCCTCAGGGCGACGGCGGGTCCATGCCGTCCCACGCCCACGTCTCGGTCAAGGAGGCGGTGCTGCCGTTCAAAAGGTTCAGGACCCACGAAGGCACCGTGGTCGACAGCCTGCTCGGCCCCGAGATGCGCTCGACCGGCGAGGTCATGGGTATCGCCTCGGACTTCGGTGCGGCGTTCGCCAAGAGCCAGCTCGGGTTCGGACCGGGCCTGCCCCGCAAGGGCACGGTCTTCGTCTCCGTGGCCAACCGGGACAAACGCGCAATGATCTTCCCGATGAAACGTCTGGCCGACCTCGGTTTTGAGCTCATCGCCACCAAGGGCACGGCAGATGTGCTGCGGCGCAACGGAATTCATGCCACGGTCGTGCGCAAACACAGCGAGGGACCGGGTCCCCACGGTGAGCCGACGATCGTCGACCGCATCGTGGCAGGCGAGGTCGGCATGGTCATCAACACGCCGTCAGGACGCGATGCCCGAGCTGACGGATACGCCATCCGCGCGGCGACGACGAGCATGGATCGGCCGATCATCACGACGGTGCAACAGCTCGGCGCTGCCGTGCAGGGCATCGAGTCGCAGCTGACCGAGACGGTTCGGGTGAAGTCGCTGCAGGACCATGCCCGGGACCTCGACTTCTACGCCAGAACGGACGACCGGGCGTGAGTGAAACTTCTCTGGGGCGAGCAAACCAGGAGCGAATACCTCAGGTCACGGGTGAGCTGATCGCCATCAGGCGGGTCGGGGCCTACCACCACCTGACGTTCGTGGCACCGGGCCTGGCCGAGCTGGCCAGGCCCGGGCAGTTCGTTGCCGTGGCGGTCGGCGGTGACACATCGGCCAACCTGTTGCGCCGATGTTTCTCGATCCACAAGGTGAGCCCGAGTGGCACCTACGGCGGCACCGTCGAGGTCGTGGTGGCCGCTCACGGGCCGGGCACCCGGTGGCTGACCGGCCTCAGCGCGCACGATGAGGTCAACATCATCGGCCCGCTCGGGCGGCCGTTCCCGCTGCCCAAGGAACCTGTCGCCTGCGTCCTGGTCGGCGGCGGCTACGGCAGCGCGCCGCTGTTCTGGCTGGCCGCCGCGTTGCGTGAGCGGGGCTGCCACGTCGAGATGGTGCTGGGTGCTGCCACCGAGGACCGGCTTTTCGGAGTCCTCGAGGCACGCCGCGCTGCAGACGGCGTCACGGTGACCACCGACGACGGGTCGATGGGCGTCAAGGGCTGGGTCTCCGACGTTCTGCCAGGGGTCATCCAGCGCAGCCACGCCGAAGTCGTCTACGGCTGCGGGCCGATGGCGATGCTCAGGGCCGTTACTGAGGTGGCCACAGCCGAGGGTGCGGTTGCCCAGGTCGCCGTCGAGGAGTCGATGGCCTGTGGCATCGGGGTCTGCATGACCTGTGTGATGCCGGTTGTCGGCAACGATGGGCAGACCCGGATGGTGCGATCCTGCGTCGAAGGGCCGGTATTCCGCGGTGACCGGGTGCGCTGGGATGCCTTCGAGTCCGGCTGGGGCAGGGTCCCCGAGGACGCTTACGGCGCGGCCGCGATGAGAGGTCACTGATGTCCGAGATGACGGCGCGTGCCAACCCATCGGCTGGCGTGAGTGACTCCAGTGACATGAAGGGCACCAGCCCGGCGATCGATATGAGCGTCGACCTGGCGGGGATGCGCCTGCCGAACCCGCTGATGACTGCTTCTGGCTGCGCGGCGAACGGCAAGGAGCTTCACCGGTTCTTCGACATCACCGAGCTTGGTGCGTTTGTTACCAAGACGGTTCTGGCGGATCCTCGCTCGGGCCGGGGCACCCCACGGATGGCCGAGACACCGAGCGGGATGCTTAACTCGATCGGTCTGCAGGGACCGGGGATCGTCGCCTTTGTTGAGAATGACCTGGCATGGCTCAAGTCCGTCGGGGCGCGGGTGGTCGTGTCCATCGCCGGGAACACCGCCGGCGAGTTTGCCAATGTGGCTGCGGTCCTTCGTGGTTCCCAGGCGTTTGATGCTGTCGTCGGTGTTGAGGTCAACATCTCGTGCCCCAACGTCGCGAACCGGGGACTCGTCTTTGCCTGCGACCCACTCTCGTCGGCCAAGGTCATCGCCCTGGTGCGCGAGAAGCTCCCGCGGGACATGCCCATCTTCGCCAAGCTCAGCCCCGACGTAACTGACATCGTCGAGATCGCCCGCGCCTGCGTGAAGGCCGGCGCTGACGGGCTGACGATGATCAACACCCTGCTCGGGATGGTGATCGACACGGACCTGCTGCGTCCGCAGGTGGCCGGTGTGACCGGCGGACTGTCCGGACCGGCGATCCGACCGGTGGCGGTGCGGGCCATCTGGCAGGTGAGCGCAGCGATGCGCGAAGGCCGGATGCCGACCGTGCCGATCATCGGCGTCGGGGGAGTTCGCACCGGCGATGACGCCCTGCAGCTGGTCGCCGCCGGCGCGAGCGCCATACAGGTCGGAACCGCAACCTTCAACGACCCCACAGCGCCGCTGCGGGTCAAACGTGAGCTGGCCGTGACCTTGCAGGACAAAGGATTCGCCCGGTTCAGCGATGCAGTGGGGATTGCGCACATGAGACTGGATCCAGGTCGATGATCGAGCCCTTCGGAACCAGGCTGCGAACGGCCATGGACGAGCGTGGGCCACTCTGTGCCGGCATCGACCCGCATCCGGGGTTGTTGGCGCACTGGGGCCTCAATGAGACCGTCCATGGCCTCGAGACGTTTGCTATGACCTGTGTCGAGGCGTTCGCCGGGTCGGTGGCGGTTGTCAAGCCCCAGTCCGCGTTCTTCGAGCGCTTCGGCTCCGCGGGGGTGGCCGTGCTCGAGCGCACGCTTGCCGGGCTGCGCGAAGCCGGCACCCTTTCTCTGCTTGACGTGAAGAGGGGCGACATCGGCTCGACCATGGCCGCGTACGCCCACGCGTATCTCTCCCCGGACAGCCCGCTGCGTGCGGACGCCATCACCCTCAGCCCGTTCCTCGGATTCGAGTCTCTGCGTCCGGCACTGGATCTGGCTCACCAGAACCGCAGGGGTCTGTTCGTGCTGGCCCTGACGTCGAACCCGGAAGGCGCCCAGGTGCAGCACGCGATCATGTATGGGGAGACCGCAGCTGGCCGCTCGGTTGCCGGCAGCATCGTGGACGGCGTGACTGAACAGAACGCGGCCGACTCGGCTGACGGCGTGCTCGGCAGCGTCGGCATGGTCATCGGAGCCACCGTGGGGGACGCGGTGCAGAAACTTGGTCTCGACCTGCAATCGGCCAACGCACCACTGCTCGCGCCCGGCATCGGCGCGCAGGGCGCGACCGCCGGTGACCTGCGCAGCGTATTCGGCGCGGCTCTAGGCAACGTGCTGGCCAGCAGCAGTCGCGAGATCCTGGGAGCCGGGCCCGACAGTGCCGCGCTGAAGGCTGCGGCCCGGCATACGGCTGATCAGATGACCGTCATTCTGCGCCCGTGAGGGCACCGCTGTTGCATGGTCGCGCCCCGACTCGCTAGGTTCGGGCCACACGTTGTCCGCGGCCCTGACCAGCCCCAGCCCTGCGATGTGTGTTCATTTCAACTCGTCCCTATGAGGAGACTGACAGTGGCTCTTCCCCAGCTCACCCCCGAACAGCGTGCCGACGCCCTGGCAAAGGCCGCCGTTGCTCGGCGCGAGCGGGCAGCAGTCAAGAACCGCCTCAAGTACGCACAGGGCTTGTTGTCCGAGGTCATTGCGGATGGCAAGAAGAGCGACATCATCGGCAAGATGAAGGTCTCGGCGTTGCTGGAGTCGATGCCCGGCGTGGGGCGTGTTCGTGCCCGCCAGATCATGGGCGAGGTCGGCATCTCCGAGACCCGCCGGGTTCGTGGTCTGGGCACCAATCAGATTGCCGCCCTGATCGAGCGCTTCGAACACGCCTGACCCGCGAGTCATGTCATTGCCCACAAGCCGGCTGGTGGTCCTCGCCGGGCCCACCGCAGTGGGGAAGGGGACCGTGGCGGCATACGTCCGGAAGAACTTCCCCGAGGTCTGGCTCTCGGTCTCCATGACCACCCGCAAGCCACGCCCCCGTGAGATCGACGGCAAGCACTATCACTTCGTCACCGACGAGGAGTTCGACCGGATGCGCGATGCGGGTGAGTTTCTGGAGTGGGCCGTCGTCCACGGGCGGGCCAGGTACGGAACGCCCCGGGCGCCGGTTCTCGCAGCACTTGCCGCCGGGCGCAAGGCACTCCTGGAGATTGACCTGCAGGGCGCACGTCAGGTGCGGCAGCAGATGCCAGGTGCGCTCTTCGTCTTTCTCGCCCCGCCGAGCTGGGACGAGCTGGTGCGTCGGCTGGTCGGCCGAGGCACCGAGTCGGAGGAGGAACGCGAGGTCCGGCTGGAGACCGGACGGGCCGAGCTGAAGGCGCAGAATGAGTTTGATGTGACGATATTGAACGACAATGTTCAGCGGGCCAGCGAAGAACTCGTATCATTGATGAGCGCCTGATTTTTCCGGTGCCGCTAGTTGCTGCATTCGTGCAGTCACCGGGGCTCCACCAACTAACGACGGCTCTACCCATTGACGCTCTACACATCAACGAAATGAGATTTGACCGTGTCTGGTACGCAGGCTGCCCCCGAGGGCATCACGAACCCGCCGATCGACGACCTGCTCAAGGTGGCGGACTCCAAGTACGCCCTGGTCATCTACTCGGCCAAGCGCGCGCGCCAGATCAATGCGTACTACTCCCAGCTTTCCGAGGGCCTGCTCGAGTACGTCGGCCCGCTCGTCGAGACCAGGGTCCACGAGAAGCCGATGTCCATCGCCCTGCGCGAGATCAACGAGGGTCTGCTGACCTCGCAGCCCACCGCCGGCTGAGCCGGCTTGGTTCCACAGTGACGCGCATTCGGGTGGTTCTTGGGGTCAGCGGCGGGATCGCTGCCTACAAAGCCTGCTCGTTGCTACGCCTGTTCACCGAGGGCGGATATGACGTCACGGTCGTTCCCACCGCGGCGGCACTGAGGTTCGTCGGCGCACCCACCTGGGCGGCGCTGTCGGGCAAGCCCGTCTCCACCGACGTCTGGACCGACGCCCATGAGGTGCCGCACGTGCGCCTGGGCCAGCATGCCGACCTCGTCGTCGTCGCACCTGCCACCGCCGATCTGCTGGCCAAGGCGGCCCACGGGCTGGCCGACGACCTGCTGACCACCACCCTCCTGACCGCCCGCTGTCCGGTGGTGCTCGCCCCGGCCATGCACACCGAGATGTGGGAGCACCCGGCCACGATGACCAACGTCGCCACGCTGCGTTCGCGTGGCGTGCATGTGATCGAACCGGCTTCGGGGCGACTGACCGGTGCCGACACCGGTCCGGGTCGCCTGCCCGAGCCCGAGGCGATCTTTGCCGTATGCCGCGAGCTCGTGTTCCCGGAGACCAACAGCGGGCTGGCCGGACGGCGGGTTGTCATCAGCGCCGGTGGCACCCGGGAGCCGCTGGATCCGGTCCGGTTCCTGGGCAACCGATCCTCGGGCAAGCAGGGCTACGCGCTGGCCGCGGTGGCTGTCGCACGCGGCGCGGAGGTCATCCTGGTCTCGGCCAACGTGGCACTTCCGGTCCCAGACGGCGTGACGCTGGTGCAGGTTCAGACCGCGATCGAGCTCGGCGAGGCCGTGGCCAAGGCGGCGCTGGGGTCCGACGTCGTCGTGATGGCCGCTGCGGTGGCCGACTACCGCCCGGTGCACTACACGGACGTCAAGATCAAGAAGAGCCACGATGACACGGCCGCCGATGGCGACCTGTCCGCGCCCGTGATCGAGCTGGTGCGCAACCCCGACGTCCTGGCTGAGCTGGTGGCGTCCAGGGGCTCAGCCACGACGCCGGTGATCGTGGGCTTCGCGGCCGAGACCGGCGACGCGGAGCACACCGTTCTCGACCTTGCGCGCGACAAGTTCGTGCGCAAGGGCTGCGACCTGCTCGTGGCCAACGAGGTGGGCGTGGACAAGACCTTCGGGCAGGACACCAACACCGTCCACATCCTGCGACGCGGCGTCGATGCCGTGACCCAAGCCGGCCCGGCACCCAAGGACACCATCGCGGCGACGGTGTGGGGTGTCATACAGGATGTCCTGTCCTCGGGATAGCCTTTCGCGAAGTCATCAGTCAGCAGCCGCTGCACAAAGGAGCACCTCAGTGTCCGCACGTCTCTTCACGTCCGAATCCGTGACCGAGGGTCACCCCGACAAGATCTGCGACCAGATCAGCGACGCGATCCTCGATGCGATGATCAGCGAAGACAAGACCAGCCGCGTGGCCGTGGAGACGATGGTGACCACCGGCCAGGTCCACGTCGCGGGTGAGGTGGACACGACCGGTTATGTGGACATCCCGCGGATCGTGCGTGACACGGTGCTGCGGATCGGCTACGACTCGTCCACCAAGGGCTTCGACGGCGAGTCGTGCGGCGTCTCGATCTCGATCGGGCAGCAGTCGTCGGATATCGCCCAGGGCGTCGACACGGCGTTCGAGAACCGGACGGGCGGCGTCGACCCGATGGACAAGCAGGGCGCTGGCGACCAAGGCCTGATGTTCGGCTACGCCTGCGAGGACACTCCCGAGCTGATGCCGCTGCCGATCCACATCGCCCACCGTCTCGCCGAGCGTCTTTCGGCGGTTCGCAAGTCCGGCGAGATCGCCTACCTGCGTCCGGACGGCAAGACGCAGGTCACCATCTCCTATGACGGGGAGATGGCGGTCAAGCTCGACACTGTGGTCCTGTCGACCCAACACGCGCCCGACATCTCGCTCGAGCGGCTGCTCGTGCCGGACATCGAGCACCACGTCATCAAGCCCGTCCTGGACGAGCTCGCAGCCTCGGGCACCAAGCTGGACCTCTCCGGCTACCGGATGCTGATCAACCCGACCGGCCGCTTCGAGATCGGCGGCCCGATGGGTGACGCCGGCCTGACCGGCCGCAAGATCATCGTCGACACCTACGGCGGCACGGCCCGACATGGCGGCGGCGCATTCTCCGGCAAGGACCCCAGCAAGGTGGACCGCTCGGGCGCCTACGCCATGCGCTGGGTGGCCAAGAACATCGTGGCCGCGGGCCTGGCCCGTCGCTGCGAGGTCCAGGTCGCCTACGCCATCGGCAAGGCCCAGCCGGTCGGCCTGTATGTCGAGACCTTCGGCACCGAGACCGTCGCGGCGGACAAGATCCAGAACGCGATCACCAAGGTGTTCGACCTGCGTCCCGCGGCGATCATCGAGGACCTTGACCTGCTGCGCCCGATCTATGCCGTGACCGCCGCCTACGGCCACTTCGGTCGACTGAGCGCCGACGGTGTCGAGAACGGCTTCACCTGGGAGCGCACCGACCGTATCGAGCAGCTCCGGGCTGCCGTTTCCGGCTGACGCCCAGCTCCGCTTGTCGCTCGACGCCTTCAACCTCCCGCTTGTTGCGGCGAAACCACCGAATCGGCATCGATATGGTCGTCAAACGGTGGTTTCAGGGCAACAAGGCGGCGGCGTCGAGCTCGGCGGCGACCTCGGGGGTTGGCGCGCTCCCGCCAAGATGTTGCGGCAGCCACCAGTGGTCCCTGTCGTTGCGCGGCTGGTCCGGGTAGTCACGCTGGGCCTGGTCGAGCAGCCCCTGCATCCGCTTTCGCAGCTCGGCGTCCATGGCAGCGAAGTCGGCGAGTTTGGTGCCCTGGGCATCTCCGGCTGGGCTGATCGGCTCGCCGATCAGGATCGTGATGGCCTTTCCTCGGCGCAGGCTATGCCGGCCATCCACGGTCAGGATCCGGTGCGCCCCCCAGACCGCGACCGGTATGATCGGCACCTTCTCGCGCGTCGCCAGCGTCGACGCGCCGCGCTTGAACGGCTTCAGCGTCCACGCGCGGCTGATGGTCGCCTCGGGGAAGATCCCTACCAGCTCGCCGCGGCGCAGGTCGTCACGGGCCTGACGTGCGGCGGTCGCACCGCTGGACCGGTCGACGGGGATGTGCCGCATCGCCCGCATGAGCGGTCCGGAGAGTGAACTGTCGAAGGTCGACTGCTTGGCCATGAACCGCACCAGCCGACCCCTGCGGTCAGCGGCGAGGCCGACGAACGCGAAGTCGAGGAAGCCGATGTGGTTGCACGCCACGATGGCTGGCCCGGAGAGGGGGAAATGCTGCTCGCCCCGGATGCCGATACGGAGCCCCAGCAGCGCAAAGAGCAGCCGGAACGCCCGGATCACCAAGCGATAGGTCAGCTCGCGCATCATCACCTTCCACCGTCTGGTCGTGACCCTCCTGCGAGGCATTCGTAGACCTGTCGCGTCGCGGATGTGAGGCCGTTCGCCGCCGGTTCAGCTTCAGACCAAGTCTCTACCCTGAGAAGTGCCACAACTGCGGGCCTCTTTTCCCAACCGGCGGCTGACGGAGCCAGACGAATCGCGCGGTACGGCATCCGGCGGAGGGGTTGCGGGTGACGGTCGTCGGCGGGATGGGGTAGACCTTGGGCCATGGCGAACGAGGTGAGCGACCAGGTGGGCGAACAACTCTCGCTCGTTCGTGCTGTCGCTTCGCCGCGCGGGCGCTCGCGGGTGCTGCCCACGGTGATGGAGGCTGCGTCGGTCGACCCGGTGGCGCTCGTCCTCGTCGACGTGGGGCTGCCACACCTGGACCGTCCGTTCGAGTACCTCGTGCCCACCTCGATGTCCGACCTAGCGGTGCCTGGAGCGCGGGTGAAGGTGCGCTTCGCCGGGCGGGACGTCGACGGTTTCGTGCTCGAACGGGCTGCGACGGCCGAGCACGAGGGAACTCTCGCACCCCTTCGCAAAGTGGTCAGTCCTGAGGCAGTTCTCACCCCGGCGGTGCTCGCGCTCTCGCGCGAGATTGCCGGCCGCTATGCCGGGACGCTGGGTGATGTGGTCCGCCTCGCCGTCCCGCCCCGGCACGCGACCGCGGAGAAGAACCTGCCGATGTCGGCGTCGACATCACCGGATCTGTCGGCAGCCGGCGACGGGGTGGCAGGTGACCGGTCGGTGACAGCGCCAGAGCCAGGTCCCTGGTCGAGCTACCCGGCAGGGACCTCATTCCTGCGGCGGATCTTGGCCGGCGATGCACCGGCGGCGTCCTGGCTTGCCCTTCCTGGGCGGCGGTCGGAGGCGGACTGGCCAGCTGCCGTCGCGGTGGCCGCTGCGACCTCGCTAGCTGCCGGTCGCGGTGCTCTGATCGTGGTTCCCGACCACCGCGACGTCGACCGCGTCGACTCCGCGCTGCAGGTGTTGCTGGGGGCTGGTCAGCACGTCCGCCTCACGGCGGGGCAGGGTCCGCAGGCGCGCTATACGGCGTGGCTGAAGGTGCTTCGTGGCCACGTACGGTGCGTCGTGGGAACGCGGGCGGCCATGTTCGCACCCGTCCACGACCTGGGGCTGGTGGTGTGGTGGGATGACGGGGACGACGTGCTCGTCGAGCAGCGCTCGCCCTACCCGCAGGTCCGCGAGGTTCTTCGCACCCGGGCAAGGCTCGAGCGGGCAGCGTTGCTGAGCGGTGGGTTCACGCGGACGACATCGGTTCAACAGTGGGTCGAGTCCGGCGAGCTGCGGTTGGTCGAGGCGGGCCCGGTCACGCGTCGCCAGGCCGCGCCTCGTGTCGTGGTTGCCGGTGAGGGCAGGGATATCGAGCGTGATGGTGCGTCCGCCTACGGGCACCTGCCCTCGGCCGCATGGCGGGCGGCCAAGACCGCGCTTGAGCATGGGCCGGTGCTGATCCAGGTCCCGCGTCGGGGTTATCTTCCATCGCTGTCCTGTCAGACCTGTCGCGAACCGGCCCGTTGTGCCCGCTGCCACGGGGGGTTGTCGATGAGCGCCGGAGACGCGATGCCTACTTGTCGCTGGTGTGGGACAGCCGCGGCCGGTTTCGAGTGCGCCATCTGTGGTGGCCGGACAGTGCGGTCGAGCGTGGTGGGTGCCCGACGCACTGCTGAGGAGCTGGGTCGCGCTTTCCCCGGAGTGCCGGTCCACACCTCCGGTGTGGGCGACGTGGTGTCCTCGGTCTCGTCAAAGCCGGGCCTGGTGATCTGCACTCCCGGGGCCGAGCCCGTTGCCGACAATGGTTACGCCGCAACGCTGTTGCTCGACGCATGGGCATCCCTGGACCGGCCGACGCTGGACGCCTCGGAGGAGGCTCTACGCCGGTGGATGGCCGCAGCGGCACTGACGAGGAGCGCCACCGACGGAGGAGTCGTGGTCCTGTGCGGGGCCCCGATGCACACAACGCTGCCGGCCGTCGAGGCGCTGGTGCGGTGGGACCCGGCCTGGTTTGTCGCTCGCGAGCTGGCCGAGAGGGTCGAGCTCTCCTTGCCGCCGACGGTCCGTATGGCGCAGCTGGTCGGGCCGCGTGTGGCGGTCCAGCAGGCGGTCGACCTGGCCGGGCTCGGTCCAGAGGTTGAACGCCTCGGCCCGCTGCCCTGGACGCCGTCGCCCGGACCGGGAGGATCTGGGGGATCTGGGGGATCAGTGGTCGCGACCCCGGGGACCGATGGCGCTGACGAACAACCCCGCATCCAGCTGCTACTGCGGACCTCCCTGGCTGGCGGTCCCGCGTTGACGGCTGCGCTGACGCACATGAAGGCCTTGCGCAGCGCTCGCAAGGACAAGACTGCGGTCAGTGTCCGAGTCGACCCCGGGGGAGCCTTCGGCTGATCGTCGGACTGGTGGTGAATCCCAAACTGGTACCATCGGATGATGAGCATCCAGATCGCAGTCCGCCTGCCGGACGAACAGGTGGCATTTCTCGACCGCGAGATCTCTCAGGGGCACGCCAGCAGTCGGGCTGAGCTGGTCAGCAAGGCTTTGCGCCGGATGGAGCGTGAGCGAATCGCCAGCGCTGATCTCGAGATCATCATCGCTTCCGGTGGCAACCCGTACTCCGAGCTTGAGGGCATGCTTGAGCAGCTCGTGGCGACCTATCCGGCGATCGACTAGTGCGAGCTATTCATCTTGTGCGTCTGGACAAGGTTCGTCCCGCGCTGGTGCTGACACGGGCGATCGCTGTGCCACACCTGAGCGGCATCACCGTTGCTCCGATCACGACAACCATTCGCGGTTTGGCGACGGAGGTGCGCGTTGGCCCGCGCAACAACCTCGACCATGACTGCGTCGTGCATTGCGACAGCATCCAAACGATTCCGCGAGCGAACCTTCTGTCGCCCATCGGGCTGTTCCTGCCCGACCAGGAGGACGATCTGGCTCGAGCGCTCCGGGCGGCGTTCGACCTCGACTAGCGCCGCTGCCGGGGACCTTGGCCTTGTTGGGCAAGCGACGGGTGGGGTGCCGGGACGTCGAAACTTGGTTGCCAGCGTTGACGCAGCTCGTGATGATGGCGTCGATGAGCGCAACCAAGATGCATGCCGACGAGATCGAGACTGACGTCGCGCTCGTGCGTCGACTGCTCGCAGGGCAGTTCTCGCAATGGGCCGATCTGCCGATCGCTCCGGTCGCGTCGTACGGGACCGATCACGACATCTATCGGCTCGGTGACCACTTGGCCGCTCGGTTGCCGCGCATCGGGTGGGCCACCAAGCAAGCCGTGAAGGAGGCTGAGTGGCTGCCGAGGCTCGCGCCACACCTGCCGCTCGCGCTTCCGGTGCAGCTGGCGATGGGGCATCCGGCCGAGGGCTATCCCTTCGACTGGTCCGTGTACGAGTGGTTGCCCGGTGAGAACGCCAACGGCACGATCGACGATCTGGATCAGGCGGCCGTCGACCTCGCTGCGTTCGTGAACGCGCTGCGGCGGGTCGACACGACGGGTGCAGATCCGCGTCCCCCTCACGGTCGAGGCGGACCGCTTGCGGAAGGCGACGAGCAGGTTCGTCGATCGATCGCAGAGCTGGGGGACCGAATCGACGGCGATGCCGCCCTCCGCTCGTGGGAGGAGTCGCTGGGCGCCTCGGCATGGGACCGCGGAGAGGTATGGGTGCATGGCGACCTGCTGCCGGGCAACCTTCTCGTCGTCGGCGGTCGGCTGTCAGCGGTCATCGACTTCGGTGGCCTCAACGTGGGCGATCCCGCGTGTGACCTGCAGCCTGCGTGGAACGTGTTCGCCGGGAACAGTCGCATCCGGTTCCGGGCCGAGCTCGGGGTTGACGATGCGTCTTGGCTGCGCGGCCGCGGCTGGGCGATCTACCAGGCCGTGTCGGCGCTGCCGTACTACTGGGACACCAACCCCGGGATGATCCGCCAGGCTTCGCATGCGCTGGCGCAGGTCCTCGCCGACAGCTCCCCCTGACTGACTCGGCTGTCCAGGGCCACAGTCGAGATGTCGCGAGTCGGTACAGTCCAAGACATGGCTTCTTCGTCCCACCCCCGACTTTCCGACCCCCAGCCCGCAGGCGATGCCGAGGTGTCTGACCCGGGCCTCAAGCCCGCTCCGGTCGACGCAGTCGTCTTCGACCTCGGCAATGTGTTGATCGCCTGGGACCCGCATCCGGCCATCGCCAAAGCAGTCGGCACGGACATGGCCACACGGTTTCTCGCGGACGAAGAGTTCGACTTCGCGGCGTGGAACCACCAGCAGGACGCCGGGCGCTCGTGGGACGACGCCGAGAGGTTGGCGGTGGGGTCGCACCCGCACTGGGAGCGAGCCATCCGCGGATACCGTGAGAACTTCCCCGACTCGATCATCGGCGCGATCGAGGACACGGTCCAGGTCCTGCGCGAGCTGCACAGCGCCGGCATACGGCTCTATGCGGTGACCAACTGGTCCAAGGAGCTGTTCCCTGTAGCCCGGAGACGTTTCGACTTCCTGGGTCTGTTCGAGGACATCATCGTCTCGGGCGACGAGGGCATCGCCAAACCTGACTCCGAGATCTTCGAGATCCTTGAGAAGCGGATCGGCCACAGCCTGCGCGGCTGCGTCTTCATCGACGACAGCTCGCGCAACGTTGAGGCTGCCGGAAGGGCTGGCCTGGACGCAATCCTGTTCACTGACACAGGTCATCTGCGTGAGGATCTGACTGCGCGCGGTCTGCCGCTGGCACCCGCATAGACTGGTCAGACCCAGCGCACCCGACGGCAAGGAACCACGCTCGTGTCGATCAAGGACATCCGGATCTTCGGTGACCCGGTGCTTCGCACTCCCGCCATCGAGGTCGTTGACTTCGACAAGGAGCTGCGTCAGCTGGTCAAGGACCTGACCGACACGATGGTGGAAGCCCCGGGCGCCGGCCTCGCGGCCCCCCAGATCGGGGTGGGCCTGCGAGTGTTCACCTTCCATGTCGATGACGTGCTGGGTCACCTGATCAACCCGAGCCTCGACCTGTCGTCTGAGATGCAGGATGGCGAAGAAGGCTGTCTGTCGTTCCCCGGCATCTTCTTTGACACCCCGCGTGCTTTGCGCATGGTGGCCAAAGGCTTCAACCAGTATGGCGAGCCGGTCACCATGGAGGGGACCGAGCTGCTGGCACGCTGCATCCAGCACGAGACCGACCACCTCGACGGCATCCTGTTCATCGACCGCATGGACAAGGCCCAACGCAAGATGGCCATGAAGGCGATCCGCGATGCCGAGTGGGCGGGCCAGGAAGCGCCGCTGGTCAAGGTCAGCCCTCACTCGACCTTCGGCACGGGCCGCTGACCCGTGCGGCTCGTTTTTGCCGGCACCCCGGACGTGGCAGTGCCCAGTCTTGATGCCTTGTGCAGCTCATCGCACGACGTGGTCGCGGTGCTGACCCGCCCTGACGCGCCGGCCGGGCGGGGCAGAACTCTCGCCGCATCGCCGGTCAAGGAGCGGGCGCGCGAGCTGGGGCTCGAGATCCTCACACCGGGTCGTCCCGGCGACCAGTCGTTCCAGGATCGGCTGCGCGAGCTGGCGCCCGACGCCTGCCCAATCGTGGCCTACGGAGGCTTGATCCCATTGCCCTTGTTGGCGATTCCGAGGTTTGGATGGATCAACCTGCATTTCTCCCTACTGCCCGCGTGGCGGGGTGCAGCACCGGTCCAGCGCGCGATCATGGCCGGCGACGAAGTCACCGGCGCCACCACGTTCCTGCTCGATGAGGGACTCGACACCGGCCCGACGTTCGGGGTGATGACCGAGACCATCAAGGCGACCGACACCACGGGGGACCTGCTGGCCCGTCTGGCCCAGGGGGGAGCAGGCCTGCTCGTCGCTACGATCGACGCACTTGAGTTCGGCGAGCTCCAGGCAGTCCCCCAGCCCGCTGAAGACATTTCGCTGGCGCCGAAGATCAGCGTCCAGGATGCCCAAATCCATTGGGAAAAAACGCCATTGGCTGTGGATCGTCAGGTTCGTGCGTGTGTTCCTGCGCCCGGTGCATGGACGATGTTCCGTGGTGAGCGGCTCAAGATCCATCCTGTGACGCTGGTCGCCGATGATCCTGCGCCCGAGTCCTCTGCGCTGGGGGTTCACGTGACCGAGGCTGGTCCGCCCGGCAAGATCACGGCGACCAAGCGTGCAGTCCAGGTCGCCACGGGTTCCGGCCTGGTCCAGCTCGGCATGGTTCAGCCACACGGCAAGAAGCCCATGGCTGCAGCCGACTGGGCGCGTGGTGTCCGCATCGAGCCAGGAGAGGTGCTCGGCGATGAGTGACATGGGTTCTGACACGGACCGTCCTGACCAGACCGGAGAGCTACGGCGCGATGCCGCAGGGCGACAACGACCCGAGCGCAAACACGGCAACCTCGAGCGTTCCGTGACCCGGCCGGCTGAGAGGTCACGCTCGACAGACCCAGCCCGGCTCGCGGCATACACCGTCCTGAGGGCGGTCGCTGATGGCGCCTATGCCAACCTCGAACTGCCAAAAGAGCTGCGGGACAAGGGTATTCGCGGGCGCGATGCCGCTTTCGCCACCGAGCTCACCTACGGGGCGACGCGACTGCGCGGCCTCTACGACCCGATCATCGCCGCGGCGGCTGGTCGCCCGGTGTCCGCGATCGACAAAAACGTTCTGGACACACTGCGGCTCGGGGCGCACCAGCTGCTCGGGATGCGCGTTGCCGCTCACGCAGCCGTCGACCAGACAGTGGGGCTGGCTCGGTTGGTCAACGGTGCCAGCGCCGGTGGGTTCGTCAACGCGGTGATGCGCCGGATCAGTGAGAAGGACCTTGACACCTGGATCGCCCAGGTCGTGCCCACCAGCGATCCGATCGCCGCTCTGGCGACCCGGCACAGCCACCCCGAGTGGATCGTCCGCGCCTTGCGGGCGGCCTTGATCGGACACAGTGCCTCCACCGTCGAGACCCTGGACGCCGACCTTGAAGCCCTGCTCGTCAGTGACAATGCGGCGGCCAAGGTCTCGCTGGTCGCACGCCCCGGTTTGTGCGAGGTCGACGAGCTGGCCCGCGCCGGTGCCACCCCGTCACTGTTGTCGCGGGTCGGTGCAGTCCTGGACTCGGGCGACCCTGGCTCGATCTCGGCGGTTCGTTCCGGCCGCGCCGCAGTCCAGGATGAGGGGTCGCAGCTGGTCGCCCTCGCCGTGGCTGCAGCCGAGGTCGACACCGGCGCCGACCACGAGAAGTGGCTGGACCTGTGCGCCGGACCGGGTGGAAAAGCCGCGCTGTTGGCGACCCTCGGCGCGCAACGGGGCGCAACGCTGTTCGCCAACGAGATCAGTGAGCATCGCACCGACCTGGTGCGCCAGACGCTGGACGCCGCCATCGACTCCGGCCTCGAGATCATGATCGGCACGAGTGACGGTCGCGAGATCGGCGAGGACGAGCCGGAGACCTACGACCGCGTGTTGGTCGATGCCCCGTGCACCGGCCTCGGAGCGCTGCGGCGACGACCTGAGGCCCGGTGGCGCCGGACCACGGCTGACCTGGCCGAGCTGGGGGTCCTCCAACGCGCGCTTCTCGTCTCCGCGATCGAGGCCACCAAACCCGGTGGGATCATCGGCTATGCGACGTGCAGCCCCCACCTGGCCGAGACGAGGTTCGTCGTCTCGGACGTGGTCAAGAAGCGTCAGGACGTCGAGCTGGTCGATGCTCGCGAGCTGTTCCTGGACGCCGAGGGACGGCCGATGGAACACCTCGGGGAGGGTCCGTTCGTCCAGCTCTGGCCACATGTGCACGGCACCGATGCGATGTTCTTCGCGTTGCTGCGAAAGTCGTGAGCTACCTGGCCCGAATCGGCTCGGGGCAAGGGCGACGCAGCATACGCTACACATGTGTAGCGTATGCTGCGGTTCATGCGCATCAGTGACCGGCCCGCCGTGCAGCGGATGCAACCCCCCAAGGCCCCCTACGACGTGGTCAACTCCGTGCTGCGGTGGGTATTGTCGTCCCCACGGCGGGCTTCACGGGTCGGTAAGCACCTACTGCTTCTGCACCTGAGCGGCCGTAAGACTGGCCGCATGATCGACGTGCCGGTGGCGTACCGCGAAGCGCCTGACGGCCGGCTTGTGGTGCTGACCAGCTCTGTGTGGCGGGTTAACCTGCGTGAGCGCCCCGACGTGGAGATCACGCTGCGTGGTCTGCGGTTGCCGGCACGCGCCGAGCTGGTCGAGGACGTGAACGCCGTCGCGCAGGTATACGGAGCGCTCATCCAGGAGCTGGGGCATGCCAAAGCCGGGCGGCAGATGGGTATCCGGATAAACGTCGACCGTGCCCCTACCCATGAAGAGCTGGTCGAGGCGGCTCGCCGCGATCGGCTGTCGCTGGTCTACCTCCAGGTCGCCGGAACGGCGCGGTGAACCGCCCCGTCCTGGTCACCGGTGCCAGTGGCAACGTTGGTGGCGCTGTCGTCCGGTCGCTGATCGCCGAAGGGATATCCGTGCGTGCCGCGGGAACAGACCCGGCGGCCCTGGAGCGCACCTTCCCAGGTGTAGAAGTTGCACGCCTCGACTTCCACGTACCGGCCACCTTCGGCCCCGCGTTGCACGGGGCCGGTGGGTTGTTCCTGCTGCGCCCTCCAAGGATCGCCACGGTCGGACCCACCCTGAACGCGCTGATCGACGTCGCCGAGCAGAGCGGTGTCGATCACGTGGTGTTCTCCTCGGTGACCGGCGCGGACACCAACCGGGTCGTGCCCCACCACCGGGTGGAGACCCACCTGCAGGCGTCGAGCCTGTCCTGGACCATCCTGCGACCCGGATTCTTTGCCCAGAACCTCGCCGACGCCTACCGCTCCGACATCCTGCGCGACGACCGCATCTACCTGCCCGCCGGCCGGGGACGGGCGGCGTTCATCGACGTGCGGGACCTCGGTGACGTGGCGGCGACAGTGTTCGCCAACCCTGCGGCGCATCGCGGCGCCGGGTACACCTTGACCGGATCGCAGGCTGTGGACTTCGAGGAGGTCGCCGCGGTGCTGACCGGTGAGCTCGGCCGGCCCATCCGATACCAGCCGGCAACGATCCTTGCCTATATGCGCCATCTCGCAGGGCAAGGACTGCCGAAGACGCAGGTGCTGGTGCAGACCGTCCTGCATACCGGGCTGCGCCGTGGCCAGGCCCAGACCGTCGACCCGACCCTGGCCCGCCTCCTGCGGCGTCCGCCACTCACCCTGGCGCAGTACGTGCACGACCACCGCTCCACCTGGTCAAACCCGCTTCGGCAGGACCGTGAGGCGCGGCATTGACCCCGAATTGGCCGCCGAGCAGGACGCGCTGGTGAGGCCACGAGTCGACCCGCGGGTGACCCGGTCCCGCACAGCGGTAATCGCCGCGACCCTGGACCTCCTCGCCGAGCGGGGCATCGCAGCGACCACCATCGAGGCAGTCGCTGATCGTTGCGGTGTCGCCAGGACCACCATCTACCGTCAGTGGAATGGCCAACCGGCCCTCGTCCTGGACGCGATCGGCACCATCTTGCGCACACCGACCGACCCGGATACCGGCACCCTGCGCGGTGACTTGCTCGAACTTATCGGCGGCTTGGCCGACGCCCTGGCCACCAGCCTGGCCGCTGGCCTCATGCCCGCGCTCATCGACGCGGCCGAACGCGACCCCGCCTTTGCCGCCCTGCACCACCGCGAAGCCACCCAACGCCACCACGTCGTGCACGCCGTCATCGCCCGGGGGATCAGGCGGGGCGAACTACCCGTCGGTACAGACCCGGCCGAGGTCCTGGACATGGTCACTGGCCCGGTTTTTTACCGGCGGTACGTCTCGGTCGGCAGCGTGGACCGGGACTTCGCCCAGCGGGTCGTCGACCGGGTCCTCGCCGCCTGCGTTGACGACCGAGGGCCAAAGAACACCCGGTCGCCAGCTTGAGCACCTCGGACGGTTCCTGACAGCACGCTGATACTAAGGTTTGGGCGTGCAGATCTCACCCAGCATCCTGGCCAGCGACTTCGCCAACCTCGAGAGCGAGCTCGCGCGGATCGCCAACGCCGACTGGGCCCATGTCGACGTGATGGATGCCCACTTCGTGCCCAATCTCACGCTCGGCCTGCCAGTCGTGGAGGCGCTGGCGCGGGTCAGCCCGATCCCGCTGGACTGCCACCTGATGATCGACGACCCGGACCGCTGGGCGCCGATGTATGCCGAGGCCGGGGCTTCCAGCGTCACTTTCCACATCGAGGCGGCCCACGACCCCACGTCGCTGGCTCGCAACCTGCGCGCCCTGGGCGTGCGAGCCGGGATGGCGCTCAAGCCGAGGACCGAGTTCGCTCCCTATGTCGACCTGTTGCCCGAGCTGGACATGGTCCTGGTGATGACCGTGGAGCCAGGGTTCGGCGGGCAGTCCTTCATGGCTGACCAGATGCCCAAGGTGCGTGAGGTTCGTGAGGCCGTGTCGAGGTTCGGCGGCGAGATCTGGGTGCAGGTCGATGGGGGAGTCTCAGCCGAGACGATCGAGGCGTGCGCCGAGGCGGGTGCGGACGTCTTCGTTGCCGGATCTGCTGTCTTCGGCGCCGAGGGGGCTGCCGAAGCGGTGGACCAGCTGCGCGAGCTGGCCGGTCGGCATACACACGTCTGAGGCGTCAGGGTGGTCCGTGAGGGCTGTCACACGATGGCTGTATGCCGTGGGCGCATGGGGCGGTGGCATACTTGGAGCACGTGCTCCGTGATCGGTGTAATCCCGAACCGGCGGTTAAAGTCCGCGACCCGACCGTATCCAGCGGCCGGTGAACCAGGTGAAACTCCTGGGCCGACGGTGAAAGTCCGGATGAGAGGTAGCAACAGCGGCGCCCGTTTCGGCCCCCACGCCGGGGTTGTTGACGGGTCTGTCGTGGTGACTTCAGGTCATTGGCTTTTGTGTACCCGTGTGGGCCGACCCGTCGGCACCCCCCTGGGTGCTGCCATGACCCTTGTTCGCCGTTCGCGCCCGGAGCTCGCCTGATTTTCAGGAGTCGAGCACGAGGGATGTGACATGACGAACCGCGAGGCCAGCGCAGCGGAGCACGAGCGCGATGTCGCGCTCATGCGTCGGGCACTCGAGCTGGCCGCACGCGGGCCTGTCGCCGACGCCAACCCCCGCGTCGGTGCACTGATCCTGGACCATGCCGGCACGGTCGTCGGCGAGGGCTACCACGACGGTGCAGGCACACCGCATGCCGAGGTCATGGCGCTGCGCGAGGCCGGCGAGTCTGCCCGTGGAGGCACGGCGGTGGTCACCCTCGAACCCTGTGCGCACACGGGGCTGACCGGCCCCTGCAGCCTGGCGCTGATAGAGGCAGGGGTGGCCAGGGTCGTGTTTGCCCAGACCGACCCGAACCCGGCCGCCCGCGGCGGCGGGGTGCTGCTGGAGGCCGCCGGTATCCATACCACTGCTGGTGTGCTGGCCGAGGAGTCCACGGCCCTCAACGACGCGTGGACCTTCTCGTTGCAGAACGGCCGTCCCAAGGTGACCTGGAAGTTCGCGGCCACGCTCGATGGGCGTTCTGCTGCGGCTGACGGCAGCAGTCGATGGATCACCGGGCCCCAGGCGCGGGCCGATGTTCACCGGCTGCGGGGCCTCTGTGACGCGATCCTGGTCGGCACCGGCACCGTGATTGCCGACGACCCGATGCTGACGGTGCGCCGGCCGGACGGCGTGCGCTCCGGTCGTCAGCCGCTGCGCGTCGTCATGGGTCTGCGATCGATCCCCGCATCCGCCCGTGTGCTCGATGACTCGGCTGCCACCCTCCGGCTCTCAACCCACGACCCAGCGCTGGCGCTGAAGACGTTGGCAGAGCAAGAGATTCACCACGTGTGGCTCGAGGGTGGCCCCACCGTCGCCGCTGCGTTCCTTAAAGCCGGTCTTGTTGATGACGTCATCGCCTACCTTGCGCCGGTACTTCTCGGCTCCGGTGCGCCGGCGGTGGGGGACCTCGGCATCCAGACCATCAGCCAGGCGTTGCAGCTGTCGCCGTACGAGGTCACCATGATCGGCCCCGATGTCAGGATCCGCGCCAGCATCAACCCGCACAGCATCAGCCCGCACAGCATCAACCCGCCCAACCGAGAAGGACTGTGATGTTCACCGGAATTGTTGAGGAGCTTGGCGAGATCGTTGCCATCGATCACGGCGCAGAGTCAGCGGTGATCAGGGTGCGCGGCCCGCTGGTCACGAGCGACGCGACGCATGGTGCATCAATCGCCGTCAACGGTGTGTGCCTGACCGTCGTCGAGCATGACGGCGACACTTTCTCGGTCGACGTGATGGCCGAGACGTTGAACCGGAGCAGCCTGGGCAGCCTGGAGGCCGGCGCCAAGGTCAACCTCGAACGGGCTATGGCCGCCAGCGCCCGGCTCGATGGTCACATCGTGCAGGGCCACGTGGACGGCACTGCGCAGATCCTCGCTCGCGTGCCGGGTGACCGCTGGGAGGTCGTGCAGCTCACCCTGCCGCCGGAGCTGTCCCGTTACGTCGTCGAGAAGGGCTCGATCACCGTCGACGGCGTGTCACTGACCGTCTCGGCGATCACGGACGACACCTTCTCGGTCTCCCTGATCCCCACCACGCTTGGGCTGACCACGTTGGGGCTCAAGGACGTTGGTGACCTCGTCAACCTCGAGGTTGACGTGATTGCCAAGTACGTCGAGCGACTGCTCAGTCACAAGACCGGCGAGGCGGAGCCAACGACGTGAGC
>JBBRWQ010000031.1:0-30774 GCA_038249115.1 Actinomycetales bacterium
TCCCCTTCTCCCGCGGCGGACCCACCGCGATCTGGAACCTGGCCTGTCTGTGCAAACACCACCACCGGGTCAAACACAACGCCGGCTGGACGCTGACCATGACCCGCGACGGCGTCTGTACCTGGACCGACCCCCACCGGCAGCAGTACGCCACCCACCCAACCAACCACCACGACCTCGCCGCCTGACCCGGCCCGATCCGACCTGCCCCGTTCTGCGTCGGGTGGCCCGTCTATGAGGGCACTGCGGAACGGAGGCACGCGGTCCTGCGAGATGTTGCTCAGCGTGATCGGCTGGCGGGGATGCCCTGCGCGCGGGGGCATGGGCGACTCGAACAGACGCCGATGCCGTCATCGTCCACGTCCGGCCGCTGCCAGGGTCGGTGGCCAGCTACCTGCCCCTGCTCGGCTCTGTGGCCTGACCGACCTCCTGGCGCCGCAACCTGCGTCGGGCACGGCCCCCAGAACGCAGGGGTGCGCTGGCACGGATTTCGCGCCTGCCCGAATGTGGGCATGAGCCGGCGTCAACACGGGTGCTCGACACCCGGATGGACCAGGCCCGAGGGAAGCTCGGGTATGGCAAGGCGTCCGTGGCGACCCTGACGTGGCCGTGGTTCAGGTGGGCCTAGGTCAGTCCGGCTGCATCGCCTTGATGATCGCGATCGCCTTCGTCAGCCCGGCGGTGTCATCGTCCGCGACTGCCGACAGCCCGTTCTGCACCTCACGCACGATCGACCACGCCAGCGCTCGCTCCTCGTCGAGGCCGGCGGCGTCGCAGATGATGGACAGGCGGCGGCGAAGGTGCCGCCGGATGTCACGGGTGGCGACCGCTTCCTCCCACCGGTTCCACAGCGCCGGCGCCACGGCGAACGCAGGGTCGGCCGCCAGGGGCTTGGGGTCCATCGCGAGCCACGGTTGCCGATCGGCTGCCAGAACGTTCTCGTAGTGAAGGTCGGTGTGGACCATGCGTGAGTCGACGGCATCGTCGGTCATCAGGTCAGACAACAGAGCACGCGCCTGGTCAGCGAAGCGGCGCGGAAAGGCCGGGGGAGCAGAGTCGAGCCTCCTCACCAGTCGCGCGCACTCGCCTGACAAACGCGAAAGCTGCGGAAGGGCATCGTGATCCAGCTGGCCGAGCAGGTCGCCGATCACCCGGCAGGCCTCGTCGAGAGGGACGGCAGACAGGTCCCGTGCGCCGTTCAGACGCTCCAGGAGCATCGTCCAGCGAACGGGATTGGCTGCGAGCAGGCGTACGGCGCCGCGTCCACTCCAGTGCTGCAACGCCAGGTGCTCGTGCTCGGCCTCGATGTGGGGCCAGGTGATCTTCAGCACGGCGGGGAGGCCGTCTCGACGCCGTACCGGCAGCACCAGGGCACACACACCGTGCATCGCGTCACCGTCCAGGGTGAGCTCCCACTCGGTCAGCGACCCCGTCACGAGTCGCGGCAGGCCGGCAAGCCAGTCGTCACCGCTGATGAAAGGCTCGGGGTCTCGACCGGACAGCAGGGCCGCGAACGCCTCTGGAACAAGTCCGCTCACCGGTTGGCCAGCCCCGGGAACGCCGCAAGTGGCACCTGCCAGGCGACTGCCTCAACGGAGACGTCAGTGAGTACCCCGACCGTCCCCGTCAGACCGGCAGCGTCGCCTGCGACTGCAGGTAGGTGGCTCGCGATCGCATCCAGGAGCGTCGTCATTACGTGGGTGGCCAGTTTCAGCGCCGCGGCTGGGGTCCCCACCGGGAAGGGGAGGGCATAGCCCAGGGGTATCGGCCTGGCCGTCGAGCCCGCCAGCTCCTCGAGCTCGGACGCGGTCGTCCGGAGCGCGCCCAGGGTCGTGGCGGCCGTGCTGCCATGCCGCGCGTCGGTCTGGGCCGCAACTACCTCGAAGCCATAGACAGCGGAGCGGACCGCATCAAGCTGTATGGCGGCGACCTCGCCCACCGGGCCGGCGAGCGTGCCGCCCACCGTGCCGGGGACAGTGCCGGGGACAGTGCCGGGGACAGCGCTGGGGAAAGTGCCGTCCGGCGGCAGCTGGCTACCCAGCAGCCTTACGGCGGCCGCCCGCTGAGCGGTCATGGACCAGACCAGCGCCACCTGGTCCCTGGAGATCCCGGCCAGGTCCGACAGGGCCTGGACGGAGAACCCTTCGGCCTCGGCGGCGATCAGCTCGCTCACCCTGTTCGGCAACAAGGCAGGGGCCGGGGTCGCGCCGCCAGCCGTTCCCGTGGGGGCGGGCGTGGAGGTGGGCGTCGTCGATGCAGCAGATGTGGGCGTTGCCTTCGGCGTAGCGGTGATCTCGGCCGGCGGCACCCCACCGGCACGGAGCACCGACTCGAAGACACCGGCCTGCAACCGGTGTACGTTCGCCAGCAGCACGGTCAGCGGGGTCGATGAGCCCGCCAACCCTTCAGCCATCTCCTGGAGCCGCACGGCATCTAAGTGCGCCCGCAGCAGCGCTTGCTCGCCGGGCATTGGCTCCCGGGTTGGCGTATGAGGAGTCGGCGGCCTGTCGCTTTCCAGTCGCACTGTGCAGCCGGCGAGCGTTGTCACAGACCCGCCAACAGCGCCGCCAGGAGCGACCTGCGGGACCAGGCGCTCGGCATACCGTCCTTCGCGGGCATGGGCTCGATGATGGCATGACCGCGATCGGTGGCTGTGGGCACCGCGTTTGCGCCGATACACTGGCGTCGACGACCACCGCGAGCACAGGCGCGCGAGGTGGCGGCATTCGAGAACAGCGGGAAAGAGGAGGCGGCAGTTGAGCATTCAGGAGCACGTTCGCCAAGTCCTGCTCGATCTGCACGGCACGCCTGAGCGCCCGGGCCCGATCGGTGAGCTCGGGCTCATCATCGAGGACGTCGCGGTCACGCCCGCCGGCAAGCGCCGACTGGTCCGGATCTGGCTCGACCGTGATCTCTCCGGTCTCGACCCTGCCGACGACGCCAGCCCGGTCGCCCCGCTCTCGCTCGACGAGGTCGCCGAAGCCACCCGCGCCATCAGCATCGCGTTGGACGACTCGGATGCGACCGGGGACGCGCCATACGTCCTCGAGGTCGGGTCACCCGGCGTCGACCGCCCGCTCGTTGAGCCGCACCACTTCCGGCGCAACGTCACGCGGCTGGTGGAGATCCGGCGCCGCGGAGACGCCGAGGCCGATCCCATCGTCGGCCGCCTCGTCGCCGCAGGGCCCGCCGAGGCGACGTTGCTCGTGGCAGCGACGAAGAAAGAACCAGAGACCGCAGTGCGCATCCCGTATGCCGATGTCGCGCGCGCCCAGGTGCAGGTCGAGTTCGCCCGCGCCACCAAAGAAGAGGACAGCTGATGGATATCGACCTGGCGGCGTTGCGCAGCCTTGAACGTGAACGGGATATCTCCCTCAACGTCATCATTCCGGCGATCGAGCAGGCAATGCTCGTGGCCTATCACCGCACCGAGGGCGCCCGGCGCCTAGCCCGCGTGGAGCTGGACCGCAAGACCGGTCACGTCATCGTGTGGGCCCGCGAAGAGGGCGTTCTCGATCCTGAGACCGAAGAGCGCTCCGAGCCCGGCCCCGAGTTCGACGACACCCCTGCTGGTTTCGGGCGGATCGCTGCCTCGACGGCACGCCAGGTCATCGTGCAGCGACTGCGTGACCTCGAGGATGAGGCGATCATGGGCGACTTCCATGGCCGCGAGGGCGACATCATCACCGGTGTCATCCAGCAGAGCAGCGACCCGCGCTATGTGATGGTGGACTTCGGGGCCATTGAGGGTTCGATGCCGCTGGCCGAGCAGGTGCCGGGGGAGAAGTACATCCACGGTCAGCGTCTGCGCTGTTACGTCGTCAGCGTCAAGCGTGGCCAGCGTGGGCCCCAGATCAGCCTGTCGCGCACCCACCCCAACCTGGTCCGCAAGCTGTTTGCCCTCGAGATCCCTGAGGTCGCGGACGGTACGGTCGAGATCGCGGCGCTGGCCCGTGAGGCCGGGCACCGCACCAAGGTTGCGGTGCACTCCACAATCCCCGGTGTCAACGCGAAGGGCGCCTGCATCGGTCCGATGGGTGCCCGGGTGAGGGCGATCATGACCGAGCTGCACGGCGAGAAGATCGACATCGTGGACTTCTCCGAGGACCCGCGGGCGTTCGTGGCGTCCGCGCTCTCTCCGTCGCGGGTCAACTCGGTCGAGATCGTCGATCCTGTCTTGCGCTCGGCCCGGGTGATCGTCCCCGACTACCAGCTGTCGCTGGCCATCGGCAAGGAGGGTCAGAACGCCCGTCTTGCCGCGAAGCTCACCGGCTGGCGTATCGACATCCGTTCCGACACCGCGCCAGGGGGCGATGAGGGTGCCCCTGAGGCCGATGCTGGCACGGACCGTGAGCACTAGGCAGTAGAGTGGTGGAGACCGATCGGTTGCGACGGATCCGTCAGCGGTCAACCCAACGCACGGCACGAACGTGTGTGGGGTGCCGTCGTCGCGATGATCGATCAGCATTGCTGCGAGTTGTCGCGGAGCAGAACGACATGGGTGAGCACATCGCCAGGGTTGTTCCGGATCCGCGTCTCCGGCTGCCAGGGCGTGGCGCTTGGCTGCACCCGACACCGGAGTGTCTCGATCTCGCGTTACGGCGAAAGGCATTCGGACGGGCCCTGCTAGTTGCGGTCCCGCTTGATCTGGCCGCCGTGACGGCATACGTCGAGGCCCATGAACAGCACATTGTCACAACTGGCGGCTCCATCCCGGAGCCGGCGGTTCAGCAGGTTCCTGAACACGAAGGCGGGTTTGACGCTGATGAGCACCCGATGAGTACTCACCGATGAGCAACACCCAGCACTAACGACGGTCCGCGCTTCATCTCTTGCCCGGGCCAAAGATGAGGAGAAACGTGGCTAAGGTCCGGGTCTACGAGCTCGCCAAGGAGCTCGGAGTCGAGAGCAAGATACTGCTCAACCATTTGAAAGAAAGCGGCGAGTTCGTCCGGTCGGCATCCTCGACCATCGAACCCCCAGTCGTCCGCAAGATTCGCGAGACGTTCCCCGCAGAGCTGGCTGCGGCCCCCGCTGCCGGCGCCAAGGCGACCGCGGCATCTGCCACCAAGAAGTCGGCAGCCAAACCTGACGTTGCGGCCAAGCCCGACGTTGCGGCCAAGCCTGACGTTGCTGCAGTCGCTGCTGTGACCACCCCAGCGGCTCCTGTTGCTCCAACCCCCGGGCCCAAGCCTGTTTCTCGCCCGGTCTCCGACGTGCCCGAGATCGCCGTGCCGAAGACTGCCGTGCCGAAGACCGCCGCTGCCACACCCGGCACCGTTGAGGCGCCTGCGGCCCGCGAAGGCGGCGACGCCAGCCGTCCCGGGCCCCGCCCCGGCGCTCCTCGCCCAGGAAACAACCCGTTTGCGCCGAGCCAGGGCATGCCCCGAAGTGACCGCGAGGCACGCGAGGCACGGGAACCCCACGCCGAGCCCCGCGAGGGCGGCGCCGCGACGCCGGCCGCTCGCCCCGGCAACAACCCTTTTGCTCCCAGCCAGGGAATGCCCCGTCCGCAGGGTGGCCGTCCGGCTCCTGCCGGCGCAGGTGGGCCGCGTCCGGGCGGACCTCGTCCCAACCCCGGAATGATGCCCGATCGTGCAGCGGTCGGCCGTCCGGGTGAACGCCCGGCTCGTGGCGGCGCGCCGGGTCGTCCCGGCGGGGGTGGCGGTTCCGCCGGTCGTCCCGGTGGCGCTCCCGGCGGGGGTGGCGGCTTCGCCGGTCGCCCCGGTGGCGGCGGCGGTCGTCCCGGTGGACCCGGTGGCCGTGGGGGCACTCAGGGTGCCTTCGGTCGCGGCGGCGGTCGCCCGGTGCGTGGACGCAAGTCCAAACGCGCGAAGCGTCAGGAGTTCGAGCAGATGCAGGCTCCGTCGCTCGGCGGTGTCTCGGTTCCCCGCGGCGACGGCAAGACCGTCATCCGGGTGCGTCGAGGTGCCTCGCTGACCGACTTCGCTGACAAGATCAGCGCCAACCCCGCGAGCCTGGTCACGGTGCTCATCCATCTGGGCGAGATGGCCACGGCCACGCAGTCCCTTGATGAAGACACGTTCCGCCTGCTCGGGACCGAGCTCGGATACGACATCGAGGTTGTCTCACCTGAGGACGAGGAGCGCGAGCTGCTCGGTCAGTTCAACATCGACCTCGACGCCGAGCTGGCCGAAGAGGGCGAAGAGGATCTCAAGGCACGTCCGCCGGTGGTCACAGTCATGGGTCACGTGGACCACGGAAAGACCAAGCTGCTGGACGCGATCCGCTCGGTAAAGGTCTCGCAGCATGAGGCCGGTGGCATCACCCAGCACATCGGTGCCTACCAGGTGCTTGCGCATCACGAAGGCATCGAACGCCCGATCACATTCATTGACACCCCGGGTCACGAGGCCTTCACGGCCATGCGTGCTCGTGGTGCAAGGGTCACCGACATCGCGATCCTCGTGGTCGCCGCCGATGACGGCGTGATGCCCCAGACGATTGAGGCACTCAACCACGCGCAGGCTGCAGGTGTCCCGATCGTGGTCGCGGTCAACAAGGTGGACAAGGAGGGGGCCAACCCTGACAAGGTCCGTCAGCAGCTCACCGAGTACAACCTCGTGGCAGAGGAGTACGGCGGCGAGACGATGTTCGTCAACGTCTCGGCCAAGGCGCTGACCAATATCGACACGCTTCTCGAAGCGGTGCTCCTGACCGCAGACGCCGCCCTCGACCTGCGAGCCAACCCGGACAAGGATGCTCGGGGTGTGGCCATCGAGGCCCACCTCGACAAGGGTCGTGGCCCCGTTGCCACAGTGCTGGTCCAGTCCGGAACCCTGCGCATCGGTGACTCGATCGTGGCCGGTGGTGGCTACGGCCGCGTCCGTGCCATGCTCGACGAGCACGGTGACACGGTCGAGGAGGCCACGCCTTCGCGTCCGGTCATGGTGCTTGGCCTGACCTCGGTTCCCGGCGCCGGTGACACCTTCCTGGTGGCACCCGACGACCGCACCGCCCGTCAGATCGCCGAGCGTCGTGAAGCCGCTCAACGTGCGGCCAGCCTGGCCAAGCGCCGCAAGCGGATCAGCCTCGAGGACCTCAACGAGGCCCTGGCTGCGGGCAAGGTCGACAACCTCAACCTCATCCTCAAGGGTGACGTGTCGGGTTCTGTCGAAGCGCTCGAGGACGCCCTGCTCAAGATCGACGTCGGCGACGAGGTCGACCTGCGGATCATCCACCGCGGGGTGGGCGCCATCACGCAGAACGACGTCAACCTGGCGACGGTCGACAGCGCTATCATCATCGGCTTCAACGTCAAGCCGGCAGAGCGGGTGGCCGAGCTGGCCGACCGCGAGGGCGTGGACATGCGCTTCTACTCGGTCATCTACTCGGCGATCGAGGACATCGAGGCAGCGCTGAAGGGCATGCTCAAGCCGGAGTACGAAGAGATCCAGCTGGGCACCGCCGAGGTGCGCGAGGTCTTCAAGTCCTCCAAGTTCGGCAACGTCGCCGGTTCACTGATCCGCTCCGGCGAGATCAAGCGCGGCACCAAGGCGCGGATCCTGCGTGCCGGTGTGGTCGTCGGCGAAGGCATCGAGATCACCGGTCTACGTCGTTTCAAGGACGACGTGACCGAGGTTCGCGAGGGCTTCGAGTGCGGTATCAACCTGGGCAGCTTCAACGACATCCGGGTTGACGATGTCATCGAGACCCACGAGATGCGCGAGATCCCGCGCACCTGACCTGGCTCACCATCGCGGCCACGCGGGTCCTCGATACCCGCGTGGCCGCTGTCATTTCGAAGCCCGTCATTTTGTAGGAGAGTAAGGACCATGGCTGATCCGGCACGCGCGAAGAAGATTGCAGACCGCATCAAGGTGCTGGTCGCCGAGACGCTGGAATACCGAGTCAAGGACGAGCGGCTCGGTTTTGTCACGATCACCGATGTCCGGGTGACCGGCGACCTGCAGAACGCATCGGTGTTCTACACCGTCTTCGGTGGCGAGACCGAACGCGCTGACACGGCGCTGGCGCTCGAGTCGGCAAAGGGAAAGCTCCGTTCGGCGGTGGGCAAGGGCATCGGCATTCGGCTCACACCCACCTTGGAGTTCATCCCCGACGCACTGCCTGACGGTGCGGCTCACCTCGAGGACCTGCTCCTCTCGGCCAAGCAGAACGACGCCAAGGTGGCGGCAGCAGCGTCCGGCGCGGTCTACGCCGGGGATGCCGACCCCTACAAGAAGCCGGTCGTCGACAACGAAGACACCGAAGACAACGAGGACGCGGACGAGGCTGAGCCTGAAGAAGACGCCGCCAAGGCATGACCACCCCTGATGGGCTGCTGATCGTCGACAAGCCGGCCGGCTGGACCAGCCATGACGTTGTCGCGCGGTGTCGCCGCCTGTGCGGCACTCGCAAGGTCGGCCATGCAGGGACGCTGGACCCGATGGCCACCGGAGTCCTCGTCCTGGGTGTCAACCGTGCCACCCGGCTGCTGACCTTCCTGGTCGGCTGCGACAAGGCCTACTCGGCGACGATCCGCCTCGGTCAGTCCACCATCACCGACGACGCCGAGGGCGAGATCAGCGCGTCGCACGACGTCTCTGCTCTGACTGCAGAGGAGGTGGAGCGTGGGGTGGCCGCCCTCACCGGAAAGATCACCCAGGTGCCCAGCGCCGTCAGCGCGATCAAGGTGGACGGACAGCGGTCGTATGCACGGGTTCGTGCGGGACAGGACGTCGTCCTGCCCGCTCGCAAGGTCACCGTCAGCAAGTTCGACGTCCTCGACCACCGGACCAAGAAGGTGCACGGCCATCAGATCTGGGATCTCGACGTGATGGTGGAGGTCTCGTCGGGGACGTACATCCGGGCTCTGGCTCGTGACCTCGGCGCAGCCCTGGGTGTCGGGGGGCACCTCATTGCCCTGCGTCGCACCCGGGTCGGGCGGTTCGGGCTGGACGACGCACATACGCTGGCCGATCTCGAGATGGCCAGCGAGACAGACGCGATACCGGTGATTGAGCTTGCGGACGCGGCCCGTGCCTCGTTTGACGTCCGAGAGCTGACCGCGGCCGAAGCCACCGCCGTCGGCTACGGACAACGCATCGGGTCCCAGCAGGGAGGCAATGACCAGCCGGTTGCGGCCTTCGCTCCTGAGGGGCACCTGGTGGCCATGCTCGACGAAAGCGGCTCGCTGGCCAAGGCCCACGTCGTGTTCTCGCCGTCGGGTTCGTAGAGTGTCCCTCGTGCTGAGATGGACCGACCTCTCCCAAGTCCCCGCGGGCTACGGCCCGAGCGTCGTGACGCTGGGCAACTTCGACGGCGTACACAAGGGCCATCAGACAGTGTTGGCCGAGGTCGTCAGACAGGCTCACGACTTTCGCCCCGATCGCTCTGACGGCGCGGATGTCGGAGATGGCGCAGCCGTCGCGGTGGGAGCCCATGCGGTCGCGGTCACCTTCGACCCGCACCCGGTCGCCGTCCTCCACCCTGAGCGTGCGCCGCAGATCATCACCGCGCCCGCGCTGCGCCTCGAGCTGCTCGCGGCCACAGGGCTCGACGCCGTGCTGGTGATGGAGTTCACCCGCGAGCTGGCCTTGTGGACCCCGGAGCGTTTCGTGGTCGAGGTGTTCGTCAAGGGGTTGGGCGCGAAGGTCGTCGTCGTGGGGCAGGACACCCGATTCGGTGTGCGCAACTCCGGCAACGTCGACACGCTGCGCACGCTTGGTGCCGAGCACGGCTTCGAGGTGGTCGCCCTCGCGGACATCGGTGATGGGGGTCGCTGGTCATCCAGCCGCGTTCGCAGCCTGGTCACCGCGGGCGAGGTCGCAGTCGCAGCCGACATCCTCGGGCGACCGCATCGGGTCTGTGGTGAGGTCGTGCATGGTGATCACCGTGGTCGCCAGCTGGGCTATCCCACAGCCAACCTGAGCCAGGAGGCGGCAGGGCTGACGCCTGCAGATGGCGTCTACGCGGGCTGGCTGATTCAGCCGAAGCTGCCCCGCCGCGACCCTGATCGCAAGCTGCCGGCCGCGATCTCGGTCGGCACCAACCCGACGTTCGAGGGGACCCAGCGCCGGGTCGAGGCCTATGTCCTGGATCGCACCGACCTTGACCTCTACGGTGAGACCGTGGTCGTCGAGTTCGTCCAGCATCTGCGTCCGACTGAGAAGTACGACAACATCGAGGACCTGCTCGTCCAGATTGCCGACGACGTCGAGCGCTGCCGGACCGTTCTGTCCTCCATCGTCGCTCCCTGACCCTGGCCGTTGGCCGCATGACGTCGACACGGACCGGGTCCGCCAGGGCGATCTGGTCCCGCTCGGACTGGGGTCTGCTCATCGGCGGCCTCGGACTGTCGCTGATCGGAGCGTTGCTGGTCTGGTCGGCCACGCGACACCAGTCCGGATCGGCATACCTCGCCCGTCATCTGCTCAACACCGGCATCGGTCTTGGTCTGGCAGCAGCGGTCACCCGGGTGGACTTCAGGGGGTTGCGCGCCTACGCCCCCTGGCTCTATCTCGCGTCGGTCGTCGGGCTGGCGCTGGTCCTCACCCCTGTCGGCTCCACCATCAACGGATCTCACTCATGGGTCGAGCTGCCGGGCGGTTTCTCGATCCAGCCGTCCGAGTTCGCCAAGGTGGCACTGTCCGTGGGCCTGGCGGTCATCCTGGCTGAGCGGGGTGAACGCGACCAGCCGCCCTCGCATCGTGACATTGCGCTCGCATGGGTCGTGGCCGGTATACCGATCGGCTTGGTCATGCTGCAGCCCGACCTCGGCTCTGCCCTGGTTCTCGGGGCGCTTGCCGTCGGCGTCATCGCGGTGTCTGGCGCCCCGAGACGGTGGGTGGTCGGGGTCCTGGCGGTGGTCGCAGTCGGTGTCACGGTGGTCCTGACGACTCCGGTCCTGAGCCCGTACCAGCACGACCGGCTGGTCGCCTTCGCCAACCCGTCCGCCGACCCGCAGGGGATCGGCTACCAGACCCGTCAGGTCCGTATTGCGATCGGTTCCGGCGGGTGGCAGGGAGAGGGGCTGTTCCAGGGCCGTCAGACACAAGGCGGGTTCATCCCGTTCCAGCAGACCGACTTCGTGTTCTCGGTGGCGGGGGAGGAGCTCGGCTTCCTGGGCAGCGCGGGGTTGCTGCTGGTGCTTGGATTCCTGGTCGTGCGCTCGCTGATGATCGCGGCCCGGGCTCAAGACGCGTTCAGCCGGCTGGTCGCGATCGGTGTCGCCTGCTGGTTCATCGTCCAGGTCTTCGAGAACGTCGGGATGAACCTTGGCATCATGCCGGTGACCGGTCTCCCGCTGCCCTTTGTGTCCTACGGCGGCTCGAGCATGTTCGCCTGCTGGCTGGCTCTTGGCCTGGTCAACAACGCCCACCTGTCAGGGCTGCGGCGACCCTGAGGAGTCTCCGGTCAACAGCCCTCCCGAAGAGCCTCGGGGCACTAGTGTCGTAAACCACTGCTTAGGACCCACCAAACCAGGAGCGACCATGGCTATGTCGGCTATCGACGAGCGCAACGACCTCTCCCTCATCGAGCACCGGGCACCTTCGGTGGCACACCTGTTCGTCGACCGGGTGGCGAAGTCGCCGGACGTCGAGGCGTTCCGGTTCCCTGCCGGAGCGGCCTGGGAGTCAGTCACCTGGGCGCAGACCGACGCCCGGGTCCGCCGGTTGGCTGCCGGCCTGATGGCCCTGGGCATCGAGTCGGAGCAACGCGTGGCTCTTGCGTCAAGCACCCGGTACGAGTGGGTCATTGCCGACCTGGCCGTGATGCTGGCCGGTGCCGCGACGACCACGATCTATCCCACGACCTCCGCCGTCGACGTGACCTACATCGTCAGCGACTCGCAGAGCCGTCTGGTGTTCGCCGAGGACGACATCCAGATCGTCAAGCTTCGGGCCAACCGTGCCAAGCTGCCCGAGGTGGTCAAGGTCATCACGTTTGACGGGACGGCCGATGGCGACTGGGTGATCTCGCTGGCCGATCTCGAGAAGCTGGGCGACGAGCATCTGGCCAAGGGGCCGTCGGCGGTGGACGACCGGATCGCCGTCATCAAGCCGAAGGATCTCGCGACGCTCATCTACACCTCGGGAACAACGGGGCTGCCCAAGGGAGTCCGGCTGTCTCATGACTGCTGGACCTACGAGGTGGCTGCCGTCGACGCGGTCGGCATCCTGTCGCAGGACGACCTGCAGTACCTCTGGCTGCCGCTGGCCCACGTGCTTGGCAAGATCCTGCTGACCATTCCGCTGCAGCTCGGGATCCCCACGGTGATCGACGGCCGGGTGGACAAGATCGTGGAGAACCTGGCTGTCGTCTCCCCGACCTTCATGGGTGCGGCGCCGCGGATCTTCGAGAAGGCCTACGGCCGGATCACGACCACGGTGAGTGCTGAGGGCGGCGTGAAGGCCAAGCTGTTCACGTGGGCCATCGGTGTCGGGGGTCGGGTTGCCCGGCTGCGGGCTGAGGGGGCCAAGCCCTCGGGCCTGCTGGAGGTTCAGCACGTGCTCGCGGACAAGCTGGTCCTGCACAAGGTCCGCGCACGCTTCGGCGGCCGGATCAGGTTCTTCATCTCCGGCTCGGCCGCGCTCAACCACGAGGTGGCCGAGTGGTTCGACGCCACGGGCATGCTCATCCTTGAGGGCTACGGCCTGACCGAGTCAAGCGCCGCTTCCTTCGTCAACCGGCCGCACGGCTACGCCTTCGGAAGCGTTGGATGGCCCTTGCCGGGCACCGAGGTCCGCATCGCTGAGGACGGCGAGATCCTGCTCAAGGGTCCGGGCATCATGGCGGGTTACCACAACCTGCCGGACGACACCGCCGAGGCCGTGGACAGTGACGGATGGCTGCACACGGGCGATATCGGCAACGTGGACGAGCGCGGCTTCCTGCGCATCACCGACCGCAAGAAGGACATGTTCAAGACCTCCGGCGGCAAGTACATCGCCCCGGCAGTGATCGAGACGATCTTCAAGGGCGTCTGCCCCTACGCCAGCCAGCTCATCATCGAGGGTGACGGACGCAACTTCGTGTCCGCGCTGGTCACCCTCGACCCCGACTCCATGGCTACCTGGGCGGCCGAGAACGACATGGCCGACAAGTCGTATGCCGAGATCGTCACCTCGCCCGCGGCACGCGAGCTGATCCAGGGCTACATCGACGAGGTCAATGCCCAGCTGAACCGCTGGGAGACCATCAAGAAGTTCATCATCCTGCCGCGGGACCTCAGCGTCGACGACGGCGACCTCACCCCGAGCATGAAGCTCAAGCGCAAGATCGTTGCCAAGAAGTACAAGGCCGAGCTGGACGAGCTCTACCAGTCCTGACCTGGCCGACCAGTCCTGAGCCGGTCGCCCAGTCCTTGCGGGCTGTGCTGGCTGTGCTGGTCAGACTCGGGATACCGTGGAGCGCATGCTCGAAAGCCTGCCTCGGACCGGCCGCCCCGGTGAGTCCCTCTTCCATGCCCTCGAGCCGCTGCTGGAGCAGGTGAGCAAGCCGATCCAGTACGTCGGTGGCGAGCTCAACTCCACGGTCAAGGACTGGGACTGCGGCGGGTTCGGCCCGAACGGCGAAGAGCTGACCGCGCGCTGGGCGCTGATGTACCCCGACGCCTATGAGATCGGCCTGCCCAACCAGGGCGTCATGATCCTGTACGAAGTCCTCAACGAACGCCCGGACGCACTGGCCGAACGGACATACTCCGTGTGGCCGGACATGGAGGCGCTGCTGCGCAAGGAGGGCATCTCCCAGTTCACGGTTGACGGGCACCGGGCGCTGCGTGACTTCGACCTGTTCGGCATCTCCTTCTCCACCGAGCTCGGTTATACCAACCTGCTCACGGCTCTGGACCTGGCTGGCATACCGCTGCGCGCTCGCGACCGCGGCGACGACGACCCGGTCGTCATTGCCGGCGGACATGCGGCATTCAACCCGGAGCCGATGGCGGACTTCATCGACGCGGCCATCGTGGGCGACGGCGAGCAGGCTGTCCTTGAGGTGACCGACCTGGTCACGGCGTGGAAGGCGGAGGGTCGGCCCGGCGGTCGCCATGAGCTGCTGCTGCGGCTCGCGCGCACGGGTGGGGTCTACGTCCCCGCTTTCTACGAGGTTGACTACTTCGCTGACGGCCGGATCCGGCGGGTGGCCCCCGCAAGCCACGAGCGCGGTATTCCGTGGCGGATCGCCAAGCACACGGTCATGGATCTGGACGCCTGGCCCTACCCGAAGAAGCCGCTGGTGCCGCTGGCCGAGAGCGTGCACGAGCGGATGTCGGTCGAGATCTTCCGCGGCTGCACCCGTGGCTGCCGCTTCTGCCAGGCCGGCATGATCACCCGCCCGGTTCGCGAGAGATCCATCACAGGCATTGGCGAGATGGTCGAAAGAGGTTTGGCAGCAACGGGATTCGAAGAGGTCGGGCTTCTCTCGCTATCCAGCGCCGACCACTCCGAGATCGCCGAGATCGCAAAGGGCCTGGCCGACCGTTACGAGGGCACCCAGACCGGGCTTTCGCTGCCGTCGACACGGGTCGACGCTTTCAACATCGACCTGGCCAACGAGCTGACCCGGGGTGGTCGGCGCTCGGGGCTGACGTTCGCCCCCGAGGGTGGCTCGGAGCGCATTCGCAAGGTCATCAACAAGATGGTCACCGAGGAGGACCTGATCAACACCGTCGCCGCCGCCTACTCGTCCGGCTGGCGCCAGATCAAGCTGTACTTCATGTGCGGGCTGCCCACCGAGACCGACGAGGACGTGCTGCAGATCGCTGACCTCGCCAAGCGGGTGATCGAGACCGGGCGCAAGGTGAGCGGTCAGCGCGACATTCGCTGCACCGTGTCGATCGGCGGGTTCGTGCCCAAACCGCACACGCCCTTCCAGTGGTGCGGCCAGCTCGGCGCCGAGGAGACCGATGCCCGGCTGCAGAAACTGCGGGACGCGATCCGGTCCGACAAGCGCTACGCGTCGGCCATCGGATTCCGTTACCACGACGGCAAACCCGGCATCGTCGAAGGACTGCTGTGTCGCGGTGACCGTCGTGTCGGCGATGTGATCGAGGCGGCCTGGCGCGATGGTGCCAGGTTCGACGGCTGGAGCGAGCACTTCAGCTACCAACGCTGGATGCGTGCCGCCGAGACGGCTCTGGCCGACGAGCCGGTCGACGTTGACTGGTATACCACGCGGGTGCGCGAGCAGTCCGAGGTTCTGCCCTGGGACCACATCGACTCCGGCCTCGACAAGGAGTGGTTGTGGCAGGACTGGCAGGACGCCCTCAGTGAGGTCGAGGTCGAGGACTGCCGATGGACCCCGTGCTTCGACTGTGGTGTCTGCCCCCAGACGAACGCCGAGATCGAGATAGGGCCCACCGGCAAGCGCCTCATCCCGGTCACCGTGCTGACCGCCGGCAAGGACGCCCTGCTAGAGACCTCCTGACCGGCGGCCCGGTCCTGGGCCCTGCTATCTGCTGGCGAACCAGGGGTGACGCAGGTCCAGATAGGTCACGTCCTGCATCAGGGCCATCTCGTCATCCCACGCCTGTCTGAAGTCCTCGGGCATCTCCTTGCTCTCGCCCTGGCGCGCAGCCTCCTCGCTGCGGAAGGCGACGGTCTCGCTGAACCGACCGTCCGGTTCCATTGCAATGGAGCCGCCGATGATCTCCGGCCGGGCCTGGTGCAGCATGTCCATCGGCAGCTCCATGAACCTGCGGAACCGCTCAGGATCTTCCACCCGGCCCTGCATGACCTGGACGAACCCGGCGTCGTCCGAACCGCCGTCGAGGAACATCATCGCCTCGTCGCAGTCGTGGAACGTCACGTCGCCGTCGAAGCACTTCTCGGTCTCCGCCCACCACGCGCCCTGCTCAGGGCGGGTCGAGTTGCCGGCTGCGGCCTCCTTGGACTCGAACCGCACCACGCCGATGAACCTGTTGTCATCCGTGACGCCGTAGGTCCCGCCGAGCCAGCCCTGGGCCGTTGGTCCCATCTCCTGGCGCCATATGTCCATCTGCCGGTGCAGGGCGTCCGCGTCGCGGCAGATGCCTTGAATAATCTGAATGAACACTTCACAACCTCCGTTCCGGTGGGCCGCTTCACACTGAAATGGCCCATCGACCGACGGTACGCCGGGTGGCGGCGACTGTCACCGGTCAGAATCTGCCGGATCGCACGGCGTGGGCGACCGGTATCCTCGCGCCCATGGCTCGCACTCCCGAAGGTCCCCCTCCGGCTCCAGCGGTCCAGAAGCTGCGGGTGCGTTATGCCAAGCGCGGACGGCTGAGGTTCTCTTCGACACGCGACTTCCAGCGTGCCCTGGAGCGTGCCCTTCGCCGGGCTGCTGTCCCCATGGCGTTCTCCGCGGGCTTCCACCCCCACCCGAAGATCTCCTACGCCAACGCTGCGCCGACCGGGACCGCGAGCGAGGCCGAGTACTTCGAGATCTCGGTGACTGAGCGGGTCGACCCTGACCGGGTGCGGGCGGCGCTCGACGAGGCGCTGCCGGTGGGCCTGGACGTTCTCGAGGTGGTCGAGGCCGCCCCCGGCTCGCTCGCCGACCGGCTCCAGGCCAGTGACTGGGTGATGGAGTTCAGGGGTATGCCGGCCGCAACCGTGGCGCACGCGGCCGAGCTCCTGCTGGCCCGGGAACGGGTCGAAGTCACGCGCGTGATGAAGAACGGTCCGCGGACCTTCGACGTCCGCAGCGCCGTCGTGTCGCTGGACGTATCGCCGTCTGAAGACGGCACGTGTGCGATACTGAGGATGGTCGTACGGCATACCACACCCACCGTGCGCCCCGATGACGTTCTAACCGCGCTGCAATCAGTCGCCGCACTCACGCCTCCGACACCGCCCCTGGTGACTCGGCTGGCGCAGGGGCTGCTGCGCACTGCAACCGCGACGGTGGCCGATCCTCTGGCTGCCGACCAGGACTTCGACGGCATCTGAGGTGGTGACGCGCGAAGCGGCGCGAGCCCCCGAGATGTAGGGAAACGACTTCCGTTTCTGCCCGCTTCCCGCGGGGGAGACGACGCTAACCGCGCACCATGCGGCGATGAGGGCCATCAGGTCCGGGTGTGGTCCTCGCCACGTGGGTGACGGGAGGACGCCGCAATGGCATCCAAGAAAGACAACCTATTCAGCACCGGCGTGGAATCTGACGCGCCCGGTGACACGGCTGCGCCGGTGAAGAAGGCCGCAGCCAAGCGGGCTCCACGCAAGGCCACCAAGAAGGCCAGCGCCCCTCAGCAGGCTCCGGCTGCCGTCACCCCCGCGGTGACACCAGAGGTGACCGCAGACGTGACCCCTTTCCTGACCGCGGGCACTGACGAGGTCAAGGCTCCACGCAAGGCTGCCAAGCGCGCCCCTCGCAAGAGCGCCAAGAAGGCTGTTGCGGCACCTGCTGAGGCCTCGGCGACGGCTGATACTGCCGTGCCGGCAGATGTTCAGCCAAGCAGCGTTGAGGCCACGCCCGAGGCCGAGCCCGACAAGGCCTCCTCGATCCCTGGTTTCGGCCTGCTGTTCCAGGCGCCAGAGGCCACTGTGGTCCCGCGTCGCCGTCGGGCCACGTCCCCGGCCGCAGCCCCGAAGCCCGAGCCGGCATCGGATAGCCAGGCCCCCAAGGACACCGCCGCAAAAAAAGGCGCTGACGAGAAGCAGGGCCAGGCCCAACAGGCTGACGACTCGGACGACACCGGTGCCGACGGCGCACGTCGCCGCCGTCGCCGCGGTGGCAAGGGCCGCCGGGGTCGCGGCGCAGACGAAGGCGGTCCCGCCGAGTCAAGCGCCACCGACGACACCGCGACCGCTGCCGCGACCGCGAGCGAGCCTGAGGAAAGGTCATCGGGTCAGCCGTCCGCTGAGGATGACGAGTCAGGGGAGGGCGGCGGCAGTCGCCGTCGTACCCGTCGCCGTCGCCGTGGCGAGGACGACGACCAGCCGAGCACGACCACCCGGGTCAGAGAGCCACGCGCGCCGCGGAACGAGGTCACCTCGCTCAAGGGCTCGACCCGTCTCGAGGCCAAGAAGCAGCGTCGCCGCGAAGGCCGTGAGGCAGGGCGTCGCCGCACCATCATCACCGAGGCCGAGTTCCTGGCCCGGCGCGAGAGCGTCGAGCGGGTCATGGTCGTGCGCCACAAGCAGGACCGCACCCAGATCGGCGTGCTCGAGGACGGGGTCCTGGTCGAGCACTACGTGTCACGCGAGACCAACGCCTCGATGGCCGGCAACGTCTATCTTGGCCGGATCCAGAACGTCCTGCCGAGCATGGAGGCCGCGTTCGTCGACATCGGAAGGGGCCGCAACGCCGTGCTGTATGCCGGTGAGGTCAACTGGGACGCCGCGGGCATGGAGAACAACCGGGCCAAGAAGATCGAGAACGCGCTGAGCTCCGGCCAGGGCGTTCTGGTCCAGGTCACCAAGGACCCGATCGGGCACAAGGGTGCCCGCCTGACCTCCCAGGTCTCGCTGCCCGGGCGCTACCTGGTCTATGTGCCCGACGGCAACATGATGGGCATCTCACGCAAGCTTCCAGACACCGAGCGTGCCCGTCTGAAGAAGATCCTGCGCGAGATCGTTCCCGAGAACGCCGGCGTCATCGTGCGCACGGCGGCCGAGGGTGCCAGCGAGGATGAGCTGCGCGCCGACGTGGCGCGCCTGGCTGCTATCTGGGACGAGATCCAGGCCAAGAGCAAGAAGGCCAACGCCCCCGCCCTGCTGCACGGTGAGTCCGACCTCACGGTCCGCGTCATCCGCGACGTCTTCAACGAGGACTTCGCCAGCCTGGTCGTCGCGGGTGAGCCTGCCTGGGAGACGGTCAACAGCTACGTCAACACGGTGGCCCCGGATCTGGCCAACCGGGTCAAGAAGTGGACCGGCGAGAAGGACCTCTTCACTCACTACCGCGTCGACGAGCAGATCGCCAAGGCCATGGACCGCAAGGTCTGGCTGCCCTCGGGTGGCTCCCTGGTCATCGACCGCACCGAGGCGATGACCGTGGTCGACGTCAACACCGGCAAGTTCGTCGGCTCGGGCGGCAACCTCGAGGAGACCGTCACCAAGAACAACATCGAGGCAGCCGAAGAGGTCGTGCGCCAGCTGAGGCTGCGTGACATCGGAGGCATCATCGTCATCGACTTCATCGACATGGTCCTCGAGAGCAACCGCGACCTGGTCGTGCGTCGACTGCTCGAATGCCTCGGACGCGACCGGACCAAGCACCAGGTGGCCGAGGTGACCTCGCTGGGTCTGATCCAGATGACCCGCAAGCGCGTGGGCGCTGGCCTGATCGAGGTCTTCTCCGACACCTGCGAGCACTGCAACGGCCGCGGCTTCATCATCAGCGCCGAGCCGATCGACCGACCGGCCGGCGACGATGGCTCCAGTGGCGGTGGCGGTGGCGGCAAGAGCGGTGGCGCCGACTCAGGCACCGGTCGCGGCACTCGCGGCCGTCGCACCCGGGGGAGCGGACGCGATACCGACGTGCCCGTCGCCCCAGAGCCCAAGGTCACCCCAGGTGGCCCCACACCGGCCCAGATCGCGGCCGCGGCTCACGCGGCCGCCCTGCACGCGATGCCCCACGAGGAGCCTGAGTCGCAGGTCGCCAGCGCCAGCGATCTCCCTGAGCTGCCCCAAGAGGTCCCCGTCGAGGTCGACGTGCCGGCCAAGGCGCCCAAGGCAAGGCGCAGGGCGTCACGTTCGGCCAAGTCGCCCGCTGGCACGGTCGCCCATGAGGTCGAGCAGTCGACCCAGCCGGTCGACTCTAAGCTCGTTCAGCCGGTGATCGAGCCGCCCGTGACTGAGCAGCCGGTGATCGAGCAGCCGGTGATCCAGCTGCCCGTGACGGAGCAGCCGGTGACGGAGCCGCGCGCGGCGTTCCGACGTCAGGCGAAGGCAGAAGCCACCCCGGAGGCAGTCGATGACGGCCACGTGGCCGACGTTCCCACGGTCTCGCAGGAGCCCGACGTGCCCCAGGTGGCTGCCGCTGCGCCGCGCGGCCGTCGCAAGCGTGCCCGCGTGGTGGCGCCCGCCGGACCCCCGCGGATCGGCGAGTTTGATTCATAGGCGCCTGAGCACGTAGTCTGATCCTTCGGTGCGCCCACCGTGCTCGTGTCTCGTCAGAGACTATGTGCCGGTTCCAGTGGTCACCGACCCCCGATTTAGAGAGTGAGCTCAACGTGTACGCGATCGTTCGCGCAGGCGGCCGTCAGGAGAAGGTGTCCGTCGGCGACGTCCTCATCATCGACAAGGTGAAAGGTGAGGCCGGCGACAGCATTGACCTCACCCCGCTCCTGCTGGTCGATGGATCCACCGTGACCAGCGATGCGAGCAAGCTCGCCAAGGTCAAGGTCACTGCCGAGGTCGTCAAGGCCACCAAAGGCCCCAAGATCACGATCATGAAGTTCAAGAACAAGACCGGCTACCGCAAGCGTCAGGGTCACCGCCAACACTCGACCCAGATCAAGGTCACCGCGATCGAGGCCTGAGCCTCGACTCATCGGTCGTCCCCGAATCTGACAAGCCCCAGAACCTAAGGCAGGCACTGACATGGCACACAAAAAGGGTGCATCTTCGACGCGCAACGGGCGCGACTCGAACTCCCAATACCTCGGCGTCAAGCGCTTTGGCGGCCAGGCCGTCAACGCGGGCGAGATCATCGTCCGCCAGCGCGGCACCCACTTCCACCCCGGTGACGGAGTGGGCCGTGGCAAGGACGACACGCTCTTCGCGCTGGTCGCAGGCGCGGTGAAGTTCGGCATGAAGCGTGGCCGCAAGACGGTCAACATCATCGCGCCGGCCACCGTCACCGAATCGGTCCCCGTCACCGAATCGGCCTGACACAGCCACAACCGACTCATCGTGCGGCGCACACCGCGCGCTTTGTATGCACCGCGCGATACGAAACTCACGTCGACACGAACCTGACGTGACATGCACCTCGTTGCGAGGGGGTGGGCCGGATGGCCCACCCCCTCGCACGTTTGCACGACCTGACCACTGCCCGGCCAACAGCCGCGGATGGAGATTGACACCATGGCGAACTTCGTTGACCGAGTCGTCCTTCACTGTTCCGCCGGCGACGGCGGCTCCGGCATCGCGTCGGTGCGCAAGGCGAAGTTCAAGCCGCTCGGCGGCCCTGACGGCGGTAACGGGGGGCGTGGCGGCAGTATCATCCTGACCGTCGACCCGCAGTCGACCACCTTGCTGGACTATCACCACAGCCCGCACCGCAAGGCCAAGAACGGTCAGCCTGGCGGCGGTGACGAGTGCCAGGGCTCCGACGGCGGTGACCTGGTCCTCCCGGTCCCGGCAGGCACTGTGGTCAAGAGCATGCACGGCGAGGTCCTCGTCGACCTGGTCGCACCAGGGCAGACCTACGTGGTGGCCCAGGGCGGTCGCGGAGGCCTGGGCAACAACGCGCTGGCCTCTCGGGCTCGCAAGGCCCCCGGATTCGCCCTGTTCGGCGACACCGGCGATGTTCTCGACGTCGTCCTCGAGCTCAAGTCGCTGGCCGATGTCGCCCTGATCGGCTACCCGTCAGCGGGCAAGTCCAGCCTGGTCGCCGTGCTCAGCGCCGCGCGACCCAAGATCGCCGACTACCCGTTCACCACACTGGTTCCGAACCTCGGCGTGGTGATGGCCGGTGAGCAGAGGTTCACCGTGGCCGACGTGCCCGGTCTGATCCCGGGTGCGAGCGAGGGCAAGGGCCTGGGCCTGGAGTTCCTGCGGCACGTCGAGCGTTGTTCGGTTCTGGTGCACGTCGTCGACTGCGCGACGCTCGAGGCCGACCGCGATCCGATGAGTGACTTCGACGTCATCGAGCAAGAGCTCGCGCAGTACGTGGCCGATGAGACCCTGGGCGGCCGTCCGCTGGCCGAACGCACCCGCATCGTCGTGCTGAACAAGGCCGACGTGACCGAGGCTCGTGAGCTTGCCGAGATGGTCACGCCCGAGCTCGAGGCCCGGGGTATCGAGGTCTACATCGTCTCCGCGGTGGCTCGTACCGGCCTCAAGGAGCTCACCTTCGCCATGGCGCGGCACGTCACTGCGGCGCGTGAGGCGCTGGGCGAGGTCGAGATCCCGCGTGTCGTCCTGCGCCCCAAGGCCGTGGACGACAGCGGCTTCGTGGTCAAGACCGAGAACACCCCCGATGGCGAGATCTTCCGGGTGATCGGGGACCGTCCCAGGCGTTGGGTCGATCAGACCGACTTCTCCAACGACGAGGCCGTGGGCTACCTCGCCGACCGGCTGGCCCGTGCCGGTGTCGAGGCGGCGCTCTACAAGGCGGGTGCCGTGGCCGGCGCGACGGTGGTCATCGGCTCCGCCGACAACGCCGTGGTCTTCGACTGGGAGCCCACCATGGCTGCCGGTGCTGAGCTGCTCACCGGACCGCGCGGCAGCGATGTGCGTCTGGACAACCTGCACCGCCCCACTCGCGAGGAAAAACGGTCCACGTACGCCGATCGCAGGGCGGCCAAGACCGCTGCGCGCGCCGAGCTCGCGGCTGACCGCAAGGCCGGGCACTGGTCCACGGCGGGAACATCCGCCGACGACGACGATGAGACACCACCGGTCGACTGACCCGGTCTTACTAGACTGCGCGAGTGCCCACGACCCACCGCGCCGCCCTGCGCGTCGCCCGTCGCCTCGTCGTCAAGGTCGGTTCGAGCTCGCTGACCGACGCCGCAGGCGCACTAGATCGGGACCGGCTCGGCACCTTTGTCGACGTGATCGCCGCACGACGCAGACAGGGCACAGAGGTCGTTCTGGTGTCCTCGGGCGCCATCGCCGCCGGCATCACCCCGCTCGGGCTGCGACGACGTCCGAGCGACCTGGCCACCCAGCAGGCTGCCGCCAGCGTCGGCCAGGGGGCCCTCGTCGCGGCATACAGCCTGGCGTTCGGCGCGCACGACCTCACCGTCGGCCAGGTTCTGCTCACCGCTGAGGACGTCACGCGTCGTTCGCACTATGCCAACGCCCGGCGCACCCTTGACCGGCTGCTCGACCTTGGCGTCGTACCCGTGGTCAACGAGAACGACACGGTGGCTACGCATGAGATTCGGTTCGGCGACAACGACCGCCTCGCGGCACTGGTCGCGCATCTCGTTCACGCGGACGCGCTGTTGCTGTTTTCGGACGTCGATGCGCTTTATGACGGCCCACCCTCCAGGGCGAGCAGCTCGCGAATTCCCTTGGTACGCGGACCTGTTGACCTAAAGGGCGTCAAGATGGGGGGCTCGGGGTCAGTCGTTGGCAGCGGCGGGATGGTGACCAAGGTCGAGGCTGCCGGCATCGCCACCGCGGCCGGCATCGCCACCATCTTGACCTCCACCGATCAGGCCGCAGCAGCCTTGGCCGGCGAGGACATCGGCACCCTGTTCCTGCCGACCGGATCCCGCAGAGCCAGCCGGCTGCTCTGGCTGGCTCATGCCACCACCGCTCGCGGCCGGTTGATCCTCGATGACGGGGCCGTGGCGGCCATCGTCGAGCGACGAAAGTCGTTGCTACCGGCGGGCATCCTCAGCGTCGAGGGCAGGTTCGGCGACGGTGACCCCGTGGACCTGTGCGACCCGGCCGGCCGAGCCGTCGCCCGAGGCCTGGTCAACTACGACTCGACCGAGCTGCCGGGGCTGCTGGGCCGCACCACGCATGAGCTCGCACGGGAACTTGGGCCATCTTTCGAGCGTGAGGTCGTACACCGGGATGACCTCGTCCTTCTCTAGCTGCACTGACTCGGCCTGTAGTCGCGCTGACTTGGCCAAGGCGCAGTGGTCTTGGCACACCACGTCTGCTGTGCCGAGTCGACCTCACCTTTGCCACGTCACCAGGGGGAGGCTTTCGACTACCTTGGTGCCATGGCTGACCCGATCGATCCCGAGATCACTGCGCACGTCGAGGCCGTCGCCCGAGCGGCTCGGCTGGCCAGCCGTCGCCTCGGTCTGCTGACGCGAGCCGACAAGGACCAGGCGCTCCTGGCCATGGCCGATGCCCTCGTCGCTGCGTCTGCAGAGATCGTCGCCGCCAACGACGTTGATACGGCGCGGGGACGAGCCGACGGCCTCGCCGAGGGTCTGATCGACCGGCTGCGGCTGGACCAGGCTCGGGTCAGGGCCGTGGCCGAGGCATTGCGGGACATCGCCGGACTGCCGGACCCGGTCGGGGAGGTCGTGCGCGGGTCGACGCTGGCCAACGGCCTGCAGATCCGACAGCTGCGGGTGCCGATGGGTGTTGTCGCCATGATCTACGAGGCCCGCCCGAACGTCACTGTCGACGCAGCCGGCCTGGCGCTCAAGAGCGGCAACGCGGTCGTGCTGCGGGGAGGCTCTGCCGCCAGTGCCAGCAACGGCGTGCTCGTGACAGTGATGCGCGACGCGCTGGAGGCCCAGGGTCTGCCGCCCGACGCGATCACGCTGCTGGACGAGGGCGGGCGCGACGCCGTCCGCGCGTTGATGACGGCACGCGGGCTGGTGGACGTGCTCATCCCGAGAGGTGGGGCAGACCTGATCCAGACCGTCGTGCGTGAGTCGACCGTTCCCGTCATCGAGACCGGGGTCGGCAACTGCCACGTCTATGTCGACGCTGCTGCCGACGTCTACAAGGCACTGGTCATCGTGGTCAACTCAAAGACCCATCGGGTCGGCGTCTGCAACGCTGCCGAGTCCTTGCTCATCCATCGCAGCATCGCCCCGGAGTTCCTGCCCAAGGTGCTGGCGCAGCTGGGGTGGGCCGGGGTCACTGTCCACGGCGATGCCGAGATCGAGTCGTTCGCGCGCGGGGCCGGTGCGGAATACAGCCTGGCAACGGACGAGGACTTCGCCCGCGAATACCTCTCACTGGACATCAGCGCGCGGATCGTCGACTCGCTCGACGAGGCGTTGGCGCACGTCCAGCGGTACGGAACCGGCCATACCGAGGCGATCGTCACCGAGGACCGCGCGGCGGCCCGACGCTGGACGGCCGAGGTGGATGCGGCAGCCGTCATGGTCAACGCGTCGACCCGGTTCACCGACGGCGGCGAGTTCGGGTTCGGCGCCGAGATCGGCATCTCCACCCAGAAGCTGCATGCTCGCGGACCGATGGGCCTGGCGGAGCTGACCACGACCAAGTGGGTTGTCGAGGGCGACGGACAGATTCGTCAGTGACCCAGGTTCGACCTCGACCCAGATTCGAGCTTGACCGCTGGGCTCAGTCCACCGGCTAGGCTGTGCTCATGTCGTTCACGCCCGCTGTCGCCTCGCTGGCCACCCATGGGACCGAGACGCTGCGCGAGCTGCCGTTGCCAGCGTGGGCCTACGGTGCCATTGCCCTCGGATGCTTCGTCGTGCTCCTGGGGGTGCTGTGGAGCTTCCGCAACACGGCCGCCAAGTACGACAAGCCCGATCCTGGAGCGCACCACTGAGCAGGCGCGTCGGCGTAATGGGTGGGACGTTCGACCCCATCCATCACGGACACCTGGTGGCTGCCAGCGAGGTTCAGGCTCTCTTCGACCTCGACGAGGTGGTTTTCGTCCCGACCGGTGAGCCATGGCAAAAGGCTTCGGCGACAGTTTCTCCGGCCGAGCACCGCTACCTGATGACGGTTGTCGCCACGGCCTCGAACCCGCGTTTCACGGTCAGCAGGGTGGACATAGACCGGCCCGGCACGACCTACACGATCGACACGCTCCGCGACCTCAGCGCACAACGTCCGGACTCAGAGCTCTTCTTCATCACCGGCGCCGACGCGTTGGCCCAGATCCTGTCGTGGAAGGACGTCGACGAGCTCTGGGACCTTGCCCACTTCATCGGGGTGACCCGGCCCGGCCATGTCCTGAGCGACATCGGGCTGCCCGAGGACCGGGTGACGTTGCAGGAAGTCCCCGCCATGGCCATCAGCTCCACCGACTGTCGTGCACGGGTGCTCAGCGGCGAACCGGTCTGGTACCTGCTGCCGGACGGAGTCGTGCAGTACATCGCCAAGCACAAGCTGTATCGGCCGGACCCTGCTGCGCGTGCCGACAGCAGCTGAACAGCTTCACAATCACCACTCCAACATGCCCGACGCCGGCATGACCATTGACCAGAAGTACCCAACACCAGGAGGACCGCGTGGCCGCCACGCAACACGCCATTGATCTCGCCAGAGTTGCTGCTGCAGCTGCCGGGGAGAAGCTGGCCAGCAAGATCGTCGCTCTCGACGTCAGTGAGCAGCTCGCGCTCACCGACATCTTCCTTCTGGCGTCAGCGCCCAACGACCGCCAGGTCAGCGCCATCGTCGACAACGTCGAGGACAAGCTTCGCGAGATCGGCGTCAAACCGGTGCGTCGCGAGGGCGAGCGCAACGGCCGATGGGTCCTGATCGACTTCTCGGACATCGTCGTGCACGTCCAGCACGAGGAGGAACGGACCTACTACCAGCTCGAGCGGCTCTGGAAGGACTGCCCGGCCATCGACCTCGCGCTCTGACATGCCGACCACACCTGGCCGCCGGAGGTTGATCGTCTGGCGTCATGGCGAGACCGACCACAACGCCGGAGGCATCTGGCAGGGGCAGCTCGATACGGCGTTGTCCGCCAAAGGCCGGGAACAGGCGCAGGCGGCGGCCGCTGCCCTGGCGGCATACAGCCCGGCGGTGATCGTCAGCAGCGACCTGGAACGGGCCGCTGACACGGCGCGCACCCTCGCATCCCGCGTGGGCCTGCCGGTGCGCTATGACGAGCGGTTACGCGAGATCCATGCCGGCCAGTGGCAGGGCATGACTGCCGGTGATGTCGCCGAGCAGTATCCCGAGGAGCAGGCCGCGCTGATCGCGGGCGAGGACATTGCCCGTGGGATCGACGGCGAGAGCCTGGCCGAGGTGGCCGAGCGCACCCGCGCGGCTATCGACGAGGTGCTCGCGGATCTGGCGCCGGGGGAGTGTGCCGTCATCGCCACGCACGGTGTCGCCGGGCGCGTGGTCGTCGCCTCGCTGGTCGAGCTGGACCAGTACCTGGCCTGGCAGTCGATCGGCGGGCTGCACAACTGCCACTGGGCCGAGCTGCGCGAATACCGTGGCGGATGGCGGATAGCGGCATGGAACGTCGGTCTCATTCCCTTGTGAGCAGCCCGATTAGGTGAATGACGGGGGGTGGCCGATAAACTCTCCCGGTCCCCACCACGGGGGCACTCGCACGAGCAATCGTGAGGGGCTGTGGCGCAGCTGGTAGCGCACCTGCATGGCATGCAGGGGGTCAGGGGTTCGAGTCCCCTCAGCTCCACCCAGGGGTCTTCCCCGAAATGCGAGAAACAGTTCCCCGAAATCCCGAGCTTTCTGGGATGACGGGGGGACATGGCGAAGGGCGCCTGGCCATTGGTCGGGCGCCCTTCGCTTACCCGGTTGCCAGGCGGGCGATCTTGTTTGATGCCCGGACCTCGGTTGTCAAGGCCGACGGATCCGCGGCGCTATAACCTGCGTAGTGCTGTTTGAAGCCGGGGCCCGAAGCGCTGCTGTTCCGCTTTAGAGATGCTGGGCTACGGCCAGCCCCGAGGGCTCCCAGGTTCACGGTGTCGCCCTGGGTGCGTCGAGTGGCAATGCGGCTACTTGGCGGTTACGAACAGTGCGAACTGACTGTCGATGAGCGAAGTTCTGGATCGGGCATACCTTCTCAAACCTGTTGGGAACTAGCGGTTTTCGGCGAATCTGCTGTGCGGGCCGCCAACATGGGTTGGGGTTCGAGCCCCCGGTCGGCTCCGTCTACGAAGCACGGCCTAGAGGCTCCTGGCCTGCGCAAACAACGGCGATGGCGTCCTTTGAGACCAGCGGGACTGCGGCACCATTACATCCTGACGTGGCCGAACAGCCGAAGCACTGAGGATGCACAGCCGATTGCCTGAGGGCGTGTATGTTTGTGTCCTTTTCTTGGTCAAGGAATCGTCAACTCGACTTGCGTAGGGCTGCCCCCGCCTCCTGGCTGACGCGGAGCGGAAGGAACACCGTGAGGGCTCATGGCGATCCGGCAGCCAAGGGGTCAACAGTTGCGCGGACAAGACGGGGGCATCGGGGGCGAGGAGAAGCCGCCACAGGGCTGGACCCTGTGTCATTGCGCCCGATGAGCGACCCTGGGACGCCGGGGCGAGTCGCACCGTTCGCTGGTGCCGCGATCATCGCTTTGGTGGTGGTGATGTTGCCACCGACCCCATCGGACCAGTCGATGCATGCTGCGGCTGCAGTACTGACGACCATCGTGATTGCGGGGGCGCTGCTGATCCCGTGGGTGCGGCTTCCTGCCTGGTGCCAGGCCGCCATCCCGTTAGGCTTCTTCCCAGTCGTGGCGCTCCTTCGCCAGTCCGCAGGAGGGGCACAGTCGGGCTACTCCCCTCTGGTGATACTTCCCATCCTCTGGCTGGCGATCTACGGGACCCGGAACCAGTTCCGACTCGGCATCGCTGCAACGGCTGTCACATTCCTTACCCCACAAATCCTGGTCGGCCCACCGCTGTATCCCAACACCGGATGGCGTGGCGCGATTATCTGGGTCGCCGTCGGGTTGCTCGCCGGCTCCGCCATCCAGAAGCTGGTCGACCAGTCGCGACATCGCACCGCCGACGTCGCGGCCTTGGGCGCCATCACCCGCGCGCTGTCGGCCAATTCCGACCCGCGACCGGAGCTGTGCGTCGCCGCTCAGCTCGTCACCGGCGCAGCGTTTGCGGTTCTGTTCGAGCCGCATCACGATGGGACGCTGGAGGCCACCGCTGGCACCGACGGGATCAACCTTGGGCTGCGTATCGACCCAAGAGTCGAAGGCTGTGCCACAGCCGAGGCGTGGGTTACAGCAAGGCGCATCTACGTCGCGGACACCACGACCGAGCCACATACTTCGACGCTGACCACGCACGCCAATGCCCGCGCCCTGCTGTGCCAACCGATCACCCGAGACCATCGCACCACGGCCGTGCTCGTCCTCGGCTTCTACGAGTCCCATCAGCACGCGCCGGAAACGGCGCTGTACCTGGTCGAGCTGCTCGCTGCTGAAATCGGTGCCGCGATCGACCGGACGGACCTGGTCGCGCTGCTCGCGGCGCAGTCGCGCCGGGACCCTCTGACCGGGGCCGCAAATCGCCGCAGCTGGGATGAGGAGATTAACCGTGAGCTGATTCGCGCCCGCCGCAGTGGCGATCCGCTCACCGTCGCCATTATCGATATGGACCACTTCAAGGCGTTCAACGACGCCCACGGCCATGTCGCCGGTGACGTGCTGCTCAAAGACCTTGTTATTGCCCTCCGCGCCGAGCTGCGCGCCGGTGACCTCATCGCCCGATGGGGCGGGGAAGAGTTCGCCCTGGCCCTGCCTGACTGCGACCTTCAACGAGCCCAAGTTATTGCGGCCCGCCTGGTGAGCGTGGTGCCCGGCGGTCAAACGGCCAGCATCGGACTGACCCAGGCCTGGACCCAAGACACCCCTCGGGTTCTGATCGAACGAGCTGACCGGGCCCTCGACGCAGCAAAGGATGGCGGCCGCAACCAGGTCAGGACCTTCCTGGCCCCGCCGCTTGTGACCCCGGCCGACACATTGATTGACACGCGGTTTGCCTGAGTTGGTCCGCGACCAGTCCTGAGTCCGCAACTCCAGGCTCTGAACGAACTGGTCGAAGAGGTGCCCTTTGCCGGTCTATCGCAACTAGGCTCGTGGCATGGCCGGGTGAGCATGAGATCGCGTGGCCGCTGCTCCCTCATTCGAGTTCTGCATCATCCTGCAATTCGTGCGATCACGAGGTGCGGTAGTCGTTTCAAAGACCAGGATCCCACGCGTGGACGGTCGCAACGACAAGCCCCGACGGCGCGCTGGGCCGCTCCGGTGATCGTTCCGCCATCGGGACGGTGGACGGACATGTCTGATGATCGGGCTAAGAAGGTAGTCCTCGACTTTGAGATGACGTGGCCTGTCTGGAAGGATTCGTATAGCGCGTCCTCGTTCCCCGAGATTCCCCCCCCGAACAGGGTTGAGCGGGGACGCGCCTCCAACAAAAACGGCAACGTCCGCGGGTCGAGTCCGCGGCCCCGGTTGGGTCCTTGGGTACTATCAAATGAGAGGTGCTGAGTTGTCGATGGCCGGCGTTGACACCGTCGACACCCTCGCGCTGAAACGCATAGGATGGAAGCCGGGAAATGAGTCACCTGGTTGTTCGGGTGTAGGACGCCGATGACTCTCTTTACGCTCGAAGTGGTCACCATTGCTGTCAGGATTGGACTTGGTATGGGCATGTTCAGCTCGCGCCGCAAGGCAAGGGCCGAGGCCGAGGCCCAAAAGGCGCTAGAGCGAACCCTGCGTGAGGTGCCTTTGAGCTGCCGTGGCAGTGGTCATTCCTACGCGAAGTTTGCCACCGGGTATCAATGCTCCAAATGCGGCAACTTCGTATCGACCCGTGAAGGCGAGCTCTATGGCCTGGCCAACGAGGGCCGAGTTGACCGCCGCCGAGGCCCTCGGTAAGAGCGCGCGCGGATAGGCGGGGTCCAGTCGTTCCATCGACTTCGAGCGGACCAAGCACCGCAATACCCGTGAGTCGAATGTTGAACCGTCGCACGTGTGATCATCGCCCAGGCGCTGGCACAGCCGCCGTGAGTGAACGTCGCCCAAGTGATCGGCTTGGTCCGGCGGTCAGAAGGGTGGGTATATAGCACCGTGACAACATCGGCTTCCCCGCACAGCTGCGACGGGTTGCCCGGGGCCGCCGACGCAGACGCAGACGGTGGAACGGTTGATTGGTCCAGGTGAGATGCGGACTGCAGCGATTGTCTGATTGAGGCGGGTGACCTTTGTAGGCGGACCCTCCGGCACTTTTGAAGGGGGCTATCGGGGACGAAA
>JBBRWQ010000032.1:0-30665 GCA_038249115.1 Actinomycetales bacterium
CCGACCGACAGCAGACTGCCCTCGTCGTCGTCGGGGAAGCCGCCGGTGAGCTTGTGCTTGCACAGGTAGTTGCGGCGGCCCTTGACCAGGGCGTAGGTCGGCTGGCGGCCCAGCAGCGGGGCGATCGCCTGGGCCAGCCGGGGCATGTCACGGTCGACGATCTGGGCCTGCAGGGTCAGCGTCGCGGTGGCGACCACGGCCGGTAGGCCCGCGGCCAGCGCATGCGCCACGGCCGGGATGAGATAGGCCAACGACTTGCCGGTTCCGGTGCCGGCCTGGACCAGGAGATGCTCTTTCTTCTCGATCGCATCGGCAACGGCGTGCACCATCTGGACCTGCCCTGGCCGCTCGACCCCGCCGATCCCCTGCACCGCGGCGTGCAGGAGTGCGTCGAGGTCAGGGGCTTTCGGGGGCATTGGCTCAGGCTATAACCGAACGCCGACGCCGCCGTTCATTGGGCATCGGCGGCGCGCGCGTACGGCATACAAGGAGGGCGGGAAAGCCTCAGACGGCATATTCCGCGAGCTCGTCCACCAGGGTCTTGTTGACTTTGGCCTCGACCCGGGTGCCGTGCTCGGTGTGCTCGCTGGTGACGATCTCAGCCTCGCGGTGCAGCCGGTTGACCAGGTCGCCGCGGTCATAGGGCAGCAGGACCGTGACCTCGATGTCGGGGCGGGGCAGCTCCTCGGCGATCAGGGCACGCAGCTCGTCCAGACCCTCACCCGTGCGGGCCGAGACGACGATCGAGTGCTTCTCGTTGCGCCGCAGGCGGTCCAGCACCTCGGGCTTGGCGGCGTCGGCCTTGTTGACCACGATGACTTCTCTGACCAGGTGGCCGCCGACCTCGGCAAGCACGGCGCGCACGGCGGAAATCTGGCTCTCGGGGTCGGGGTGGGACCCGTCGACGATGTGCAGCACCAGATCGGCGTCGCCCACCTCCTCCAACGTCGACCGGAAGGCCTCGATCAGCTGGGTAGGCAGCGCGCGGACAAAACCCACGGTGTCGGCCAGGGTGTAGGGCCGGCCGTCGGCTGTCTCAGCCTTGCGGACGGTCGGGTCGAGGGTGGCAAACAGCTGGTTCTCGACCAGGACGCCCGCGCCGGTGAGCCGGTTGAGCAGCGAGGACTTGCCGGCGTTGGTGTATCCGGCGATGGCGACGCTGGCCACGCCGTTGACCTTGCGGCTGTGACGTTTGGTGTCGCGGGTGGTCTTCATGGCCGCGATCTCGCGCTTGAGCTTGGCGATCCGGGTGTTGATCCGGCGTCGGTCGAGCTCGATCTTGGTCTCACCGGGGCCACGTGAGCCCATGCCCTGGCCGCCGGCCGCCTGGCCACCGGCCTGCCGGGACATCGACTCGCCCCAGCCACGCAGGCGCGGGAGGAGGTACTGCAGCTGGGCGAGCTCAACCTGAGCCTTACCTTCACGGCTCTTGGCGTGCTGGGCAAAGATGTCGAGGATCAAAGCGGTGCGGTCGATGACCTTGACCTTGACGATGTCCTCGAGCGCTCGTCGCTGGCTGGGGCTGAGCTCACCGTCGCAGACCACGGTGTCGGCGCCTTCGGCGATGACGATGTCGCGAAGCTCGACGGCCTTGCCGGACCCCAGGAAGGTGGCCGTGTCGGGCTTCTGGCGACGCTGGATCAACCCGGCCAGCACCGTCGAGCCGGCGGTCTCGGCGAGGGCAGCCAGCTCACGGATCGAGTTGTCGGCGTCCTCAACGGTGCCCTCGGTCCACACGCCGGCAAGAACAACCCGTTCAAGGCGTAGCTGGCGGTACTCGACCTCGGAGACGTCCTCGAGCTCGGTGGACAGCCCTGCGACCCGACGCATGGCCGCACGCTCTTCACGTTCGAGCTGGTCGCCGTCGAATCCATCGTTGGAACCGAAGTCCGATTGAGTGCGGTGCCACGCGTCGTCATCGCTGAGGGCGGAGGCCTTGAAGTCGAACAAATCAGATCGCTGAGTCATATCTCCCTTAGTTTCGCATCATTTCAACCCTCCGGGCGAACTCTTTATGCCACCTGCCGTCATGCCGTATGCCGTCAGTCGGCTAATCCGTTAGTCCCTTGTATCGCTCCGCCGATATTCCACGTCCTGATTCCGAGTGCTGCCGGGTAGCCTGTCCGCTGATGAACGAGCCCACGTCTTCGGACCACTACTTCAGCGCCGAACCAGCCAGCGCCGCGGAACGTCGCCAGCTGCGGGTGTTCCTGGCCGGTCAGGAGCTCATCGTCGAAACGGCGGCTGGCGTCTTCTGCCCGGACCGGGTCGACACGGGCACTGCCGTGCTGCTGGCTCACGCGCCCGCTGCGCCCACCACTGGCAACCTGCTCGACCTCGGCTCGGGCTGGGGCCCGATCGCCCTGACTCTGGGGCTGCGGTCGCCGCAGGCCAGCATCTGGGCGGTCGACGTCAACCAGCGTGCCCTCGCGCTGGTGCGTGACAACGCCAAAGCCCTCGGAATCAACGACGTGCACGCCATGACGCCCGAGGAGGTGCCCCCCGGCATCCGCTTCGACACAATCTGGTCCAACCCGCCGATCCGGGTCGGCAAGTCGGAGCTGCACCAGATGCTGCTGACCTGGCTGCCGCGGCTGGAGTCCGGCGGCACGGCATACCTCGTGGTTCAGAAGAACCTGGGCGCGGACTCACTGCAACGCTGGCTCGCCGAACAGCTCGAGGCGGTGGAGCCTGGCGCCTTCAACGTCACCCGACACACGACCGCCAAGGGCTTCCGGCTGCTCGCGGTCCACCGCTTAGGGTCCTGACGCTCAGCTCACGTCAAACCGCTGAACTGAGTGAACCGGCCTCAGGCAAGAGTCGTGACCCCGTCGGCAACCAGGACCGCAGGACCGGCGAGCTCGACCTGCTGACCAGCCAGCACCCGGACCCGCAACGTTCCCCCGGGCACGTCAACGCGCCATTCGTCGTTGGCCGTGTCGGCTCCGGCCCACCAGCGTGTGGCGAGGGCTGCGGCTGCTGCCCCCGTGCCGCAGGAGCGGGTCTCCCCCACGCCGCGTTCGTACACCCTCATGGCGATATGCCCCGGACCGATCGGCCGGACGAACTCGACGTTGGTGCCGTTGGGTGCGGGTGGGTTGACTTCGGGGACACGGGTGAGGTCCAGTGAAGCGAGATCCGCTGAATCCGGCAGCGCCACAACGGTATGCGGGTTGCCTAGGTCCAGACTCAGCCCGGGCATCGGGTCGTGACCGTGAACCTTGACCATCACGTCGAAGCCCTTCTCGCGGGACCCGACGGCGTCCACGATCCGCCAGTCGCCAAGGTTGACGGCGATCAGGTCCCCCTCGAAGCGGACGACCTTGAGGCCCCCCCTGGTGGCGATCGCGAACTCGTTAGCGGTCTCCAGGCCCTCACGACGCAGGTATGCCGCGAACACCCGCGCACCGTTTCCGCACATCTCGGCGGCGCTGCCATCGGCGTTGCGGTAGTCCATGAACCACCGGGCCTGCGCGCTCTGGGCGCGCACCGGCTGCTCGGCGGCCGCCTCCGTCGGGACGACACGAATGACGCCGTCGGCGCCGATGCCGGCCCTGCGGTCGGTCAGTTGTCGCACCTGCTCCGTCGTCACGTCGTGGGTGCCGTCGAGATCAGGCACCAGCACGAAGTCGTTCTCAGTGCCGTGGCCCTTGGTGAAACGCAGCTCATCCATGTCAGTCATCTAGGCCATTCTCCCTCACGCCTGACCGATGAGGTCGAGCGCACGGTCGGTGAGTTGCGGGTCGTCATACGCGAGCCAGTGGATGCGCGGGTCCGGACGGAACCACGACTCCTGTCGGCGGGCGAACTTGCGGGTCGCCGTGATCGTGTCCTCGATGGCCTGCTCGGTGCTCAGGAGGCCGTCAAGGTGTGCCAGCGCCTGCCCATAGCCGAGGGCCTTGGACGCCGTCCGCCCCTCGCGTAGTCCGGCAGCCTCCAGTCGACGTACCTCGTCCAGCAGCCCCGCCTCCCACATCCGGTGAACCCTGGCTCCGATCCGTTCATCCATGTCCGGTCTCGGTGACTGAAGGCCGATGGTGATGCTGGGGAGCTGGTACTCGCGGGTTGGCAGAGTGGCCGAAAACGGTCGACCGGTGAGCTCGATGACCTCGAGAGCACGAACCACGCGACGTCCGTTGTTGGGCTGCATCGCCTGTGCTGCAACCGGATCCACCCTTTCGAGCCGCTCAAACAGGGCAGCGGTGCCTACTTGGGCCAGCTCATCCTCGAGGCGTCGACGCACGGCCGGGTCGGTCGGTGGAATCTCGAGACGATCGAGGACGGCGCGGACATACAGCCCCGAGCCGCCGGCCAAAATCGGTTGCTTCCCGCGGGCCAGGATGCCGGCGAGGTCCTGCCGGGCCTCCCGCTGGTATGCCGCTACGCTGGCTTCGTCGCGCACGTCCAGGACGTCGAGCTGATGGTGGGCGATCCCCCGCCGTTCCTCGATCGACAGCTTGGCGGTTCCGATGTCCATCCCGCGATAGAGCTGCATGGCATCGGCATTGATGATCTCGCCGTCACGTCGCTCGGCGAGGTCGAGCGCAAGATCGGACTTGCCACTGGCGGTTGGCCCCACGACCGCGATGACTGGCACGGTCGCAGTCTTCCAGATGGGCTCGCGTCCAGAGATCAGGTTCGGACCACGTCGGCGCCCGATGGGTTCCGCCGCCATGACGCCACGGCCCAGCCGACGCCGTACGGCGCACCCCGCCAAGCCAGCTCGCCCACGCAGTCGCCGTCCGACGCAGCGATGAGCACCGGCCACACCTGAGGACCGGTCGCGCCCAGCTCACGGCCGAGGTCGTCGTCGATCTGGGCCAGACGACGTGGGAGTCCTGACGCCAAGGCCTCACACACCTGGTCCTCGTATGCCGGTGCCCGTGAGTCCTCGGCCCGGGGGGCCTTGGGCCCGTGACAGGTCGCCCCATCGGCAACCACGATCAGGGCGATGGGCTTTCGACCCCTGCGCAGTTCTTCACCCAGAGTGGCCGCATCTGTTCCGCTGGTTGTCATCCACCGGGCCCTAGCCCATATGCCGGAGTGCTCGGGATGTGCAGCCACGTCGCGACTCGCCAGATATCGCGCGACCATCAAGGGCGTCGGCAGGTTTCGGGCGGCTGTCGCGCCCCGATCTCCCCCGGCCAAGGCGGGAACCACGACGTCGCGCCCGAAGCCGGCAAACGACACAGCTCCGACGGCGTCGAACTCCCCTGGTTCTCCGGGGCCCACGACTACGAGCTGCGCAGAATCTGCTTCAGAGAACGACGGATCGGCTGACGCCGCAACGAGATCAGACACAGCGCGGGAGAGGACAGCGTCGACGGCGTGCCGTAGCCGGTCGAGCTCGTGTGCGGCATCACCCATCAGGTCGGGGACGAGCGCCGGAGGTCCGGGGACGGTGGCAGCGGCGATGAGCATCGTGTGTCGGGCGATCAGCGACAGGTCGCAGCGAGGACGGGGATGACCTGCGGCGCTCCGATGGACGGCATACCGAGAGTGACCGCGGGACGACCCGAGCCGGGCAGGTCCTGCAAGGCCTCCCAGGCGTCGCCGCCTGCAGTGCGGCGGACGGTGAAGGGGCCACCCTGAAGCCCGGAGTCGGCAACCAGGTGATGCGGAGCGGCGCGGGTCACGGCCACCTCGACGACATCACCGGGGCGCGGTGCCTCGACCGTTTCTGGAACGGCGAAGTGCACGAGCCGGTTGTCGCGGGCTCGTCCGGACAACCGGGCGGTCGCGGCGTCCTTGCGGCCTTCGCCGTTGGCTACGAGCACCTCGACCGTGCAGCCCTCAAGCTTGCGGTTCTCCGCCCAGGAGACCTCTTCCTGTAGTGCGAGCAAGCGCACATAGCGTTCCTGGACAACCGCTTTGGGGATCTGGTCCTGCATCGTCGCGGCAGGAGTGCCCGGGCGGATGGAGTACTGGAAGGTGAAGGCGCTGGCGAAACGCGATGCCCGCACGACGTCCAGCGTTGCCTGGAAGTCGTCTTCGGTCTCACCGGGGAAACCGACGATCAGGTCGGTCGTGATCGCGGCGTCGGGGATGTGCTCTCGAACGGTGTCGAGGATGTCGAGGTACCTGGCGCTGCGGTACGACCGGCGCATCACCTTGAGCAGCCGGTCCGAGCCTGACTGCAGCGGCATGTGCAGACTCGGCATGACGTTCGGCGTCTCCGCCATCGCGAGAATGACGTCGTCGGTGAAAGCCGCCGGGTGCGGGCTGGTGAAACGCACCCGCTCCAGCCCCGTGATCTGCCCGCACTCGCGCAGCAGTTTGCCGAACGCCAGCTTGTCGCCGAACTCCACGCCATAGGTGTTGACATTCTGCCCGAGCAGGGTGATCTCGATGACTCCCTGAGCCACCAGCGCCTTGACCTCCGCGAGGATCTCGTCCGGGTGGCGGTCCATCTCCTTGCCGCGCAGGGCCGGGACGATGCAGAAGGTGCAGGTGTTGTTGCAGCCGACCGAGATGGACACCCACGCGCTGTATGCCGAGTCACGTCGCGTGGGCAGCGTCGAGGGGAAGACGTCGAGGCTCTCGAGGATCTCGACCTCAGCCCGCTTGTTGTGACGGGCTCGATCGAGCAGGGCCGGGAGCGAGCCGATGTTGTGGGTGCCGAACACGACATCCACCCACGGCGCCTTGCGCACGATCGTCTCGCGGTCCTTCTGGGCCAGGCAGCCGCCGACCGCGATCTGCATGTCGGGGTTCTTGATCTTGGCCGGGCGTAGCTGACCGAGGTTGCCGTACAGCTTGTTGTCGGCGTTCTCGCGCACCGCGCACGTGTTGAAGACGACGACGTCCGCGTTCTCCGGCGGACTGGGCACACCGGCGATGTCCACATAGCCAGCGGACTCGAGCAGCCCTGAGAGCCGTTCGGAGTCATGGACATTCATCTGACACCCGTAGGTGCGCACCTCATAGGTCTTCATCGCATCGACAAGGGTACGTGCTGCCCGGCCAAGCAGGCGAAATCAGCGAGCCCGAACACCATCCGATTTGGGGCTTCTCATTTCCCTGCGAGGCGGGCATCTTTCATGCGTCCGATCGACTGCAGGCGTCAGATCCCCAGCCAAGCCCTGGTGCACACAACCCCATGGGGTCTGATCACGATGCGACGACTTTCCCTCATGTTCATGCTTATCGCGGCCCTCACGGCGTGCTCCTCCGGATCGAGCAACGTGGCCAGCTCCACCAGCTCCCCACCAGCAGCCAGTCCGGCACCATGGACGAAGCGGGCGTGCAGAAGGCGTTCACTGCCGGTCTGGCCGGCAAGGCATCGGACATCGGAAAGGTCGCACTGTGGGTCGGCAAGAACTGCAAAATGTAGCGCCCAGACCATCAGCAACCGGCTTGTCGCCTAGTCGGGCAGGTGCTCGGGCGCATCTGCGATGGCGTCACGGATGACGGCGTAGGTCAGGCTCGGGGAGTAACCCTTGCGCGCCAGCATGCCGGCGAGCCGCCGGGTCTGGACGGCGATGGCCAGGCCGTGCATGGCGCGCAGCTTCTTGTCCACCAGCTCGCGAGCACGATCCCATTCATCGGCATCGCTGACAGAGGCCAGTGCCGTCTCTGCCACGTCGTCGCGGATGCCCTTGGTACGCAGCTCACGGGCCAGCGCAGACTTGCCGAGGCCCCGTCCAGACTGCTGGGAGCGCACGAGCATCTGGGCGTAGGCCACGTCGTCAACCAGACCGACCTCGGTCATCCGGTCCAGGACGGCCGCTGCCACGTCCGCCGGGCAGTCACGCTGCGCCAGCCTCTGCTCCAGCTGAGCCCGGCTACGCGGCGCCATGGCCAGCTGCCGCAGCACGATCTGTCGGGCCACGTGGTGCTGATCGGGCTCCCGATCCTGCTGTTGAGGATCGGGAGCCCGGGCATCACTGTTCGTGGACGACTCGAGCGCATCGTGCAGGGCGACCGCCGCGCGTTCAGCCCGGTCCTGCGTCTCTGACGTCATGTCGGATCAGAAGTCGACAGGTATGTCTCTGACGGGCGCCGGCGCACCTTTGGTAGACCCGCCCTTGGCCGGGCCACCCTTGGCCGACTCGGTGGCTACGGGGTCAACCGGCTTGTCGACCTGCGGACCGACGCCGAGCTTCTCCTTGATCTTCTTCTCCAGCTCGTCGGCCAGGTCAGGGTTGTCCTTCAGGAACGACCGGGCGTTCTCTTTGCCCTGCCCCAGCTGGTCGCCCTCGTAGGTGTACCAGGCGCCGGCCTTGCGCACGAAGCCATGCTCGACGCCCATGTCGATCAGGCCGCCCTCACGGGAGATGCCCTGCCCATAGATGATGTCGAACTCGGCCTGCTTGAACGGCGGGGCGAGCTTGTTCTTGACGACCTTGACGCGGGTGCGGTTGCCCACCGCGTCGGTGCCGTCCTTGAGCGTCTCGATCCGACGGACGTCCAGACGGACCGACGCGTAGAACTTCAGCGCCTTGCCACCGGTCGTCGTCTCAGGACTGTTGTGCACCATCACGCCGTCCGCGAAGTAATTGTGTGACCCGGAGACCTCAAGGTCATAACGCCCAACGGGCTCCGGGTGATGCACGCTATGAGTCGAGACGACGCGAGACGGGAGCAATGCCGTGATGGCCTCCACGTACTCCGGATGAACCTCGAAGCGTCCTTGGAAGCGCGGAAGCAACTTGTACTGCATACTCGGGTGCACGTACGGTGCGATCAATTCGTGAAGCTTTGCAGTCGATTCGGTTGTGAAGGTCAAGACCGCCATCTGGCGAACACCACGAGAACTGAGGCGGGCGTCCAGACCGAACCCATCTCGCAGGTGATCCCTGAGCCTCGTCCGCGAATCCGGGCTCATGGCCTCGACACAGAACTCGGATCGACCGGAACCACCTGTTGTCCGCACCTGAAGACCTCTCGAACGCAGGCTAAAGCTGCCGTCGTCCTGGTACCAGATTGCAAGGGCGAGCGGCGTGAGCGACTTGAGGTAGTCCCACGAAAGCGTCTTCTTGCCATCACCCCAGTAGACGACCTCGCGAAGCTCGCTGAGCTCCGCGAGTGGAGTCACATCGACATGGACGGACCCGTTCGGGCGGACCGAGCGGCTTTGCCCAATGTTCCCAAGTAATGAAGCTTTCCAGTCGATGTATTCGACCTGCTTGGCGCCGTGGCTCATTCGGAACCTTGCGCTGCAGCCGTCTTTGGCCACCGGCTCCGAAAGAGATCCATCACCCATCAGCCCGCCGAGAATCACCTGCCATTGCTGGTCGCTGAGTCGGACCTGTTGCGGCGTCATCACTCGGTCACCCGCCATGAGTTCACCGGCTTCACGCCAGCCCCCCGGCGTCCTGACCAGATGATTGCCTGTGAGTTCAAGTTCGGTCGTTCCCGGATGCCCTGTTCCCGTGGCGCCTGTCCGGATAGCAAGTTGGATGAAGTCTTGCGTCGGCCCGTTATCGAACCAATTGGTGATCGGCTTTGCGGTTACCGCACCAAGTTCCTCGTCGTAACTCAGAACCTCAACCTCAACTCGATCATCAACAAGCTGACCGATCTTTCGCTTCGATCCATCCGCCAGCGTAATCTGAGTGTTGTAGGTCACACACCCAAACATGACTCCGATTTTTTCGCGGAGCTGGTTGATGAAGATCGCTGTCGTGCCGGTATTGCTGATGGTGCCGGTCAGCTTGCGCAGGGCCTGGGACATCAGCCGAGCCTGCAGACCCACGTGGCTGTCGCCCATCTCGCCCTCGATCTCGGCGCGAGGAACCAGCGCCGCAACCGAGTCGATCACGATGATGTCGATCGCTCCTGAGCGGATCAGCATGTCCGCGATCTCGAGTGCCTGCTCGCCGGTGTCGGGTTGGCTCACCAGCAGCGCGTCCGTGTCGACGCCGAGCTTCTGCGCGTAGTCGGGATCGAGCGCGTGCTCGGCATCGATGAAGGCCGCGATGCCGCCAGCCTTCTGGGCGCTGGCCACCGCATGCAGTGCGACCGTGGTCTTGCCCGAGCTCTCAGGGCCATAGATCTCGACCACCCGACCCCGGGGCAGCCCGCCGATGCCCAGAGCAATGTCCAAGGCGATGGACCCCGTGGGAATGACGTCGATGGGCACGCGGGCCTCGTCACCGAGCCGCATGACCGCACCCTTGCCGTGTGCCTTCTCGATCTGCGCCATCACCGCTGCCAGCGACTTCGAGCGATCTGCTTCAGCCATGTCCTTCACCTGTCATCTCTGTATAGGAGTCCGCCGTCTACCTGCGACCGACACCTATGCGGGGGTGCAATTCGTGTCGAGTCAGACGCTAGGAGCGACCACCGACATCCACATCCATCAGACGCAAGCCTGTGAATGGCGGGGCGCCGGAGGCAACCCATGGGGAGAACGCTACCCGAACAGATGTTCGATCACACGTCGGAGGAGGCAAGACACGCCGACGACGTTCGCCAGGCCCCGAAATACCCGGGGCAGGACGCGCGCGGGGCGCTCAGGGCAGGAGCAGCTTTTCGATCCGGCGGGCAGCGCCAACCAAGCCGAGCAGGCCCAGTACCGCGAGGTAGGCCACGTGGATCAGCAGCCCGGGCCCCACCTCGCCCAACATCAGCCCCCTCTCGAGAGCGACACCGTGATACAGCGGTGTGGCCTGGACGACCCATTGCACCGCTCCCGGGTAGATCGCGAGGGGGAAGAACGTCGCGGAGAAGAGGAACATCGGCTGGATCGCCAGGGTGACGTAGTCGAAGTCCACCCATGAGCGCATGAACGTGGTGGCGAACATGCCCACCGCCGAGAACGCGAAGCCGATGAACGTCGCAGCCGGCAGCGCCAGCAGCGCCCACCAGGAGTGGACAGTCCCGACGAGCCAGGCGACCACCAGAAACGCTGCGGCATAGAGCCCACCGCGGATCAGGGACCAGCTGATCTCACCCACCGCCACGTCGCGAGGACCCATGGGGGTGGCCAGCACCGAGTCGTAGAGCCTGGCGAACTTGAGCTTGAAGAAGACGTTGAAGGTCGAGTCGAACACGGCGCCGTTCATGGCCGAGGCGGCAAGCAGACCTGGTGCCACGAAGTGCGCATAGGGCACTGACTGACCGCCGTCCGTGGTCACGACCTTGACCAGACCACCTAGCCCGATCCCCAGCGAGAACAGGTAGAACACCGGCTCGGCGAAGCCCGTGACAAGGGCGATCCAGCCGTGCCGGAAGCTCATGATGTTGCGCTCGACCAGAATTCGCGCCATTCCGGCACCGGCGGGCATGGGCAGCACCCTCGCGATTCGCGAGGCGAGCCCCCTGGTGGGCGGGACGGGCGCTCGGGTGGTGGCCGTCATACGACCAGCCTCTTGGTGAAGGTGCGGCGAGCCAGCAACACGCCAATGGCGATCACGAACAGCAGGTATGCCGTGTGCCCGAGAACGCCTGCAACGTCAGGTGATCCGAGGGCCAGCGAGCGGTTGGCATCGACGCCGTGCCAGAGCGGCGTGATCCACGCGATCGGTCTCAGAAAGACCGGCAGCTGGTCGACAGGGAAGAAGACGCCCGAGAACAGGAACAGCGGGGTCATGACGAACCGGAACAAGATGTTGAAACCGGAGTCGCCCTCCTGCTTGGCCGAGAATGCGAAGACGGGCACGGCAAAGGCCATCCCGGTCAGGACGGTGATCGGCAGGGAAAGCAGCACCCACCACGAGCTGAACGACCCGAACAGAGCGGCCACTCCTAGGAATACAGCCGTGGCGCCGGTGACCTGCATGGCGACGAAGGTCAGGTGGCCGAGCAGGATGTCGTCGATGCCGATCGGCGTGGCGAGCATCGCGTGGTACTTCATGTCCCAGCGGATCGCTCCCAGCACCTGGTAGGTCGCCATCCCCATGGCAACCCACATTGCCTGCGCCGCAAGGATTCCCGGCACCACGTACTGCAGATAAGGCACTCCCCCGACGCCCCCTGACGACTTGTCGACGAGGCCGCCAAGACCCAGCCCCATGGACAACAGGAAGAGCAGGGGCGAGAGGAAGCGGTTGAAGACGCTGCCGAGCCAGGTGCGCTTGTAAACCGTTACCCAGCAACCGAAAACCGGTCGCCATCGCGCCGGCACGGGCGGGCTAGTCGTTGTGCTGACCGATGCGCTCATCAGTCGACCAGCGTTCGTCCGGTCAGGTGCAGGAACACATCCTCCAGAGTGGATCGGCGGACGAGGGATGACAACGGCTGGACACCCCGGGTGTGCACGGCGGCGGCGGCGGCATCGCCGTCCTCGGTATAGACCAACAGCCGGTCGGGCAGGACCTCGATGCGCTCACCGATCCCCGCGATGGAATCGCCATGATGGGCGTGATCGTCGGTGTCGAAACGCAGCTCAAGCACCTCGCGCGTGGAGTACTCGTTGATCAGGGAGCGCGGCGACCCCTCTGCCACGATCTTGCCGTGGTCCATGACGACAAGTCGGTCGCACAGCTGCTCGGCCTCGTCCATGTAGTGCGTGGTCAGGACAAGGGTCACGCCGGAGCGCTTCAGCCGAAAAAGCCTGTCCCACAACACATGCCGCGCCTGGGGATCAAGTCCGGTGGTCGGCTCGTCCAGGAGCAGGATCTCCGGACGGCTGATCAGCGAACGAGCGATCGTCAGCCGTCGCTTCATGCCACCCGAGAGCGGCTCGACCTTGGACTTGGCCCGGTCCGTCAGCTGCGCGAACTCGAGCAGCTCCATTGTGCGAGAACGGACTTCACTGCGTGAGAGCCCGAAGTATCGGCCATAGATCCAGAGGTTCTCCTGGACCGTCAGCTCTTCGTCGAGGGTGTCTTTCTGGGGAACGACGCCCAGCCGCGCCCGGATCTGCGGGCCATGGGTGGCCGGGTCCTGCCCGAACACTCGCAGCTCGCCGCCGCTCACCGGTGACACACAGCCGACCATCTTCATCGTCGAGGACTTGCCGGCGCCGTTGGGCCCGAGGAACCCGAACGACTCGCCCCGCTCCACCGCAAAGTCGATGCCGTCAACAGCGACGAAGTCGCCGAAAGTCTTGGTCAGGCCGGTCGCCTGGAGCATGAGATGAGGGTGGGGATCGGTCACAGACTGCACGATATCGCCTCATTCCCGCTGGGTCTTAACCCTTTTGGCGGCGGTCCCGTGCCTCCTTGGTGTGGTCGCGCAGCTCCTTGCCGAGCCTGCGTTCCACCGGGACGTCCATGTCGACACACAGGGCCAGCCAGGCCTCGCGAGGCTTGACCCCTGACTCGATCGCCTGCAGCGGAGTGCGGTTGCCGAGTGCTCCCAGGACGTGGTCGCGCGCCAGGGAACGTGCATAGGCAGCACCGAACTCGTCGTCCATCAGTCGCCAGAAGTCACTCAGTCGCATCGGGCGAGTCTCGCACGGCCAGCCAACCTCAGATCCAGCTGAGCTGCCGTCGTAGGTAGAGATACCCGACGAACGCGAAGGTGTCGAGCAGGAAATGGGCGATGACCAGCGGCAGGACGCGACGGGTGCGCTGGAACCACCAGGCGAAGATCAGTCCCATCACCAGGTTGCCGACGAACCCGCCCAGCCCCTGGTAGAGGTGGTAGCTCCCCCGCAGGACGGCGCTCGCCCCCAGCGCCCGACCGTTGGACCATCCCATCTGGCGCAGCCGGGTCAGCAGGTACCCGACGACGACGATCTCTTCCAGGGCACCGTTCTGGGCGGCTTGGAGCAGGAGCAGAGGCACGCGATACCAGGTGTCCGGGACGTTCACCACCGCGAGGTTCGCGCTCACTCCGAGATGGTGGGCAGCCCAGACCAGGACCAGGCCCGGTATGCCGATCAGCGCGGCGAAGCCCATACCCTGCAGCAGGTCTCGGCGAGTGGGCCGGCGGAGGACTCCGATGCCGAAGCCCGCAGTCCCCGGGTCGCGGGACAGCAGCACCAGCACCAGCAGCACCGGCATCAGCCCGGCCACGAGGCCCGTGATGTCGTAGGCGATGTCGAGCCCCATGTGAGAGGTCTGGGCACCGGAGGCAACCGTTGCGGTGGTCGCCGAGATGCCACCCTTGACGGTCAGCTCGGCCCGCAGGTAGCTCAGCAGGGCGTAGACGCCCGACAGCCCGAGCGAGACGCCGAGCACCGCAAACACCTCGGGACCGCGGCGCGGCGCTGCTGAGTTCGCCGTCTGGGCTGAGGTGGTCACCGGGTCAGTCTGCCGGAACCGTCTGGCGCCCGCGGACGTCTGATGGACATGAACCCCAGACGATGGGCCGCCGTCGCCGCTCTCGCCGTGCTGGCCGTGGCGCTTGCAGTGTTCGTCAGTGTCTCGCTGCTGTCGAACGACGGTCCTGCGGCAGGGCCTTCGGCGCCCGGGGCTCGTCAGTCCTTCGCGTTCGACGCGGCCTATGCCGATCCCGACCCGAGGGTGCTCGTCGTCCGCTATGGCGACTCGTCGAGCTGCCCGAGCGAGGCCGTGCGCTACGACGTCGTTGAGCAGCCCGACCGGATCGTCGTAACGCTCACCAGGGCACCGCAAACCAACCAACCCTGCACGGCGGACTACCGCGCCATGCTCGTGCGGGCGGCTCTCTCGGGCCCGCTGGGCAGCCGCAACGTGGTCGACGGGTCCCGAAACGAGCCAGTGCCGATCTCGACCGGCCAGCCTCCCCTCGGCTGACACACCTGCACCGTCAAGCCGCTGCATTTATGCCGGATGCCCGGTGTCAGTGGAAAGTGGCAGGCTGGGCCGGTCATGAAGAACGGCGACGTCCTCGCGCGTTTCTCGCCCGCGACCCAGGACTGGTTCAGAGGCAGCTTCGCCGCGCCCACGCCAGCCCAGGTCGGGGCCTGGGACGCCATCAGCTCCGGCAACCACACCCTCGTCGTGGCCCCCACCGGGTCCGGCAAGACGCTCTCGGCGTTCCTGTGGGCGCTTGACCGGCTGGCATCAGCTCCCCCGCCTGCCGAGCCGCTGCGCCGATGCCGCGTCCTGTACATCTCGCCGATGAAGGCACTGGCCGTCGACGTCGAACGCAACCTGCGCTCACCACTGGTCGGCATTGGCCACGCCGCCACCCGGCTCGGTGTTGCCAGGCCTGAGGTGATCGTCGCGATCCGCTCCGGCGACACCTCGGCGTCCGACCGCCGTCTGTTCGCCCGACGCCCCGCCGATGTCCTCATCACGACCCCCGAGTCCCTGTTCCTGATCCTGACCTCAAAGGCACGTGAGGCCCTCGCGGGTGTCGAGACCGTGATCCTGGATGAGATCCACGCAGTCGCCGGCACGAAGCGCGGCGCGCACCTGGCGCTGAGTCTGGAGCGGCTGGATGCCTTGCTGGACAAGCCTGCTCAGCGGGTCGGCCTCTCGGCCACCGTGCGTCCGGTCGACGAGATCGCACGCTTCCTCGCAGGTGGCCGACAGGTCACCGTCGTCCAGCCGCCGTCGACCAAGGAGTGGGACCTCCAGGTGGTCGTCCCCATACCCGACATGTCCGCGCTGGGCGAGGTGACTGCCAGCCACAGCGGTGCGGCCGACAGCCCCGAGCGGCGAGCCTCGATCTGGCCACACGTCGAGGAACGCATCGTCGACCTGATCGCGCAGCATCGCTCGACGTTGGTCTTCGCCAACTCCAGACGTCAGGCCGAGCGCCTTACTGCCCGGCTCAACGAGATCTGGGAGGAACGTCTCGAGCTCGAATTCCTTGCCACTGAAGGTGATCAGGTTGTTGGGGTCGTGCCCAAGGCGAGCGGCCGCCATACGAACGCTGCCCGGACACCCGCAGAGATGATGGCTCAGGCAGGCACGTCCAAGGGCGCTCCAGGGGTGCTTGCCCGCGCACATCACGGATCGGTCAGCAAGGAGCAGCGTGCCCTGATCGAGGACGACCTCAAGGCTGGTCGCCTGCCTGCGGTGGTCGCCACCAGCTCCCTCGAGCTCGGCATCGACATGGGCGCCATCGACCTGGTGATCCAGGTGGAGTCGCCGCCGAGTGTGGCCAGCGGGCTGCAACGGGTCGGGCGAGCCGGTCACCAGGTCGGCGCGGTGTCTCGCGGAGTGCTCTTCCCCAAGTTCCGCGGCGACCTCGTCCAGACCGCTGTCGTGGTCGACCGGATGCGCGCCGGCGCCATCGAGTCACTGCGGGTGCCCGCCAACCCGGTCGATGTTCTGGCCCAGCACGTCGTCGCCATGTGCGCGATGGACGACTGGGCCGTTGATGACCTGGAAGCGTTGGTACGCAAGGCTGCTCCCTTCGCCGCCCTCCCCCGGTCCATCCTCGAGTCGGTCCTCGACATGCTGTCCGGCCGCTATCCGAGCGACGAGTTCGCCGAGCTGCGACCCCGACTGGTCTGGGACCGCGTGACGGCCACGCTGACCGGCCGGCCGGGTGCGCAGCGGCTTGCCGTCACCAGCGGGGGCACCATCCCGGACAGAGGTCTGTATGCCGTCTTCCTCGCCTCTGGCGAGGGCACGGGGCGCCGCGTCGGCGAGCTCGACGAGGAGATGGTCTACGAGTCCCGGGTGGGCGATGTGTTCACCCTCGGCACGTCGACCTGGCGGATCGAGGACATCACCCACGACAAGGTTCTGGTCACTCCGGCGCCCGGCCAGCCCGGCAAGCTGCCGTTCTGGAAGGGCGACTCGCTGGGCCGGCCGGTCGAGCTGGGCAGGGCCGTCGGCGAGTTCGTCCGCGAACTGGGCAGACTCGGCCCCGACAAGGCACGCGCCCGGGTCACCGCAACCGGGCTCGACGCCTGGGCCACGGACAACCTGCTCAGCTACATCGACGAACAGCGCGAGGCCACCGGACACGTCCCCGATGACCGCAACATCGTGGTCGAGCGGTTCCGGGACGAGCTCGGCGACTGGCGGGTGGCGGTTCACTCCCCCTTCGGCGCGCAGGTGCACGCTCCGTGGGCGCTGTGTGTTGCGGCCAGGATGCGCGAGCGGTTCGGCGTGGACGTGCAGGCCATGCACGGCGATGACGGCATCGTGTTCCGGCTGCCTGACATCGAGTTCGACGCGGCCTCCGGGTTCGACGAGATCGGTGCCGGCGGGTCCAGCTCGGCCGGCTCCAGCTCGGGCGGCGTCGGGTCGCGCGGGTCCAGCTCGAACGGCATCGGGCTCGAGCTGATGTCCCTGATCGCCATCGATGCCGATGACGTGCACGATCTGGTCACCACCGAGATCGGCGGATCCGCATTGTTCGCTGCGCGTTTCCGCGAGTGCGCAGCCCGTGCGTTGTTGCTGCCAAGACGCCGTCCGGATCGGCGACAGGCTCTGTGGCAGCAGCGGCAGCGGTCGGCCCAGCTGCTTTCCGTGGCAGCTCAGTACGCGTCGTTCCCGATCATCCTGGAGACCGTGCGCGAGTGCGTTCAGGACGTGTTCGATGTGCCAGGCCTGAGTGCCCTGATGCGCGACATCGAATCCCGGGCAGTGCATCTCGTCGAGGTCGAGACGGCGACACCGTCACCGTTCGCCCGCAGCCTGATGTTCGGATACGTGGCGCAGTTCCTCTACGAAGGTGACTCGCCTCTGGCCGAGCGGCGCGCGGCCGCGTTGTCGCTCGACCCCACGCTGCTGGCTGAGCTTCTCGGCCGAGGTGAAGGCGCCGCGCTGCGCGACCTGCTCGATCCTGAGGCGCTGGCGCGGACCGAGTCCGAGCTGCAGCGCCTGGCACCTGGACGGCGTTGCCGTGGCCTGGAAGATGTCGCCGACCTGTTGCGGGTGCTGGGTGCTCAACCACATCAGGCCATCCTCGACCGATGCGTCGAGGGGTCGAGCGCCAAGGACGTTTCGGCCTGGCTGGTCGATCTCGAGAGTGACCGGCGCCTGATCCGGGTCCGCGTCGGCGGCGAGGAACGCTGGGCCGCCATCGAGGATGCAGGTCGGTTGCGTGATGCCCTGGGCGTCGCCCTGCCGGCGGGCGTGTCCGAGACCTTTCTCGAGCCTGTGCCCGACCCTCTGGGCGACCTGGTGGCCCGCTACGCCAGGACACATGGCCCGTTCACCGCCCGGGATGTCGCCGGGTGGTTCGGACTCGGAATGGCGGTGGTCACCGATGTCCTGCGCCGTCTCGTGGCCTCTGGCCGGGTCGTGAAGGGCGAGCTGCGACCGATCGAGTCCGGCGGCGGCATCCACGGCATCGACTTCTGCGACGCCGAGGTCCTGCGCACCCTCCGTCGCCGTTCACTGGCCGCTCTCCGCGCCGAGGTCGAGCCCGTTCCGGCCGTCGACCTGGCCCGTTTCCTCCCGCCGTGGCAAGGAGTTGGCGCGGGTCTACGTGGCACCGAGGGCGTTCTTCGTGCCGTCGAACAGCTGGCCGGAGCGATGTTGCCGGCCAGCGCGGTCGAGACGCTCGTGCTGCCCAGCCGCGTGTCGGCATACAGCCCGTCGTTGCTGGACGAGCTCACGGCGGGCGGTGAGGTGATCTGGCGCGGGCACTCCTCGCTTCCCGGCGACGACGGCTGGATCTCACTTCACCTGGCCGAGACCGCACACCTGACCCTGGCGGCACCGTCCGAAGATCTCGATCTCACCGACCTCCACCGCGACGTCCTTCACGCCCTCGAAGGCGGCGGCGCGTTCTTCTTCCGCACGCTCTCGGACGCCGTCGCAAGCCTGGACGACGACGCGCTGACACGCGTCCTGTGGGACCTGATCTGGGCGGGGCGGATCAGCAACGACACCCTTGCCCCCCTGCGGGCACTCCTCGCAGGCGGCCGCACCGCGCACAAGCCCCGGCGCACAGCCCCACGCTCGAGCCGCTACTCCGGCGGAGCCGGCAGCCTCGGCGCCCTGTCGGGCCGACGGCTCTCGACAGGGCGGGCCCCGATGCCCTCCCGCACCGGTCCCCCCACGGCCGCCGGGCGATGGTCCTTGCTCCCGACCATCGAGGCCGACGCCACCATTCGCTCCTACGCCGCAGCGGAGGTGCTGCTGGATCGCTACGGCATCGTCACCCGTGGTTCCGTTGTCGCAGAGGGGGTTTCGGGTGGTTTCGCCGGTGTCTATCGCGTCCTGGCTGCCGCCGAGGAGTCCGGTCGGGTGCGCCGCGGCTACTTCGTCGAGGGCCTGGGTGCCGCGCAGTTCGCCAGCGCAGGAGCCGTGGACCGACTTCGGGCGCAGAGCCGGCCACTGCCCGAGGGACCCCTCTCTGGTGCCGGGCGCCGCGACGGCGCACCGTCGGCGGTCGTCCTTGCTGCCTCCGACCCGGCCAACGCCTACGGTGCCGCCCTCGGCTGGCCCACCCGAGAGGCCGACGCGCACGACGAGTCCGCAGACAGTGGCCGGGCGGGCGATGGCGGCCAGACGATCAGCCCCCACACCGGGCACAGGCCAAAGCCGAAGACCGGGCACAAGCCTGGCCGCAAGGCGGGTGCGCTCGTGGTGCTGGTCGGCGGCTCGCTCACGCTCTATGTCGAGCGTGGCGGCAAGACGTTGTTGTCGTGGACCGACGACCCCGCCTTGCTTCAGTCTGCCGCCGACGCGCTGGCTCTCGCCGTTCGCGAGGGGGCGTTGGGCAAGCTGACCGTCGAGAAAGCCGACGGCGACCCGGTCCTCGGCTCCGACCATCCACTGGCGACTGCGCTCGCCGGGGCCGGCTTCCATGCGACGCCTCGGGGCTTGCGCCTTCGCCGCTGACGGCTCCCTCAGCGAGGCGACCCGATCCGTTCTCGCGTGGCGCGCAGACTGGCGACCACAGCGATCGTGATGCTCACTGCGATGAAGCTGAGGGAATAGGCGATCGGGATCTTGTAGACATCGAGCAGCAGCATCTTGACGCCAACGAAGACCAGTACCGCGGCCAGACCGGCCTTCAGATAGACGAAGCGGTGCATCAGATCTGCGAGCAGGAAGAACATGGCACGCAGGCCGAGGATGGCGAACGCGTTGCTGCTGAAGACCAGGAATGGTTCCTGGGTGACGGCCAAGATCGCCGGTATCGAGTCGACCGCGAACACAATGTCGCTCGTCTCCACCAGCACCAATACGGTGAACAGAGGGGTGGCGACCCAGCGGCCGGACAGCTTCACCCAGAACCGCTGACCGTGGTACTCGTCGGTCGAGGGCACGAACCGGCGCACCAGCTTCAGCACAGGGCTACGGGCTGGGTCGCCCTCGTCGTTGCGGTGGCGGAACATCCGCCACCCCGTGAGGACCAGCAAGGCTCCGAACAGGTAGAGAACCCAATGGAACTGATCGATCAGCGCCACGCCACCGGCAATGAAGATGGCGCGGAACACGAGGGCTCCCAGCACCCCATAGAAGAGAACCCGGTGCAGGTACTCACGTGGCACGGCGAAGGAGGTGAAGATGAGCGCGAACACGAACACGTTGTCGACGGCCAGGCTCTTCTCGATCAGATAACCGGCGAAGTACTCCCCTCCAGCCTGGGCCCCATAGACCCACCACACCACGAGGCCGAAGCTCAGGCCCAGGCTGACCCACACCAGGCTCCACACGGCGGCTTCGCGTACCCCCACCACGTGGGCTCGACGGTGGGCCACGAGATCCACGGCCAGCATTGCCAGAATCACGGCGAGAAGTGCGGCCCAACCCCACAGCGGAACATTCATCAGACAGACCTCCGGTCGTCAACGTCCTTGAACCGGAGGTCTCTCCCAGCCACAGCGGTGGCCCGCCTCACCGAGCCGCAGCCAAGGCCTGCGACCGTCATGACGATGAGAACGTCTCGGGATACTCCCCTCATGTAAGAAGTAGTATTCGGGAAATATTCGTCGTCTGTCAAGAGCTGGAACAACTCTCGAAGGGGTCGTGGTGAACCGGGTCTGACTGAACGCCGCGCCGCCTGACGTCAGGCGGCGGAGGCGCGAACCATGGTGTCGGAGCGCTGAGTGACCGGCAGTGACACCGGGGCGCCCATGGCCTCAGACTCTGCGACCCGGTCCGACACGTGGCTGAGCATCTGGGACATCGGCAGGTGAAGGGCCCGGCAGATCGACGCCAGGAGCTCGGATGAGGCTTCCTTCTCGCCGCGCTCGACCTCACTGAGATAGCCCAGCGAGACGGCAGCAGAGGCTGAGACCTCACGCAGGGTGCGCCCTTGGGACTGGCGGTGCTCACGGAGAACGTCTCCAAGTTCACGGCGAAGCAAGATCATGACGCCTCCTCACAGCAGGTCGATCGACAACGCGTCTGAGACAACGGTACCCCGAGGGCCCGACTGTCCGCCTGCCGGTTTGCCGAGTTGGTCCATACGCTGGGGTCAACCGTCGACGGACTGGGGTTCTTCCCCGGCCTGGGCGTCGAGCTGCTCGTCCAGCAGCATCAGGACCGCGGTGACACTCTGCGCCCGAATGTGCGCGCGATCGCCGGACAGGGCCAGCGCCTTGACCCTCGCGGGCCCGGGACCGCACACGGCGACGAACACCGTGCCCACAGGTTTGCCGACGGCCGGATCCGGTCCGGCCACACCGGTGGTGGCCAGGCCGTATGTCGCGCCCATCAGCTCGCGCACGCCAGCGGCCATCTGCTCGGCCACGACGCCGTCCACTGCCCCGACGTTCGCCAGCAGCACACCGTCGACGCCCAGCACGGAGGTCTTCAGGTCTGATGCATAGGCAAGGACTCCGCCACGCACTACGGCGGATGCTCCGGGGACGTCGGTCAGCGCCGCGGAAACCAGGCCTCCGGTCAGCGACTCGGCAACCGCCACCGTTTGGCCGAGCACAGTCAGACGAGCCACCAGATCGGCAGCCAGGGTGGAGGTCATGCTCAGACCTCAGGACGATCGGTACGCCGCGGCGCTTCGAGCTCCGAGGCTTCCAGCTCCCTGGTCTCCAGCTCCGAGGTCTCCAGCTCCGAGGTCTCCAGCTCCGAGGCTTCCAGCTGCTTCGCCGCGCGGCGCTTGCGCTTGGCAGCCGCCCGGGGGCTGGTGTTTCGCAGCGTGTGCGCCCGCAACAGGTAGTCGACGCCGGTCGCCACGGTCACGATGACCGCCGATGCCATGATGACGACGGCGACGGCGTGCCACAAACCGCTGAGCGGCAACGCCTCGAGCGGTAGTACATAGAGCAGGATCGCTGTCGCCTGAAGGGCCGTCTTGATCTTTCCGCCGCGACTGGCCGGCATCACCCCGTGACGGATGACCACGAACCGTAGGGCGGTGACCCCAACCTCACGGATGACGACGACTGCGGTGACCCACCACGGCAACAGGTCGATGATGGAGAGCCCGATGAGCGCCATACCCATCAGTGCCTTGTCGGCGATCGGGTCGCTCACCTTGCCGAAGTCGGTGACCAGCCCCTTCGAACGCGCGAGATAGCCGTCGACGCGATCCGTCGCCGTCGCCACCACGAAGACGCCAGCGGCCAGCAGGCGGAACTTGGTCGAATGGCCATCGTCGTGCAGCAGGAACCAGGCGAAGACGGGCACCAGAGCCATCCGCAGGATCGTGATGGCGTTGGCGATGTTCCATGCGCTCGCCTGCACCGGCCGCACCTTGGTGTCATCCCCTTTGTGGATCACACGGGCTCCGCGATGAGGTCGATGCCGTGGCTGTCGACAACCCGCGCAGCGATGATCTCGCCCACCGCAGGGGCCTCGGCGCCCGGACGGATCCGAAGTATGGTCGCGCCGTCGACGTCCGGTCCCTGATGCGCGGCCCGGCCGGTCAGCTCGTCGGTGTCCTCGTCGATCTCCTCGACCAGGACCTCGACCAGCTCCCCGAGGCGCTCCTCGGTGCGCTGGATGTTGAGCTCCTCCACCAGCGTCGTGAAGCGATCGAGGCGTTCGGCGATGACATGGCTCTCGATCTTGCCCTCAAGGGTCTCGGCCTCGGTGCCGTCCTCGTCGGAGTAGCCGAACACGCCGACCACATCGAGGCGTGCGGCAGTCAGGAAGGCCTCGAGCTCGGCAAGGTCATCCTCGGTCTCCCCCGGGAACCCGACGATGACGTTGGACCGGATTCCGGCAAGGGGCGCTCGGGCGCGAACCTGGTCGATCAGCTCCAGGAAGGCATCGCGTGAGCCAAACCGACGCATTGTGCGCAGCAGTGGCTCGGATGCGTGCTGGAAGGAGATGTCGAAGTACGGCACCACGCCCGGCGTCGAGGCCATGACATCGAGCAGGTCCATCCGGATCTCGGCCGGCTGCAGGTAGGACACCCGGACGCGTTCGATGCCGTCAACCGCGGCCAGCTCGGGCAACATCGTCTCCAGCAGGCGCAGGTCCCCGAGATCCTTGCCGTATGACGTGGAGTTCTCGCTGACCAGGAAGATCTCCTTGACGTCGCGCTCGGCAAGCCACCGTGCCTCGGCCAGGACATCGGCGGGCCGTCTCGAGACGAACGCCCCGCGGAACATCGGGATCGCGCAGAACGCACAGCGTCGGTCACAGCCACTGGCGATCTTCAACGGTGCCCACGGCCGACCGTCCAGACGGGCCCGCATGACGCGTGGACCGCTGGCCGGCATCGGCCCGTCGATCGTGCTGCCGTGACCCGGCAGGGCCACCCCGGCCGCAGAGCCCGGGCGAGATGCCGGCGAGAGCGGCAGCAGGCGGCGGCGATCGGACGGCACGTGCGACACGGGCTTGTGGCCGTCCAGGATCGACGTGAGGTGGCTCGACATGTCCTTGTAGGAGTCGAAGCCGAGCACTGCGTCAGCCTCGGGCAGCTCGGCGGCCAGCTGCTCGCCATACCGCTCGGCCAGGCAACCGACTGCGACGACTTTCTGGGTGCGTCCCTGGCCCTTGAGATCGGAGGCCTCAAGCAGGGCGTCGATCGAGTCCTTCTTGGCCTGGGCGACGAAGCCGCAGGTGTTGATCACCGCGACGTCGGCCTCGGCAGCATCATCGACCAACAGCCAGCCCTCGGCGGCCAGCCGACCAGCGAGCTCCTCGGAGTCGACCTCGTTGCGAGCACAGCCCAAGGTCACCAGAGCAACGCTGCGGGGGCGGTCGGCGGCCTGGGGGGTCATCGAGGTCGCCGAGGTCATGTCCCAATGGTAGGTGGGCTGCGGTTGAATGACCGCATGAGCGACCTCCCGCCAGCTGCCCTCCCCGCGCACGAACCCACCCCGGACGTGCTCGCCCGGGTCACCGATCTGCTGCGCAGACATCCGCTGGTCGACGGGCACAACGACCTGCCATGGGAGGCGCGCGAACAGGCGGGCTACGACTTCGACCGGCTGGATCTCTCGCAACGTCTCACCACCACCCACACCGACCTGCCGCGGCTGCGCGAGGGCGGTGTCGGCGCCCAGTTCTGGTCGCTCTGGGTGCCCACCTCACTGCCGGACGGCGAGGCGGTGATCCAGACCCTGGAACAGCTCGACGCGGTGCACAAGATGGTCGGGCGGTATGCCGACCAGCTGGGTTTCGCCCGCACCGCGGACGAGCTCGAGGCTGTCTTCGCCTCCGGACGGATTGCCTCGCTGATGGGCGCCGAGGGCGGGCACTCGATCGGCTGCTCCATGGCGGTGCTCCGGATGCTGCACGTGCTCGGAGTCCGTTACCTGACGCTGACCCACAACGAGAACACCCCATGGGCAGACTCGGCGACCGACGAGCCGGTCAACGGCGGGCTCTCCCCGTTTGGCGTCGAGGTCGTGCGCGAGATGAACCGCATCGGCATGCTCGTCGACCTCTCGCACGTCTCTGCGGACACCATGCGTGACGCGCTTCGGGTGAGCGAGGTGCCGGTGATGTTCTCGCACTCCTCGGCACGGGCCGTCTGCGACATGACCCGCAACGTCCCCGACGACGTGCTCAAAACGCTGCGCGACAACAGCGGCGTCTGCATGGTGACGTTCGTGCCCGAGTTCGTATCTCCTGCTGCCGCCCAGTGGCGTTTGGACGCCGGGGCGGCAGCGCTCGAGATCGGCGTCAAACCCAATGACCACAGGGCTTTTGACCGGTTCGCCTCTGCGTACGGCAGGGAGCACCCCAAGCCCACCGCCACCATCGCCCAGGTTGTCGCACACATCGAGCACGTACGGGACGTCGCCGGGGTGGACCACGTCGGCATCGGCGGCGACTACGACGGCACCACCGAGCTGCCGACAGGTCTCGACGACGTCAGCGGCTATCCGCGGTTGTTCGCGGCGCTGGCCGACCTCGGCTGGTCCGACCCCGACCTGGCCAAGCTGGCCGGCGGCAACGTGCTACGCGTGATGCGTGCCGCCGAGGCCGGGGCACGGGACCTGCAGGCGACCCACGGACCCAGCCTGGCGACATACCAGCAGCTCGACCGACAGTAGGCGGACCGACTCGGCCAAGGTTGGCTGCACTTGGCTCACCACGTCCCTTGTGCCGAGTCGACCCCACCTTTGCCAAGTCGCCAGGTCACGAGCAGGGCGAGTCAGTCGCGCCGGCCGTTGGGCGTGAGGGACCAGGCGTCCTCGCCGCCCTCTTCGTCGTCCTCTTCGTATCCGTCCGGTGCCAGCGAGTCCCGGGTCGGGCCACCCAAGGGCACCCTGCCGGTCGAGTCGGAGGTCGAGTCGGAGGTCGAGTCGTCGGTCGTGGCGGTCGACTCCGTCACCGTCCCGGCAGGCAGTCCGTCCAGTCCCGTCGGCCCAGAGGCGCGGTTGGTCGCGTGGTCGGTCGCGCGGTCGGTGACTCGGTCGAGAAGCTCAGCTGGCGAGGCCTCACCGTCATAGATCGGGTCAGGGTCGGGAACATCCTCGCCACGCATCAGGGCAAGCGTGGTCGGCAGGTCGTCCAGCTTGACCAGGACATCGCGAGCCTTCGAGCCCTCGGACGGACCCACCACGCCACGGGACTCCAGCAGGTCCATCAGCCGGCCGGCCTTGGCGAAGCCGACACGCAGCTTGCGCTGGAGCATCGAGGTCGAGCCGAACTGGGTTGTGATGACGAGCTCGGTGGCCTGTAGCAGCAGATCCAGGTCATCGCCGATGTCGTCCTCGACGACCTTCTTGACCGCGGCCACCATCACGTCTTTGCGGTAGTTCGGCTTCAGCTGGCCACGAACGTGCTTGACGACCGCCTGGATCTCGGACTCGGTGACCCACGCACCCTGCACGCGCATCGCCTTGGAGGACCCCATCGGCAGGAACAACGCGTCACCCTGCCCGATCAGCTTCTCGGCGCCCGGCATGTCCAGCACGACCCGGGAGTCGGTGACCGAGGAGGTGGCGAACGCCATACGGGAAGGCACGTTGGCCTTGATCAGGCCGGTGACGACGTCGACGGACGGACGCTGCGTGGCGAGGACCAGGTGTATGCCGGCCGCCCGCGCCAGCTGGGTGATCCGCACGATCGACTCCTCGACGTCACGAGGGGCCACGATCATCAGGTCGGCGAGCTCATCGACGATCACCAGGAGATACGGGTAGGGCTCGATGACCCGCTGGGACCCGGGCAGCTGTTTGAGGGTGCCGGCCCTGACCGCCTTGTTGAAGTCGTCGACGTGCTTGAAGCCGAACGCGGCAAGGTCGTCGTAGCGGGTCTCCATCTCGCGGACCACCCACTGCAGCGCCTCGGCGGCTTTCTTCGGGCTGGTGATGATCGGCGTGATGAGGTGCGGAATCCCCTCGTAGCCGGTCAGCTCGACCCGCTTGGGGTCCACCAGGATCATCCGCACCTCGGCCGGCGTCGAGCGCATCAGGATCGAGGTGATCATCGAGTTGACGAAGCTGGACTTGCCCGAGCCGGTGGCTCCCGCCACGAGCAGGTGCGGCATCTTGGCCAGGTTGGCGATGACGTAACCACCCTCGACGTCCTTGCCGACCCCGACAGCCATCGGGTGCGAGTTGCCACGCGCCGCCTGGCTGCGCAGCACGTCGCCGAGACTGACCTTCTCGCGGTCGGCGTTGGGAATCTCGATGCCGATCGCCGACTTGCCGGGGATCGGGCTCAGGATGCGCACGTCGGCCGAGGCAACGGCATAGGCGATGTTCCTGGAGAGGGCGGTGACTCGTTCGACCTTGATGCCGGGGCCAAGCTCGACCTCGTAGCGGGTGACGGTCGGACCGCGGCTGAAGCCGGTGACCTGTGCGTCGACGTCGAACTGGTCGAGCACCTCGGTCAGTGCGTCGACCACGGCGTCGTTGGCGGCGCTGCGCTTCTTGTGCGGGCTGCCGGGCTCGAGCAGCGTGTGGTCGGGCAGCGTGTAGGTGATGTCCCCGGCGAGGGCGAGCTGCTCCATCCCCCTTGGTATGGGCGTGGTCGGCGGCGCCTCGAGGGGGGCCTTGAGGATGGCGCCACCCTCACCCGACAGAGGTATTCCGGCGACGGTGGCTCCGGGGGCCAGCACGCCGGGGGCAGTCGGCCGCTTCTCACCCGGGCGGAAGGCAGCGGCGCGGTCGGCCTTGGCCTTCGCCACGATGGCGGCCTGCCGGAACGCCTCGTCGCCGTCGAACGGTCCTTCGCCGATGGGTCCGGGTCGGCGGCGCGCCCTGCGTTTGCCGTCGACGCCGTCCGCGCCGTCGGCGCCGGCCACATCGGTCGAGTCGGTGCCGGTCCCTGCCTCCTGCGGACGGCGCAACAGCCAGTTGCGCAGCTCGCGGACCCGCGAAGGGATCAGGTGAACCGGTGTCGCGGACATGACCAGGACCCCGAAGACTCCCAGCAGCAGCAGCAGCGGCACGGCCCCCCATGTCTTCACGGCCGCAACGATGGGGCTCGAGGCCAGGAAGCCGATGATGCCACCGGCGTCACGCATCTTGAGGGCGCCGTCGGGTGGGCTGGGCAGCCCGGCAGAGATGTGGACCAGGCCTGCTGCGGCACACGTCAATGCCGTGGTGCCGATGGTGATCCGGTTGGTCGAGGCCACATCTCCCGGCGCACGCAACAGGCGGATGCCGAAGAGCAGCAGGACAATCGGGAGTGCATAGGCCACGCGGCCGAAGGTCCCGGCCACGACAGCGTGGATGACATCGCCGGCCATGCCCTTGAGTCCCCACCACTCACGGGCCGCGACCACGACGGTCAGGCCGAGCAGGAAGAACCCGATGCCGTCACGACGGTGCTCCGGCTCGAGCTCGGCGGCGCTCCGCCCGATCCGGCGGACCGTCCCGCCCGCAACATGGGCGATGCCCATCCAGGTGCCGCGAACTGCCCTCAGCGGCAGCGGCAGGCCGCCACGTCGAGCCCTGGACGACCGGGCCGCTGGTTTGCGTGCAGGCGGACGCCGGTTGCGTCCTGTGCGGGGGCTGGATGAGCTGGCGCGTCCCGATGACTTCGGACGCGCGACTGGGGAAGACGTACGACTCGCCACACTCCGCAGGTTACGCGAAAGCCACACCGGTATCACGCGTCACACGCGATCCGCCGCGCACCAAATCATCCCGCCCCAGCTGACGTCTACGCGTCGATGACGATCGGGATGATCATCGGGCGACGGCGCAACCGGCTCCCGACCCACGAGCCGACGGTCCGGCGGATGACCTGCTGCAGCTGGAAGGAGTCGGTGACCCCCTTGGCAGCGGCGTCAGCCAGCGCCTGCTCGAGCTTGGGCAGCACCTGGTCGAAGACGTCCTGGTCCTCGGCGAAGCCACGCGCCTGGATCTCGGGACCAGCGGCGATCTTGCCGGTGGCCGCGTCGCGCACCACGATGATCGTGATGAAGCCCTCGTCGCGCAGGATCCGACGGTCCTTCAGCAGGGCCTCGGTCGTCTCTCCCACAGATGAGCCGTCGACATAGACATACCCGCAGGGCACCGCACCGACGATGTTGGCCACGCCCTTGACCAGGTCGACGACCACACCGTCCTCCGCCAGCAGGACCCGTTGGCGCGGGACGCCCGTCTTGACAGCCAGCTCTGCGTTGGCCACCAGGTGACGCCACTCGCCGTGCACCGGCATGACGTTGCGAGGCTTGACGATGTTGTAGCAGTAGAGAAGCTCACCGGCGCTGGCGTGGCCCGAGACGTGAACGTTGGCGTTGCCCTTGTGCACCACGTCCGCGCCCAGGCGCATCAGACCGTTGATGATGCGGTAGACGGCGTTCTCGTTGCCCGGGATCAGCGAGGACGCGAGCAGGACGGTGTCGCCCACACCGACCTCGATCTTGTGGTCGCGGTTGGCCATCCGTGAGAGCGCGGCCATCGGCTCACCCTGGGAGCCGGTGCAGATCAGGACGATCTTGTTGTCCGGATAGTCAGTGAGCTTCTTGAGGTCGACCAGGACGCCCGGCGGCACCTTGAGGTAGCCGAGGTCCTCGGCGATGCCCATGTTGCGCAGCATCGAGCGACCGACCATGGCCACCTTGCGGCCACTGTCGTGAGCTGCGTCAAGAACCTGCTGGACGCGGTGAACGTGCGAGGAGAAGCAGGCGACGATGACCCTGCGGCTCGCGTTGCGGAATACGGTCTCGATGGCGGGGGTGATCTCGCGCTCGGAGGTCGTGAAGCCGGGCACGTCGGCGTTGGTCGAGTCGGTCATGAACAGGTCCACGCCCTCTTCGCCGAACTTGGCGAACGCCCGCAGGTCGGTGATCCGACCGTCGAGGGGCAGCTGGTCCATCTTGAAGTCGCCGGTGTGCAGGATAGTGCCGCCAGGGGTGCGGATGAAGACCGCGAGCGCATCGGGGATCGAGTGGTTGACCGCCGCGAACTCGCAGTCGAAGACACCCAGCTTCTCGCGCTGGCCCTCAACCACCGTGAGGGTATAGGGCTTGATCTTGTGCTCTTTGAGCTTGGCCTCGATCATCGCCAGGGTCAGTGTCGAGCCGACCAAGGGGATGTCGGCCTTGAGCCGCAGGAGATAGGGGATGGCGCCGATGTGGTCCTCGTGACCATGGGTGAGCACGATCGCCTCGACATCGTCGAGCCGCTGCGAGATGTACTCGAAGTCGGGCAGGATCAGGTCGATGCCGGGGTGGTGGTCCTCGGGGAAAAGCACGCCGCAGTCGACAATCAGCAGCCGCCCTGCGTGCTCGAAAACCGTCATGTTGCGGCCGATCTCGCCCAGACCGCCGAGCGGGATGATGCGCACGGCGTCTTTCGCCAGCGTGGGCGGGGAGGTCAGCTCGGGATGGGGATGGCTCAATTCAGTCCTGACTTCTGGAGACCTTCTCGCAGTTGGGCGAGCTGGTCGATGGTGGCTGGGACCAACGGCAGACGCACGGTGTCCGAGGAGATGACTCCCCGATCGTGCAGTGCGGCCTTGACGGTGATCGCGCCCTGGGTGATGTGCATGACGGCATTGACCGCGGGGATCAGCTGCCGATGGATCTCGATTGCCCGCGCGAGGTTGCCCTGGCCGACGGCGGCGATCATCTGCGCATAGAACCTGCTGGCCAGGTGACCGACGACGCTGACGATCCCGACCGCGCCCTGGGTGAGGTGCGCAAGGTTGAGGGCGTCATCGCCGGAGTACCACTGAAGATCAGTCTGTGCCATGACCTCGCTGGCGGCGAAAAGGTCACCCTTGGCATCCTTGACGGCCACGATGCGAGGGTGCTCGGCCATCCGCAGCAACGTCTGGGTGTGGATCGGTGTTCCCGTCCGGCCCGGTATGTCGTAGACCATCACCGGCAGGTCGGTCGCGTCGGCCACGGTGGTGAAGTGGGCCAGGACCCCCTCCTGCGGCGGCTTGTTGTAGTAAGGCGTCACGACCAGCAGGCCTTGTGCGCCGGCCTTCGCAGCCGCCCGGGCGCTCTCGACCGAGTGTGCGGTGTTGTTGCTGCCGGCCCCGGCGATGATCCGGGCGCGATGACCGACCGCCTCGACGACGACGCGCAGGAGGTCGATCTTTTCGGCGTCGGTCGTGGTGGGCGACTCTCCGGTGGTCCCGTTCACGACCAGA
>JBBRWQ010000033.1:0-30054 GCA_038249115.1 Actinomycetales bacterium
CCGTAGGTCGAGCATCCACTGGGGCTCGCTCTTTCGCCCGGAGATGTCGCGAACGACCTCCTCGTTCAGACCTCGGCGAGCCGAGACACCGGCAGCATCACTGTCTGACCAGCCGTACTCATAGGTCCCAAGGCCTTTCAGACCTGGGTTACGCTCCTCAACGGTGCCGAGCTCTTCAACGGTACTGCTCATTGCGTGGACCCTTCATCAGAGATCGTCGTGCCTTGGGTTCATTGCGTGCCGGTGCTGCCTTGCCCGCCGGTGCCTCTTGTGCCGTGGCGGGGCCGGCACTCATGGGGATGAACGTGGTGCAGACATGCTCACCATGGGCCGCGTCGCCCCGACTGGTCGGGTGAAGGCGACCGCGGACCGCTGCGGGCGTCAGACCCAGGCGAAAGGCGAGGGCGGGAACGATGATCGGGCCATGCTCGGAGATCGCCTGCCGGACCCGGTCCCGGGTCCGCGCACCAAGACCCTGCGGCTCGGGGTAGGACCCGCCCGCAGCGTCAGGGCCCTCGGGACCCTTGGAAACGCGGTGGTCAGCGATTAACACAACAACAGTGTGACCTAATTCGGCCCGGCTATCTAGGTCAGGGTCGCCTTATACGGATGTGACACCGGTCATACAGCCCGAAATCCTATGCTCCGCCCGAGGCCGCGACCGTGATCGTGCGCGAGCTGACCAAGCGGTTTGGCGCAACCACTGCCCTTCAGCGCATGACGTGGGCCGCTCGCCATGGGCAGGTGACGGCGGTCCTGGTGCCCAACGGCGCCGGCTGCTCGGCTCGGCCGCGATGACCCAGACCCTGCGTGAGCTGGAGTCCCGCTTCGACGTGGTGATCATCGACAGCACCTCCGTTGCTGCCCGTGACCGACACTGCCGTGGTGAGCACCATCGCCTGCGGGACCTTCGTGGTGGTCGGCATGCGACTTGGTCGACCGCGACCACCTGGCCAGATCAGTGCAGTCCCTGGCCCCCATCAAGGTTCATGCCCTGAGACCTGTCCTCAACCTGCTACCGACCAAGAGCGCCGACTACTACTAACGCGGCTATGCTCCGGAGTCGCCGCGCAAACGCGCGAAGGAGCGCGAACGGGCCGGTTCCTGACCTGGACTCACGCCTCACGCTCGCCTAACGCTGCCTGTAGGTCATCTCAGCGCTGGACGATCTCCTCCTGGTTGGCGCTGAGCCCGTCGACCAAGCACACGGCATCGAGGGCGGTGTTGCGCTTGACGACAGCCAGGGCGATCGGGCCAAGCTCGTGGTGCAGCGCCACGGACGTGAGGCGGCCGACGACCCTGCCATCGACCTCGATCTCGGAGCCGCGTTCGGGCAGGGTGTGGCCTGACCCGTCCAGGTGCAGGAAAACCAGCCGGCGCGGCGGTCGCCCAAGGTTGTGAACGCGAGCCACGGTCTCCTGCCCGCGATAGCAGCCCTTGTGCAGGTGAACGGCGGTGCGCAGCCAGTCGAGCTCGTGCGGGATCGTGCGGTGGTCGGTCTCGAAACCCAGGCGAGGACGCCAGGCGGCAATGCGTAGCGCCTCGGCGGCCCACATCCCCGCCATCGGCCGGTCACCTATCGTCGCATCGAGCTGGTCGCGAGACACGATCAGCTCGCGCCAGTGGCGCTCGCTTCCTGGGTGCTGGGCCGGTTCAACCGCCGCGCTGTATACCGCGGTGTCACCGACCATGAGCGGCCACGGGTCACTCCAGGCCATGGGCTCCGCCGGCGAGGTCTCGGAGCGGATCGGCTCACCGATGACGGCGTAGTCGGCACTGACGTCGGCGACCTCGACGCGCAGCATGAAACGCATTGACTCCAGCCAGGCCAGGAGCGCCGGAGCAGTGCCGGGCTCGACCGTGACCCAGGTGGTCGCGCCGTCGTCCACGACGTGAAGGTCGTGCTCGATGTGCCCCTTGGGACTGAGCACCAGCGACTCTGCGGACGTGCGCGGAGCCAGCCCGCTCAGCATCTGGGTGGTGATGGAGTGCAGCCATGAAAGGCGGTCCGGCCCGGTGATGGTCAGGACCCCGCGGTGCGAGAGGTCGACCGCGGCCAGGCCCTCGACCAGGAGTCGCTGCTCGCGCAACGGATCGCCGTAGTGCGCCGCCACCGCAGCATCAACGCCCTCCCCCGCTGCGGCACCGTGACGGCTCAACAACGGGCTGGCCGCCGCAACGGCCGTTGGGCTCACTGGGTCCCCTGAGATGGAGTCCCCTGAGATGGAGTCGCCTGAGCTGGGGTCGCCTGAGCTGGGGTTTCCTGGGCCGAACATGCTGTGCACCATCCCTGTATCGCCATGTGTTTCACATCCGCAACAAAGCCGTGACGGGTCAAAAGATTCCCCACGAACGGATCGGCCGTTGCCGCCGCGCTCTCGATCACGGTCCCGCAGGACAGACAGACGAGGTGCACATGGTCGGCATGGTCGGCCAGGTGATAAGCCGGCGAGCGGTGGTCGAGGTGGGTGTGGGAGACCACGCCCACCTCCTCGAGCGACTACCCCGTTACCTAGTTGGCCGCCCAGATACCTAGTTGGCAGCTGCCCAGATGCTAGGCATGGCGGCCAAAACCATCGAGCTGAGCATGAACGGCACCGCAACGAAGTAGGTCCGAGGTTTGATCGCAAGCTAAAATGACAAACCCGGATCAGGTATCGCCTTCACACACTGCGACCGAGAAGTCGACCGCTCGATGACCGACGGCCCTGAAACCTGGCGCGTGATGGATCAACGCCGTCCGCCCGAATGAGGAGGCACACCGTGGGCCAGAACGTCGCGCAGAAGCTCATCGCAGCCCATCTCGTGTCCGGGCAGATGACCCCTGGGGACGAGATCGCGCTTCGGGTCGACCAGACGCTCACCCAGGACGCCACCGGCACGATGGTCATGCTCGAGCTGGAGGCGCTCGGCCTGGACAGGGTACGCACGGAGGTGTCGGTGCAGTATGTCGACCACAACCTGCTACAGACCGACAGCAAGAACGCCGAGGACCACGAGTTCCTGCGCTCGGCCTGTCAGCGGTTCGGGCTCTGGTACTCCAAGGCCGGTAACGGCGTCTCTCACCCCACCCACATGCAGCGCTTCGGGATCCCGGGCAAGACGATGGTCGGCTCGGACAGCCACACCCCGGCGGCCGGCTCGCTGGGCATGCTCGCGATCGGGCTGGGCGGCATCGAGGTGGCGATGGCGATGGCCGGCTCACCGATCTACCTGCGGATGCCGCAGATCTGGGGCGTTCGACTGGCCGGTGAGCTGCCGGCCTGGGTCAGCGCCAAGGACGTCATCCTGGAGATGCTCCGCCGCCATGGCGTCAAGGGCGGGGTGAACCGGATCATCGAGTACCACGGCCCCGGGCTGGCGCAGCTCACCGCGATGGACCGGCATGTCATCGCGAACATGGGGGCCGAGCTGGGCGCCACCAGCACCGTGTTCCCCGCAGATGGACAGGTGCGGGCGTTCCTGGCGGCCGAGCAGCGTGAAGATGACTTTGTCGAGCTGCTCGCCGACCAGGACGCAACGTACGACGTCACCGAGGAGATCGACCTGTCCACGCTGGAGCCGCTGATCGCGCTGCCCAGCTCTCCGGGCAACGTGGTGCCGGTCCGCGAGGCCGCCGGTCAGGAAGTGGAACAGGTGGTGATCGGCTCCTCGGCCAACCCCGGCCTGCGTGACTTCGCGGTCGTGGCCGCGATCGTCCGCGGACGACAGAGCCACGCAAGGGTGTCCTTCGACGTCAACCCGTCCTCGCGCCAGATCCTTCAGGACCTGACGAAGATGGGCGCCACATTCGACCTGGTCGCGGCCGGAGCGCGGATCCACCAGTCCGGTTGCATGGGCTGCATCGGCATGGGCCAGGCGCCGGCGGCCGGGAGCATCAGCCTGCGCACGTTCCCGCGCAACTTCCCGGGGCGCTCCGGAACCCAGGAGGACTCGGTATTCCTGTGCTCCCCCGAAACCGCCGCCGCCGCCGCGCTGACCGGGCAGATCACCGACCCTCGTGATCTGCCAAGCCTGCTCGGCATCGACTACCCCCGCGTCCAGCTGCCGGCCGAGTCCAGCGTGAACGCCGCGATGCTCGAAGCACCGCTGGCGGCCGAGCAGGCACGTGGGGTCGAACTGGTCAAAGGGTCGAACATCTCCTCGCTGCCGGACTTCGACCCGCTGCCCGACCGGATCGAGGCACCGGTCGCACTCAAACTCGGCGACGACGTGTCCACCGACGCCATCCTGCCGGCCGGCGCAGCGGTGCTGCCCTACCGCAGCAACATCCCCAAGCTGGCCGAGTTCACCTTCAGCCAGCTCGACCCGAGCTACCCCGCACGGGCCCTCGCGACCAAGGCTGGCAGTGGGCACATCGTGGTCGCCGGCGCCAACTACGGGCAGGGGTCCTCGCGCGAGCACGCCGCGATCGCCCCGCGTTATCTCGGTCTGCGTGCGGTCGTCGCCGTGTCCTTCGCCCGAATCCACTGGCAGAACCTGGCGAACTTCGGAGTGATCGCACTGGAGTTCGCCGATCCCGAGGACTACCGGCGGATCGAGCAGGGCGACGTTCTGGTCATGGAGGGCCTTCGAGGCACCATCGCCTCCGGCACCGACATCACGGTGCGCAACGCCACTCGGGACGAGCAGTACGTCGCCCGACACCGACTCTCCGATCGACAGGTCGCAATGCTGCTGGCCGGGGGACTGCTTCCCTGGCTCCGCCAGCAGAGCTAATCGCCAACCATTTGAGTCGCCCGCCACGCGGCATCGCAGCGCAAAGAGGCCGCCCTCGATGAGGTGCTCGACGCGTTGCGCAGCGACTGCGCGGGCGGATCGGCGCCAGACCTGAGAACAAGCGTCCGTGGTGGCGAACTGCCGCCCAAGATGGCTTCCGCGGCGCCGACCCCGACACTTTCGTCGATTGCCTCTGGAACACGGTCCAACGCCATCCGCCGCTGCCGGGCCTTGTCTCTTGCCTGCTCCTGCTACTTCGCCATGCCCAAGGCCTCCGTCATCGGCGCCAACTCGCAATCCGTCACCCGGTCATCACCATCACTGGCCCGTCACAAACATCCCCCGCACGACGACCGACGCCCCGCAGGTCCACGCCGCCCCCCGGCACCAGTCCCCCTCGCGCAGGCCCCAACCCGCCGCACGTCGCGTGCCTACGACCACCAATCTCTACACACCTCATGCATGACCGGTCTGCTAAAGTCGTTGGCACGCAATCATCGTCAGGAGTGCACGCATGAACACCCAGAAGACGAGCACCACCACCGACACCAACCCGGCCCCGGCCAGCACGCGGAACCCCCCGGCGAGACGCAGCCCCCGGCGTCCCGGACAGACCCTGGCCTGCGGCTGGTGCGGATCACCGATCCTGCTCCCGGCGCGGGGACGGGTGCCGAAGTGGTGCTCGTCCTCATGCCGTCACCGGGCCTGGGAACTCACCAGGGCGGCCGCATCCGGGCGCGCCGCAGTCCACGTCGTCGACCGGGTCGTCGAGGTCGACAAACCCGTCCCCGTCATCGAGCACGTGCCGGTATCCCCACATGGCCCAGCATGGGAGCACGCGCTGGCCGACCTGGTCACCGAACTGGACACGGGTCGCATTTACGACCGGGACCTGCCTGCCCTGGCCAACGCACTTGAGCAGGTAGTGAACGCGTTGGACCGCCGGCCACAACACCCCCGCCGATAACCGCTCCCGAGGCGCGGTCTGTGGCAACTGCGTCCGGCGGCATACCGCCGACAGACCGACCCCTTGACCAGAGGGGGCACGCACTCTGACGTGCAAGAACACCAGCAGACCCAGACTCGAGAAACTCTCGGTGCCGGTGGGCACGCGCCCACGTGCCCCCCACCGCCCACGACTCAAAGACGGCTTGACGTCCACCGCCGCCAGGTCGTCATTCAACGTCGAAGTCAACAGCCACGAACGATCCCGGCGAAGTCGACCGTCCACCTGCAATACACGGCGGCCTCGAACTGGATTGCGGGCGGCGCCGGACTCGGCGATGTAGCGCAGATACACATTGGGCTGGGCCGACGTCTTGGGGCGATCCTCCAGCGTCCGGTTGTTGCCGGACGCAGCCCACGTGATTGTCGTCAACAGGCAGTGCCATGTTGTCGCGGGCCTTCACGGCATCCGGCGGGCAGGACAGGCGGTCACTCCGCATCGAGCGCGATTGTCGTTTCAGCCTCGTCAAAGAGGGACACGAGCGATGCCTGCCAAGCGAGCAGGTCGTCCGAGAGCGTGATCCATGTCTGCACCCGATCGATCTCGTCGTACTGGTGGATGAGGAAGTTTCGGTTCGCAACGGCAAGGGCCCACTCGACTCCGTCGGGAGCAAGCACCTCCATCCGCGAGAGCCGGTTGGCGGCCTCACCGAGTTTCATCATCAGGGAGTCTCCTGCCTCCTGAAGGAGATGATCAGCGAGGCAACTCTCCTTGCCACGCTCAACGATCTCGCCGACCCGGCTAAACCAGTCGCGGATGTGAATGAGTTCCTTTGCGACCTTGCGGACCATCACAGCAGCACCGCCTCTCGACGGATGTCGTCATCGAGCTTCAGTTTCAGGCCGCCGTAGGAGACCAGGTCGATCCCACGGCCAATGATTTCCTCGATCAGCTCCTTGAACCGGACGAACGCGAAGGACGACGTTCCGGGTGGCGCTTCCACCAACAAATCGATATCAGAATCCTGGCGCGCCTGCCGACGCGCTACCGAACCAAAGACCGCTAGGCGGGAGTAGCCGTTCTCCTCGGCCAGGGCCTTGAGGACAGGGGCAGCGGACACGAGAAGGATCTCCGGATGCACTTCCATGAGATCCGGGGAGAACTTCAGCTGCTGACTCACGGCCGGCTGCGAGATGCCCAACGCCTTGGCGATCTGTCGCTGGCTCATGCCGGTGGCGATCAATGCGCGCAGCGCGATCACGCGACGAATACGTGCGACGTCCTCGTCACGTCGGGCGTCGCGATACTCAGCTAGAAGCGTCATAAGTTTATCTCATCACGACGCTGAGCTTGCCCTCGGCTTGGGCATTCAGAGGTTTTTTTTGAAGTGCCGAGGGCGGGACTTGAACCCGCACGCCCTTTCGAGCAAAGCATTTTGAGTGCTCCGTGTCTGCCATTCCACCACCCCGGCGAGGTTGCGGCGATCAGCATACCGGCCAGCGGTCTCCGCCATGACGCGACGGGCCATGACCATAAGTGACAGGCAGCGAGGCGATTGGTCAGTGTGAGTTGTCGATGGTGAACACCGGGGTGCCTCTCGAGCAGACCGCCTTCACGTGCGCCTGGGCCGCGTCCTCAGTGTCGCCCTGCTGGAAGGACACCTCGACCGTCTCGGGGCCTGACCCGTCGACCTTGACCTGCCAGCCATTGTCAGGCTGGGCGATCCGAAGTGTGATGACTGCACCGGTGCAGCGCACAGAGACCTGCCCACCAGTCACGTGGGCTGTCCGGTCAATCGGGGTCGTCGAGCTCACGGGGTTGGTGTGGCTGTCAACCGATGGCGAGGGTGATGTGGATCCTTGGTGGCTCGTCGAGCTCGTGGGGATCGCTGTGGCCCGGGTGGTCGCAGGAGCTGTGGTCCTGGAGGCGGAGGGGGCCGCTGTCGCCCCTGTGCTGCTCGGCCCCCCGCTGGGCGTCGTGCTCTCAGCGGTCGAGCCCAGCAACGGGATCGCCAGTGAGGCGGCACCGGGATCGCTGATCTGGCGGCCAGCCCTGTCGATCGCAACCCACGCCGTGGCAGACACGCCGGCGACCGTGACGACCCAGATCATCGCCACGCCGACCGTGGAGCGCAATTTCCCCATTACGGATTCACCAACATCTCGTCACTGTGTCACTTTCGCGTCCCCATGGCACGCCGCGGGATAGCGTGCTGTCGTGGCGACCATCTTGTTGATCGAGGACGACAACGGCATCCGCTCTGCCATCACCCGCGCACTGACCGAGCTGGGGCACGCCGTCACGACAAGCAACCGTGGCATGTCGGGGCTGGAGTCCGCCGTCGACAACCAACCTGACGTCGTTCTTCTGGACCTCGGGCTCCCGGACATCGACGGGCTGCAGGTCCTCGCCATGCTTCGGGCAGTCAGCAAGGTGCCGGTCATCGTTATCACTGCACGCGACGACGACGCCGACATGGTCAGGGCCCTCAATGCCGGCGCCGACGACTATGTGGTCAAGCCCTTCGGGATCGAGCAGCTCGAAGCCCGGCTCCGTGCAGTTCTTCGCCGCAGCAGCTCCGCACTCGTTCAGGTTCCGCTGGTGGTGGGTGGTCTGACGGTCGACCCGCGGAAACGCACGGTGAGCCTGGATGGCAGACCAATTGACCTGTCCCGCAAGGAGTTCGACCTCCTCCTGGCGTTGGCCCAAAGATCTGGCGAAGTGGTCTCGAAGCGTGAGCTCCTCGCGGATGTGTGGCGTCAGAACTATGGAGGAGGCGACCGGACCGTCGACGTTCACCTGTCCTGGCTGCGGCGCAAGCTCGGCGAGACGGCGGCGGATCCGCGTTACCTGCACAGTGTCCGTGGCGTGGGTGTACGTCTCGCGGCTCCTGACAGCGCCGGGGAAGTGGACTGATGCGCCGGCGGATATCCCTGCTCGTGGCTGCCACCACATCAGCGGTCATCCTCGCTTTCCTGATTCCCCTGGGAATGTTGGTGCGGACCCTCGCCGAGGACCGTGCCGTCGCCGGTGCCAGCCAGGAGGCGCAGGGGGTCGCGACGATCGTCGCCGGAGTCGATGACGTTAGCCAGCTCACGGATCTGGTGGGTCTGGTCGACCAGCGCTCGGACCGAGCCACGTCCGTCTTGTTGCCTGATGGGACGTTGATCGGCACCGCCCCACCGGGGTCGCCGCAGTCCGCGGCCATAGTCGTCTCGCGCGCTCGCACCGGAGCTGCGTTCACCCTCCGTGGCGCCGAGGGCGCCCAGGTTGTGGTGCCGGTTGTCACCAGCCGTGGCACCGTTGTCGTGCGGACGGCAGTCAGCATCCAGGACCTGCGCCGAGGGGTGGCCGCCGCATGGGCGACGTTCGCAGGTCTTGGCGTCGTCCTCATGGTCGCCGCGGTGGTCATCGCCGATCGTCTCGGTCGTCGGGTGAGCGCCCCGGTCACGGAGCTTGCCGCTGTCGCACACCGGTTGCGAGCGGGCGAGCTGGGCGCGCGAGCGGTGCCACGAGGACCCGTCGAGACGGTAGAGCTCGGGACAAGCCTCAACCGCCTGGCCGATCGCATCGGCGAGCTTCTGACCGCCGAGCGCGAGGCGGTGGCCGACCTGTCCCACCGGCTGCGGACTCCGGTCACGGCACTGCGACTGGATGTGGAGGCAGTCAAAGAACCGGACCTCGCGGATCGTCTTCGTGATCACATCGGCCACCTCGAGCGCACGGTGGATGCCATCGTCAAGGACGCACGACGGCCGGTCCGCAGCACACTGAGGCGCTCGTGTGACGCCTCGAGCGTGGTGCGCGACCGAGTCGCTTTCTGGTCAGCGTTGGCTGCCGACCAAAGCCGCGATCTCACCGTCTCGATCCCCTCGACGGTGACCCCTGCAGCCATCGATGCGGCCGATCTGGTGGATGTTGTCGACGCCCTGGTGGACAACGTATTCGCGCACACCCCGGATGGAACCGCCTTTTCCGTGTCGCTGCTCAGCAGCGATCCGGGATTTGTGCGACTCGAGGTCGCGGACTCAGGTCCGGGCGTGGCGAACATGGACGTTGTTGCCAGGCGCGGCCATAGCACCGGCCATTCGACCGGTCTGGGTCTGGACATCGTCCGCAGAGCCGCGATTGCCGCCGGCGGAGACCTGGTGGTCGCCACGTCTCCGTCCGGCGGCATGCTCGCGACCATCACTCTGGGTGTGCCCCAGGGCTGACCGGCCAGCGGAGCGACCTCAGCTGTCGTTCTCGACTGCATGCTCGGCAACGTCCGGCGCCTGCTCGGCAGCGCCAGCCGCGGTCTCCGCTGCATGCTCGGCAGCATCAGCCGCGGTCTCCGCTGCATGCTCGGCTGCGTCATCCGCGGCCTCCGCCGCATCGCTCTCGGCTTCGGTCTCTGCGCCAACCTGGTCGCTCGGTTCGACCGCGTCATCGCCGGACGTCGACGGATCGGCGCTCAGGATCGCGCCGCTGCTGGGAGCGGGGATGACAACGGTGCTCTCGATGTGAACGACGCAGACACCATCCTCGAGCTTTTCGCCCGCCGCGCACGGAGCGGCGTTGGCGCGTGCGACGGCCACGTTGGCCGAGGCCGGCTGGACCACGGAAGCCACCTTTGCCGTGGCCGACGAGGACACGGCGCCGTAGATGGCGACTCCGGCGATGAGACCGATGGTGGCGCCGCTCAGGACGGTGTTGCGCGGGCTAAGACGGTTCATGGTGTGTGTGCTCCTGACTGACGAACGGAAGGTTCCCGAGAGCGGGTTCCCGACGACATCGTCACCCCCTGAGCCTTATGGGCACGTCGCGAGAACGTCAAATCAACCTCAAGGCCTCCGCGAACCTTGAGGCTTTCTTAACGCCCGCCTGATGCCACCTTGTAACCGGGGGCGCGACTCTGGCATCTCTCGAACCAAGTGGAGGACCAGATGCCCCGTGACCCCAAGTCCCGCGACATAACCCTGAACTCTCTGGCTCTGATCACCGGCGGACTCACTGCCGCGGCCTTCGTCGGCACTGGCTGGGTGACGGGTCTCGCAGCTGACTACACGGCGCAGAAGACGCAGACGAAGGCGCTGGCAACGGCAGCTGCCGCGGCGCCTGTGACCGCAGACCCAGCACCTCAACCGGCGGCTACCCCACGGCCGACCCGCACCGTGACCACGACACGAGTCGTGCAGGCTGCCTCGGGCGTCGGCCAGGTGGGCACGTCCGGCCGCACCTCCGTCGGCACGACGAGCCGTGCCGGGGCTCCCGCTGCCGCGGCCCCTGCGCGGGCTGCTGCCCCGGCACCGGTTCCAGCGAAGCCGGTAGCTGCCGCTCCTGCGCCATCGGCCGCATCCTGATGCGCACGTTGGAAGCTCGAGGCACCGGGACCGCAACCTGGCGGGCTCTGGGCACCTACGTCCATCTCTCAACCGAACGAAGCGCCGTCCTGGGACCCGCCCGCCAGATCGCGATGCGGCTGCTCGCAGACGTGGACCGCGCCTGCAGCCGATTCCGAAGCGACTCCGATCTCGTCCGCGCCAACGCCCGGGCCGGGTCGTGGACCAACGTCGACCCGATGCTGGTACAGGCGATCGGCGCGGCGATGGAGGTGGCAGCTGAGACCGGTGGTCTCGTGGATCCCACCCTCGGCCATTCCCTCGAAGCTGTGGGCTATGACCGCGACATCGCGCTGATCCCCGCCGCTTCAGCCGACCCAGCCGGGATTCCCCTGCCTGCGCGGGTCGGTGCATGGAGGGAGATCCTGCTCGATCCGGAGGGCGCCGTCAGGGTGCCGCCCGGGTGCGCTCTTGACCTGGGTGCCACGGCCAAGGCGTGGGCTTCCGACCTGATCGCGGCCGCCATCGCGGCCGAGTTCGACTCCACAGTAGTAATCAGTCTCGGGGGTGACCTCGCCGTGGCCGGCCCCAGTGGTTGGCCGGTGGCCATCAGCGAGACCATCGATGACCTTGGCGATCAGGAGATCGTGCACCTGCCGTATGGCGGGCTGGCCACCTCCAGCACGGCGGCCCGGCGGTGGATCCGTGGTGGCGTCATACGGCACCACCTGCTCGACCCGCGCACCGGTGAGCCGACCCGGGGGCCGTGGCGCACAGTCACGGCGACGGGGGCCACCTGCCTGGCTGCCAACACCGCCAGCACAGCCGCAATCGTGTTGGGTGACAAGGCAGTTGGCTGGCTGACCGCGCGCGACATTCCTGCCCGGCTGGTCGACCCCACGGGCAGGATCGTGCGGACCTCACGTTGGCCCCAGCCGGAGGGGGCGGCATGACGGACATCCTGAGCGGGCCCGGCCTGTGGTTCGCCAACCGCGGCACCGGTTTCGTCCTTCTCCTGCTGCTCACCCTGTCGACGATGCTCGGCGTGCTCTCGACGTCCCGGGTGAGCCCCCGGCTCTGGCCGCGGATGCTTTCGCAGGGGTTGCACCGCAACGTCTCGTTGATGGCCGTGACCTTCCTCGCCGCACATGTCGCCACCGCCGTGGTCGACACGTTCGTCGACATCCGCTGGTGGCATGCGTTCGTGCCGTTCAGCGGAACCTACAAGCCACTCTGGCTGGGGTTCGGGGCCTTCGCCCTCGACCTGCTCATCGCCGTCACGGTGACCAGCATGCTGCGTCACCGGATGTCACATGGGCCGTGGCGCGCCATTCACGTGCTTGCCTACGTCGCATGGGGTGTGGGTCTCCTTCACGGAATGCAGATGGGCACCGACGCCGCCACCCAGTGGGGTATGGCGATCAACTACGGCTGCATCGCGGCAGTCTCTGTGGCTGTCGTTGCCCGCTTCGGTCTGCTCGCTCGTTCGAAAGTGGTGACGTTGTGACCACAATCACGACCCCCCTGCCGTCCGCCATGCGCAACGACGTTGGGCTGACCCCCGCGGTCTCGGAAGGACCCGCCCTCCTCTCGGGGATCGCCGATGGTCCGGGCCTCGCGGCCCACCGTGACCGGCTCGGCCCGGCTCCCAGGCCACGGGCCGAGTCGCTGGTTGAGATGGCCCGCGACGTGGACCTTCGCGGACGCGGAGGTGCCGGATTCCCCTTTGCCATCAAGTTGGCCGCGGCTGCGCGCCGCCGGGCCGTGGTGGTGGTGAACGCGTCGGAAGGTGAGCCTGCGAGCCACAAAGACGCTGTGCTCATGACCTGCTCGCCCCACGTCGTTCTGGACGGGGCAGCGGCCGTGGCCCATGCGCTGGGCACTCGCGAGGTGCACATCGTGGTGCCGTCCGAGCTCCCGTCCGTTCGAGTCGCCGTCGAGAATGCGTTGCGTGAGCGCTCCAAGGCTGGTGAGCGCCTCAAGGTGAGGCTGCACGACGCCGCGCCGCGATTTGTCGCGGGTCAGGCTCAGGCTGTGCTGCAGCTCCTGGCCGGTCACGAGAACCTGCCGGTCACGGCGTGGCAACCGGAGGCCGTCAGCGGGCACCGTGGGCGACCAACGTTGCTCTCAAACGCCGAGACCTTCGCTCACCTCGGACACCTGGCGCGGGTGGGATCGGCGGGCTATGCCGCGCACGGAACCTCCGACGAGCCGGGCACCACGTTGTTGACGCTGCGGGGCGACGGCTGGGATCCGGAGGTACGTGAAGTTGCCTTCGGCACACCGTTGGCCGACGTCCTGACCGAGGATGAGATGTCCCAGCCTCTGCTTCTCGGCGGCTACCACGGCACCTGGCTGAGGCCAGCGGCGTTGCACGGGCTGGCCGTGTCCCGGAAGGCGATAGCCGAAGCCGGAGCAACGCTCGGTGCCGGCGTCATGCTGCCTCTCGCCGAGGGATGGTGCCCGCTGGTGCGAACGGTGGCGCTGGTCGACTACCTGGCCGGACAGAGCGCCGGACGATGCGGTCCATGCCGCAACGGACTGCCCGCCATGGCCGAAGCGCTCAGGGCGCTGGTCTTGGGTGGAGGCCCGATTCGGCGGGTGGAGGAGCTGTGCGGGCTGGTCGTGAAGCGCGGAGCCTGTGCCCACCCCGACGGGACGGCTCGCCTGGTGACCTCGATGCTGCAGCGCTTCCCGCATGAGGTCGACTCGCACTCGTTGGGCACGTGCCGCAGCGGCCTGCAGGAGGAGCTCCGGTGAGCGACCAGCAGCTGCGGGTCGACTGGCCCGCGTGCAAGGCGCACGGGCTCTGTGCCGAGCTCCTGCCAGAGGTCGTCAGCCTGGACGAGTGGGGTTATCCGATCGTGCGCGACGCCGTCAAGGCCGACCTGCTCCTGCTGGCGAAAGCTGCAGTGAAGGCCTGTCCCACCCTGGCCCTCAGGCTGATCGAGCCGCCACCGCGTCACTCCTGAACATCTCGCCCGGCCAGGGCCCGCCCTGACCCTCGTGGACAGTCCCGTCAGGGTGCCTTTCCCATCAGGGCGCGGCCGTCAGATGAGATCCTCGTATGTTGGCGCCACCCGGTTCCTCGAGTCACCGATGTGGTGAACGCGGAGCGCGTTGGTCGTGCCCTTGATGCCAGGAGGCGATCCCGCGACGATGACCACAGTGTCGCCCTCGACGCAGCGACCATCCCCGAGGAGAGACTCATCCACCTGCATGGCCATCTGGTCGGTGTGCTTGGTCCGCGGCACGAGGTAGGTCTCGATACCCCAGGTGAGAGACAGCTGCGAACGCGTGGCCTGCAAGGGGGTGAACGCCAGCATGGGCAGCTTGGAGCGGATCCTGGAAAGCCGCCGTGCCGAGTCCCCGGACTGCGTGAACGTGACGAGGTACTTGGCCCCCAGGAGCTCGCCGATATCTGCCGCGGCCGCCGTCACGGCTCCGCCGGTCGTGTGAGGGCGAGTGCCAAGCGCCGGAACGCGCTCAAGGCCGTGTTCTTCCACGCTCTCGATGATCCGCGCCATCGTGGTCACCGCTTCGATCGGCCATTTGCCCACGCTCGTCTCACCGGACAACATGATGGCGTCGGCGCCGTCCAGAACGGCGTTGGCGCAGTCGCTGGCCTCAGCCCGGGTGGGGCGCGAGTTCTCGATCATCGACTCGAGCACCTGCGTGGCGACGATCACCGGCTTGGCCTTCCTCCGGGCCATCTCGATGGCACGTTTCTGGACCAGCGGGACCTCCTCGAAAGGCAGCTCGACACCGAGGTCACCACGAGCCACCATCACGCCGTCGAACGCGTTGATGATCTCCTCGAGGTGCTCCACCGCCTGCGGCTTCTCGATCTTGGCGATCACGGGCAGGCGCACACCCTCTTCGTCCATGATCTCGTGGACTCGGGTGATGTCTGTGGCGTCGCGCACGAACGACAGGGCCACCATGTCCGCGCCCAGCCGTAGGGCCCAGCGAAGATCCGCCTCATCCTTGTCCGACATGGCCGGCACGCTGACCGAGACACCGGGCAGGTTGATGCCCTTGTGGTTGGACACGAAACCGCCCTCAACCACCTCGGTGATGACGTCGGTGTCAGTGACCTCAACGGCCCTGAGTGCCACCTTGCCGTCGTCGATCAGCAACCGGTCGCCGGGCCTCACGTCACCCGGGAGCCCCAGGTAGGTCGTCGAGACGCGTTCCTCGTCACCGAGGATGTCCTCGATGGTGATGGTGAACCGGGCACCGTTGACCAGTCTGACCGGGCCGTCGGCGAACAGGCCGGTCCGGATCTTGGGGCCCTGCAGGTCGACCAGCACGCCCACGGCCCTGCCTGACTCGTTGCTGGCCGCGCGCACCTCGGCGTAGACCGCTTCGTGGTCGGCGTAGGTGCCGTGCGAGAGATTGAGCCTGGCGACGTCCATGCCCGCAGCGACCAGCGCTCGCAGCTCTTTCGGTGATGATGATGCAGGGCCAAGGGTGCAGACGATCTTTGCGCGGCGCATGGGGGCAATTCTAAGGGCTGGACAGAGACCGAAAGAACCAGGTCACGCGCCGAGGCGAGCTTGCTCTTCGTCGACTTTGGGTCCTGTCTCAGACCGTGAGCGGTCGGTCTGTGGGGTTTATCGGACGGGGCAGCGCAGAGGTCCCCGTCGTGAGATAGGCATCCACGCCGGCTGCCGCCGACCGGCCTTCGGCGATGGCCCAGACGATCAGGGACTGACCTCGGCCGGCGTCCCCTGCGACAAAGACACCCGGCACCGATGACATGAAACTCTTGTCCCGCTTGATGTTCGAGCGTTCGTCCAGCTCCACGCCGAGCTGTTCGACCACGCCATTGGTCTGCGGTCCGAGAAAGCCCATGGCGAGCAGGACAAGCTGAGCGGGGATCTCGCGCTCGGTGCCCTCGACCTCGGTGACGCCAGGCGCGCCATTGCCACCAAGCTCGACCTCGACCAGTCGAAGCGCCCGGACTGCGCCGAGATCGTCGCCGAGGATCTGTTTGGTGCTCACCGAGTAGCTGCGCTCGCCACCCTCTTCGTGAGCCGCCGCAATTCGGAAGATCGTGGGGTATGTCGGCCACGGCTGGTTCGGGAGGCGGTCCTCACCCGGGCGGGGCATGATCTCCAGTGATGTGACGGACCTGGCGCCCTGGCGGAGCGCGGTGCCGATGCAGTCCGCGCCTGTGTCCCCCCCGCCGATGACGATGACGTCCTTGCCCGTGGCGACAACCTGGTTCTCGACTTCTTCACCGAGCGCGACCCGGTTGGCGGGCGGCAGGAACTCCATGGCCTGAATGACGCCGCGCAGCTCACGCCCGGGGACGGGTAGGTCACGAGGGACGGTAGCCCCGATCGCCAGCACGACGGCGTCATAGCGCTGGCGCAGCTGCCTGCCGGTCAGGTCGCCTCCGACATCGACACCGGTTCGGAATCGCGTGCCTTCTGCTTCCATCTGCGCCAGGCGACGGTCCAGGACGAACTTCTCCAGCTTGAACTCGGGGATGCCGTATCGCAGCAGGCCGCCGGGCTGGTCGGCACGCTCGAAAACGGCAACTGTATGCCCCGCCCTAGTCAGCTGCTGCGCGGCAGCCAGGCCTGCCGGGCCGGACCCGACAACCGCAACCGTCTTGCCGCTGAGCCGGTCCGGCGCCTGCGGCGTGACCCCGCCAGCCTCAAAGGCGCGGTCGATCGTCGTGACCTCGACCTGCTTGATGGTCACGGCCGGCTGGTTGATGCCGAGCACACACGCGGTTTCGCACGGCGCCGGGCACAACCGGCCGGTGAACTCGGGGAAGTTGTTCGTGGCGTGCAGCCGTTCGATGGCCTCGCGCCAGTTGCCCTTCCACGCCAGGTCATTCCACTCGGGGATGAGGTTTCCGAGGGGGCACCCGTGGTGGCAGAACGGAATACCGCAGTCCATGCAGCGCCCGGCCTGCCTCTGCAGCTGGCCGACCTCCTGCTGTTCGTAGACCTCACGCCAGTCCATGAGACGGACCGACACGGGGCGGCGCTTGGGAAGCTCACGCTCACGAGTGGACAGGAAACCCTGAGGGTCAGCCACGGGAAGCCTCCATGATCCGCTCCCACACCTGGGGGCCGTTGAGGTCGAGTCCCTCGGACTCTGCTGTTGCCCGGACGTCCAGAACCCGCTGGTAGTCGCGTGGCAGGACCAGAGTGAAACGGCTCTTGTCGTCGTCCCAGCCGGTGAGCAGCCTTCCGGCGACGGCGGACTCGGTCCACTCGCGATGCCGGGCCAGGAGATCGTGCACGACCTCCACATCGCTGTCGCGCAGCGGCATGAGGTCGACGAGATCACGGTTGACGTGCTCCTCGCGCAGGTCCAGGACATAGGCCACACCACCGGACATGCCGGCTGCGAAGTTACGGCCAGTCGGCCCGAGGACCAACACGGTGCCACCAGTCATGTACTCGCATCCGTGGTCACCCACCCCTTCGACGACGGTGGTGGCTCCGGAGTTGCGCACGCAGAACCGCTCACCCACCTGACCGCGCAGGAAGACCTCACCACTCGTGGCTCCGTAGGCGATCACGTTGCCGGCGATGACGTTGTGCTCGGCCGGCAGCGAGGCGGATCGGTCCGGACGAACCACCACCCGGCCCCCCGAGAGTCCTTTGGCGACGAAGTCGTTGGCGTCGCCAAAGAGTCGCAGCGTGATGCCGGCCGGAAGGAAGGCTCCCAGCGACTGACCCGCTGAGCCGGACAAAGAGATGTCGATCGTGCTGTCGGGAAGACCGTGAGGGTAGGCCTTGGTCACCTCGTGGCCGAGCATGGTGCCGACGGTGCGGTGGACGTTGCGAATGGGGAGCTCGATGCGCACAGCCGTCTTGTCCCGCAGGGCGTCCTGACTCATCTCGATCAGCGTGTGGTCGAGCGCCTTCTCCAGCCGGTGGTCCTGAGCAACGGTGTGGCGGCGCGGCGCGCCGTCCAGCGGCGTGATCTCGGTCAGGATCGGTGTGAGATCCAGCCCGCTGGCCTTCCAGTGCTGGACCGCTGCCAGGGTGTCCAGCGCCGACGCCTCGCCGATGGCCTCGTCGATCGACCGGAAGCCGAGGGCAGCCAGGTGCTCGCGAACCTCTTCGGCTATGTACTCGAAGAACGTCTCGACGAACTCGGGCTTGCCAGAGAACCGCGACCGCAGCTCGGGGTTCTGGGTCGCGATGCCCACGGGGCAGGTGTCGAGGTGACACGCGCGCATCATGACGCAGCCGCTGACCACCAGCGGAGCGGTGGCAAAGCCGAACTCCTCGGCACCGAGCAAGGCTGCGATCACGACATCACGACCGGTCTTGAGCTGACCATCGACCTGAACCACAATCCGGTCACGCAAACCGTTGAGCACCAACGTCTGCTGGGTCTCGGCAAGCCCCAGCTCCCACGGCGCACCAGCGTGTTTCAGCGAGGTCAGCGGCGAGGCGCCGGTCCCACCGTCGTGCCCTGAGATGAGGACGACATCTGCGTGAGCCTTGCTGACGCCCGCAGCGACCGTCCCCACGCCGACCTCGGCCACGAGCTTGACGTGGATGCGCGCCTCGGGATTGGCGTTCTTGAGGTCATGGATCAGCTGAGACAGGTCCTCGATGGAGTAGATGTCGTGGTGCGGTGGAGGCGAGATCAGCCCGACTCCCGGAGTTGAGTGGCGGGTCTTGGCCACCCACGGGTAGACCTTGTGACCGGGCAGCTGCCCGCCCTCGCCGGGCTTGGCGCCCTGGGCCATCTTGATCTGGATGTCGCTGGCCTGGGTGAGATAGAGCGAGGTCACCCCGAAACGGCCGGAGGCCACCTGCTTGATCGCCGAGCGTCGCACAGGGTCGAGCAGACGATCCTCGTCCTCACCGCCCTCACCCGTATTCGACCGGCCACCAAGGTGATTCATCGCCACAGCCATCGTCTCGTGAGCCTCTTGACTGATGGACCCATAGCTCATTGCACCCGTGCTGAAGCGGGCCACGATGGCGCCGACCGACTCGACCTCGTCAAGGGGCACCGGCGGGTGATTCTGCGCGAACTGGAACAGGCCGCGCAACGTCATCAGCCGCTCGGACTGCTCGTCGACGCGCGCGGTGTACTGCTTGAAGACGTCGTAACGACGAGCTCGCGTGGCGTGCTGGAGACGGAAGACCGTCTCAGGGTCGAACAGGTGGGGCTCACCCTCACGACGCCATTGGTACTCCCCCCCCACGTCCAGCCTGCGGTGTGGCAGGCGCACGCCGTCCAGGGGGAATGCGGTGGCATGACGCGCCGCCACCTCCTGGGCGACGACGTCGAGGCCGATGCCACCGAGCTGGGAGATCGTTCCGGTGAAATAGGAGTCGACCAGGTCCTGGGAGAGGCCAATCGCCTCGAAGACCTGGGCGCCGCGATAGGACGCCACGGTCGAGATGCCCATCTTGGACATGACCTTCAGCACACCCTTGCCGAGCGCCTTGATCAGGTTCCGGACCGCCTGCTCGGCACTGACCCCCGTGATGGCACCCGATCGAATCAGGTCCTCCACCGATTCCATCGCCAGGTAGGGGTTCACGGCCGCGGCTCCGAAGCCGATGAGAAGCGCAACGTGATGCACCTCCCTGACATCTCCAGCCTCGACCAGCAGCCCGACCCGGGTGCGGGTCTTCTCCCTGATCAGGTGGTGGTGCACGGCCGAGGTGAGCAACAGTGACGGGATCGGTGCGAGGTCGCGGCCTGAGTCACGATCTGAGAGCACGACAAAGTGAGCACCGTTGACGATGGCCGCCGAGACCTCACTGAAGATCTCCTCAAGGCGCGCCTTCATTGCGACGCCTCCTCCGGACACGTCATACAGGCCCCGGACCACGTGGGTGGCATAGCCGGGGAGATCGCCGTCGGCGTTGATGTGGACGATCTTGGCCAGCTCGTCGTTGTCGAGCACAGGAAAGGGCAGGACCACCTGGCGGACGTGGGCAGGGCTGACCGAAAGAGCGTTGCCCTCCGGGCCGATCACGGTCCCCAGAGAGGTGACGAGCTCCTCGCGGATAGCGTCGAGCGGCGGGTTGGTCACCTGGGCAAAGAGCTGGCTGAAGTAGTCGAAGATCAGTCGTGGGCGGCTGGACAACACGGCGATCGGGCTGTCGGTGCCCATCGAACCCAAGGCCTCTCCCCCGGTCTTTGCCATGGGAGACACCAGGATCCGGAGCTCTTCCTGCGTGTAACCGAACGTCTGCTGGCGGCGCGCGACTGAAGCGGCGGTATACAGAATGTGCTCGCGATCGGGCAGATCCTCAAGCTTGATCAGACCGGCGTGCAGCCAGTCCTCGTAGGGGTTCTCGGCGGCCAGCGACGACTTGACCTCGTCGTCGCTGACGATGCGGCCATGCTCGGTGTCGACGAGGAACATACGGCCTGGCTGCAACCGGCCTTTTCGAACGACTCGACCGGGCTCGAGGTCAAGGACGCCCGTCTCCGAAGCCAGGATCACCAGGCCGTCGTCGGTGACCCAGTAGCGACCGGGCCGCAAGCCGTTGCGGTCCAGCACCGCCCCGATGATGTTGCCGTCGGTGAACGTGATGCAGGCAGGCCCGTCCCACGGCTCCATGAAACTGGCGTGGAACTCATAGAAAGCCTTGCGGGCGGGGTCCATCTCCTGGTGGTTCTCCCACGCCTCGGGGATCATCATCAGGACCGCGTGCGGCAGCGACCGACCGCTCAGGTGCAACAGCTCCAGGACCTCGTCGAACGACGCAGAGTCGGAGGCGCCGTTGCTGCAGATCGGGAAGAGGCGTTCAAGGTCGCCCGGGATCACCTCACTGGCAAGCTGGCTCTCGCGTGCCCGCATCCAGTTGCGATTGCCTTTAAGGGTGTTGATCTCGCCGTTGTGGGCGATCAGCCGGTAGGGGTGGGCCAGCGGCCACGAGGGGAAGGTGTTTGTCGAGAAGCGCGAGTGGACCAGGGCCAGCTCGGTGGTGAAGCGGCCGTCCGACAAGTCGGGGAAGAACAGCTCGAGCTGACCAGTGGTGAGCATGCCCTTGTAGACCATGGTGCGCGCTGAGAGTGACGGGAAGTAGACCTCAGACTCGTGCTCGGCCCGTTTGCGCAGACAGTAGGCCAGACGTTCAAGGCCCATGCCCACCACACGGCCAGCAGACGCGGTCACGAACAGCTGGCGGAAGAACGGCATACAGGCACGGGCTGCATCCCCGACGAGCTCGACGACGATCGGCACATCACGCCACCCGAGGACCCTCAGCCCCTCCTCGGAGGCGATGGTGGCGATGGTCGCCTCGACGCTTGCACGCTCATCGCGATCTTTCGGCAGGAAGGCGATTCCCGCGGCATAGGCGCCCCTGGATGGCAGCTCGAAGTCCACGACCTCACGCAGGAAGGCGTCCGGGATCTGGGTGAGGATTCCGGCTCCGTCGCCCACCATCGGGTCGGCGCCGGTCGCGCCGCGGTGCTCAAGGTTGCGCAGTGCTGTCAATGCGTGGTCGACGATGTCGTGCCCTGCACTGCCGCGCATGGTCGCGACAAACGCGACCCCGCATGCGTCGTGCTCGAACTCGGGGCGGTACAACCCCTGGTTCGTCGGCTGGGCAGAAAAATGCGTAGATTCCACGTTCGACACCGTCCTCAACATCTCGAGAAGTACCTCGGGAACCCCCATGGACGGCATTGGCCAACGAGGTCATCGGAGAATACCGGAAAGCCCGCAATCCGGACAGGTGTGGGCTCTCAGTCCGGATGCTGAGAATGGTCAACAGCCTGGCGGCGGGTCCCCAGGCGCCAATAGGCGAACGCCGCACCGGCGAACACGATCAGCGACGTCCAGACGTTGAGCCGAACGCCGAAGACGTGGTTGGCCTCGTCGGTGCGCAACGTCTCGATGAAGCCCCTGCCAAAGGTGTACAGCAGCACGTACAGGGCGAAGATCTGGCCTTTGGCAAGGGTGAACCGACGGTCCACCAGCACCAGGGCCAGGGCGACCAGCAGGCTCCACAAGGACTCGTAGAGGAAGGTCGGCTGGAAGGTGCCAAGGATGTTCGTCGTCCCGCCCGGACACGTGATCGCGCGCCCCGCGCCCTGGTCCCAGCAATGGATCTCGAGGCCCCAGGGCAGGTCGGTCCGGGCGCCGTACAGCTCGTTGTTGAAGTAGTTGCCCCAGCGCCCGATCGCCTGGGCGAGAATGACCCCGGGGGCCGCGGCATCGGCATAGTCCAGGAAGCGAACCCCGTTGCGACGACAACCAATCCAGGCACCAACGGCACCGAGCGCCACCGCCCCCCAGATGCCCAGGCCGCCTTCCCATATCTTGAACGCGTTGAGCGGATGGCCCCCTTCACCGAAGTAAGCCTGAGGGCTGGAGATCACGTGGTACAGCCGGCCGCCGACGATCCCGATGGGGACCACCCACATTGCCACATCCAGCGCCTGCCCCGGCTTGCCCCCGCGGTCTTCGAGGCGTTTCTGGGTGATCCAGACGGCAAGGACGATGCCGGCGAGGATGCACATGGCATAGGCCCGGATAGGGAAGAATCCGATGTACCAGACCCCCTGGTCCGGGCTCGGGATGGACGAGATCACTTCGTGGCGGCCTTGATCTGAGCTATCAGAGTCTCCGGCGTCGACAGCGACTTGGTGATGTCCTTGCCGTTGAGCTTCAGGGTCGGGGTGCCGAAGACGCCTTCCTTCTCGGCGGCCGTCTGCACATCCTTGACGTACTGCACGTACTGACTCGTGGACGTGCACGTCTGCCACGTCGTCAGCGCTGGGCCGGTGATGCCTGCGGTCGTGGCGAACTCGGTGAGCTGGGCGTCTGTGTATCCGTCGCCCTCCTTGACCGGCTGTGCGGCGAACACTGCTGCGTGATACTCCAGGAACTTGCCCGCGTCGGACGCGCAGGCCACCGCGTTGGCGGACCGGGTGGAGGAGTCGTTCTTGAGGTTGGTGTCCAGGAAGGACAAGGTGTGCACGACGAGCTTGACCTGGCCGGCGTCGGCCATCGATGTGAGCGTCGCCCCGAACGCCTTCTCGAACTGCCCACAGACCGGGCACTGGAAGTCCTCGAAGACGTCCACTGTCGGCGCGCCGGTCTTGGCGGGTGTCGTGTTGGCAACGATGCCAGCACCGTCGCTTGTGAGCGCACCCTTGGGCAGAGCTGAGCCCCCGCCGTCCGGCGTGCTGCCGCCTCCGATCACGATCGCTGCCACCACTGCCACGATGACCAAGACGCTGATGACGGCGCCGATCACGACCGGGTTGAGGCCTTTCTTAGGCCCGGCTGCAGCGAGCTTCTTGGTGGCGTCTGGACGCATCTGGTTGATCTCCTTATCCGAACAAACGGTGGTCAAGGCTGTATGCCGAACGGGGACGCACAACCAGCCACACAGCACAGACGGCGAGCCCTGTGTCGCGAAGCAGGTCCAGCAAGTATTGCGTCTGAGCGGCGTCGATGGTTCCCCCACCCCCGAAACAGCCACAGTCAATACTTAGTCCGCGGGCCCATGCCGAGCTGATCCCGATCATGAACGCCAGCATCAGCAGACCGCCCACCGCGGCCGACGCTCGCGTGAGAAGGCCTGTCACCAGAAGCAGGCCGACCACGATCTCGACCACGGGCAAGGCGTAGCCCACGTAACCCGCGAAGTCGTAGGGGAGGATCTGAAAGGCGCGAACCGCCAGTGCAGAGGCAGCCGGGGAGGTGACCTTGAGCGCCCCGGCCACGATGAGGACGACACCGAGGGTCAGCCGGGCCAGCAAACCGATGAGGTCTACGCTCCTTTCTCCTCCTGGAAGATGCATGTGCTCAGCGACCCGCCCGGACGCCGGCGGCCAGTTCGGCGCAAAGCCTCCGGATCGCCGCGAGACCGTCCTCACGGGACTGCGCATCTGTGAGGCATCGCACCAGTGCCGAGCCGACGATCACCCCGTCGGCAAAGGACGCCACCTGCGCAGCCTGGGTGCCGGTGGAGACACCGAGCCCGACGCAGATCGGCGTATCCGTGATGAGACGGGCCCGGTTAACCAGCACCTCAGCGGTGTCGCCGACGCTCGTGCGCGCCCCGGTGACCCCCATGGTCGACGCGGCGTAGACGAAACCGCGGCAGGCCGCGGTGGTGCTCCTGAGCCGAGGCTCGCTCGAGCTGGGTGCAACCAGGAACACCCGGTCGAGGTCGTTTCGCTCTGCAGCCGAGATCCACTCGGCGCCTTCGTCCGGGATCAGGTCCGGCGTGATCAGACCGGCCCCGCCGGTCTTGGCCAGGTCGTCCGCAAACCGGTCAACGCCATAGCGGAGAACGGGATTCCAGTAGGTCATGACCAACGCAGGAGCGCCGGTGTCGGCGACGGCACGAACAGCTGTGAACACGTCCCTGAGCCGGGTGCCACCCTTGAGCGCAACGTCTGCCGCGTGCTGGATGACCGGGCCGTCCATCAGCGGGTCTGTGTAGGGCACGCCGATCTCAACGATATCCACGCCGGCCTCGACCATGGCGACCATGGCGTCGATGGATCCCTGGACGTCAGGGAACCCGACCGGCAGGTAGCCCACGAGGGCCGCACGACCCTCCGCCTTCGTCTTGGCCAGGACTGCTCCGACACCGTTCATGGCTGGTCCAACCCGTCCGGCTGTGCCTCTCACTGCAGCCCCTCATCGTCGAACAACCCGAACCATCGGGCTGCCGTGTCGACGTCCTTGTCACCTCGCCCCGACAGGTTGACCAGAACGATGCCATCTGGGCCGATCTCGCGGCCGATCTCGAGGGCGCCGGCAAGCGCGTGCGAACTCTCGATCGCGGGAATGATCCCCTCGGTCCGGCACAGCAACGCGAAAGCGTCCATGGCCTCGGAGTCGGTGATCGGGCGATACTCGGCCCGGCCGGTGTCCCGCAGGAAGGAGTGCTCGGGGCCGACGCTCGGGTAGTCCAGCCCGGCCGAGACGGAATGGGACTCCACGGTCTGTCCGTCCTCGTCCTGGAGGACATAGGTAAACGCGCCGTGCAGGACCCCTGGAAGGCCGGTGCTGAACCGGGCCGCATGCTTGTCCGTCTCGACACCCTCACCCCCGGCCTCGAGCCCAACCAGGCGCACGGAGGGGTCGTCGAGAAAACGGTGGAAGATGCCCATGGAGTTGGAGCCGCCGCCGACGCACGCGCACACGACATCGGGCAGACGGCCGACCAGGTCGAGCACCTGCGCCCGTGCCTCGACACCGATGATCCGCTGGAAGTCACGCACCATCTCGGGGAACGGGTGCGGCCCGGTGACCGTGCCGATCAGGTAGTGGGTGGTCTCGACGTTGGTGACCCAGTCGCGCATCGCTTCGTTGATCGCGTCCTTCAGGGTCGCGCTGCCCTGGCGCACCGGGATCACCTCGGCGCCGAGCAGCCGCATCCGTGCGACGTTCAGTGCCTGACGCTGCGTGTCCTTCGTTCCCATGTAGACGACGCACTCAAGGCCCATCAGTGCGGCCGCGGTCGCGGTCGCGACGCCGTGCTGACCAGCCCCTGTCTCAGCGATGACCCGCGTCTTGCCCATGCGCTTGGTCAGAAGTGCCTGGCCCAGCGCGTTGTTGATCTTGTGCGAGCCGGTGTGGTTCAGGTCCTCGCGCTTGAGCAGGATGCGCGCTCCCCCAGCGTGTTGGGCGAACTTCGGGACCTCTGTGATGATGCTGGGGCGGCCGGCATACGTGGCTTGCAGGCGCTCGAGCTCGCCCTGAAATGCCGGGTCGATGTTGGCCTTGAGCCGTGCCTCGTCGAGCTGCTCCAGGGCAGCTACCAGGGCCTCGGGGACATACCGGCCGCCATACGAACCGAAGCGGCCCGGCCTCGTGACCCCACCGGTCGAGCTGGGATGGTCGTTCATCAGACTCCCCGTTGACGTAGTGCTGGATGAGCACCTGCAGCAATCAGAGCAGCCACGGCTTCACGCGGGCGGTCACCGGTCACCAGGCTCTCTCCGACCAGCACGGCGTCTGCGCCCGCACGTGCGTAGTCGATCACGTCGTGCGGCCCGCGAACCCCGGACTCGGCGACCTTGATGATCCCACTGGGGATGTGCGGGGCCAGTCGCGCGAAGGTATGACGGTCGACCTCGAGAGTCTTGAGGTTGCGGGCGTTGACGCCGATGATGCGCGCGCCGGCATCCACCGCGCGCTCGGTCTCAGCCTCGTCGTGAACCTCGACCAGAGCTGCCATCCCGAGGGACTCTGCACGCTCACGCAAGCCAACGAGTGTGGGCTGGTCGAGGGCAGCGACGATCAGCAGGATGACGTCGGCGCCATAGGCACGTGCCTCCCACAGCTGGTAGGAGGAGACGTTGAAGTCCTTGCGCAGCAACGGAATTCCAACCACCGCTCGCACCGCAGCAAGATCCTCCAGGCTGCCGCCGAAACGACGGCGCTCAGTCAGGACGCTGATCATGCTCGCCCCGCCGGCGGCGTAGTCGGCAGCCAGCCCAGCAGGGTCGGCAATCATGGCCAGAGCGCCTTTGCTCGGGCTCCAGCGCTTGACCTCGGCGATGACCTTGACCCCGTGTCCGTCCTTGAGAGCCGCGATCGCGTCGTATGCCGGTTCGATCCGCTCCGCTCGGGATTTCAGGTCATCCAGAGAGGTCTGGGTCTGTCGAACGGCAAGGTCCTCCCTGACGCCGGCAATGATCTCGTCGAGGACAGTGGACACCAGTCAAGGCTATCCACGAACAGGAGCCGGTCCGAACCGACCCCCAGGCACGATCCCGTGGAAGAAGGAATGGTCAGCGAACGACGGTGCCTGCACCCGACCGGTCGGGCTTGGTGGCACCAAAGCCGGCCATGGCCAGGACCTTCCCCGCTGCGAGGCCGACGGCCATCAGGACCATGCCTACGATTGCCAACGGCCAGCTGGTGATCACCACGGCCAGGCAGATCAGGGACACTGCGGCCAACAGGATCCCGACGGCAGTCCAGGCTGCCGTGCTGTGCCCGTGTCCGTGCTCTGCCATGGGTTTCTCCTCAGTGAGACGGTCTGCTCTGTGCTGCCGTTCCTTCAGCGATGACGTCATTGTGCCAGCCACAGCCAGCCGCACAGCCTTATCGGCTTGACTTCTCGATCGTGGGATCCTCACCACGGGAGATCCGGTCCCAGTCCGACTCGCGACTGCGAGGTGGTTCGACGCCTTCGCCGCGACCCGCGCCGGGCGGAAGCGCCTGGCCCGGAACCGGTGCGTCATAGCTGCTCGAGAGCCCCCTCCAGCGGCGGGATCCCACCAGCGCGCCCAGCCCACCGACCCCCATGACGAGCGTCCCCGCCAGCGCGACCCATGCCCAGGCCCCAGCCTGACCGTGCGAGATGACAACCCCGCTGCGCCCTGTGCCGGCTGCCGCCAGCACGCCCAGCGCGCCGTCTGGGTCGACGAGCACCGAGACGACCACACCGGCGCCGAGGACGGCGGCCAGTAGTGCAGACGAGGCCGCGATGAGTCGCACAACTGTGCCGGCCGTCGTCGCGGTAACTGCAGAGGCAAGGCCCACCAGCGCAGCAGCCAAAGCGCCTGGTGCGACGTCAGATCCCTTACCGTGCAACACCGTTGCGCCAAGCGCGGCATCACCGATCGAGCCCGAGACCCACTCGCGAGAACCGCTCACCAGGATCAGCGCGGCACCCACGAGCACGAGGACAAGCACCGTCCGCTTGCTGGCAAGGCCCCCTGTCATGGCGCCCGCAGCCCCGTGGCCGAGGCGACAGCTCGCAGAGCCGCCGCCGCTTTGTTGACGCTCTCTTCGAACTCCAGTCGCGGCACCGAGTCGGCGACGATCCCGCCGCCGGCCTGGACGTATGCCCGCCCGCCCTTGATCACAGCGGTGCGGATCGCAATGGCCATGTCGAGGTCGCCGTGGAAGTCGAGATAGCCGACGACTCCGCCATAGATGCCGCGGCGGCTCGGCTCGAGCTCGTCGATCAGGGCCATCGCACGCGGTTTGGGCGCCCCGGAGAGCGTGCCCGCGGGGAACGTCGCGACGAGCACGTCATAGGCGCTCTGCTCCGGCCGGATGTCGCCAACCACGGTGGACTCCAGATGCATGATGTGGCTGTAGCGCCGGATCGCCATGAACTCGACCACGTCGACGGTGCCTGCACGACAGACCCTCTGGAGATCGTTGCGTGACAGGTCGACGAGCATCACATGCTCCGAACGCTCCTTGGCGTCGGCCAGCAGGTCCTCGCTGTTGGCGACGTCTGTCTCGGGTGTGTCACCCCGCGGCCGAGAGCCCGCGATCGGGCGGGTGATGGCTCGTCTCCCGGTGACCTTGACCAGCGCCTCCGGACTCGAACCCACGACGTCGTATGCCGTGCCGTCCGGTGCCGGGAGCCGTAGCAGGTACATGTACGGGCTTGGGTTCGAGGCGCGGAGCACGCGATAGACATCGAGCGCGTCGGCCGGGCAGTCGACCGAGAACCGTTGGGAGAGAACAACCTGGAAGACCTCACCAGCCCGAATTGCCTCTTTGCCGGCCTCGACCATGGCGAAGAACTGCTGTGGCGTGTGGTTGCTGGAAGCCTCCGGCGCGGTGGGTTCCACGACGGCCACGGTGCTGGGCGCCGAGGCAGCGAGATCGGCAGTCATCCGGTCGAGTCGGCTGACGGCGTCCGTCCATGCATCCTCGACCCGCTCGTCTGTCGCGTCGTAGTTCACGGCGTTGGCCACCAGAAGCAGGGAGCCATCGGCGTGGTCCAGCACCGCAAGGTCGGTGGCGAGCATCATGGCCAGCTCGGGCAGGTGCAGCTCGTCGGACGCGTTGTCGGGGACCTTCTCCCAGCGCCGCACCGCGTCATACGTGATCGACCCGACCATGCCGCCGGTCAACGGCGGCAAACCCGGGATGGGGTCGGTCGCGAGCGTAGAAACGGTGTCGCGCAACGCTTCCAGCGGGTTGCCGGTGGTGGGAACGCCCACCGGAGGCTCGCCAATCCAGTGGGTCAGGCCGTCCTTCTCGGTCAGGACGGCACTGCAGGCGGCACCCACTATGGAGTAGCGGGACCACACTCCCCCGTGCTCGGCGGACTCCAACAGGAAGGTGCCAGGTGCATTCTTTGCGAGCTTGCGGTAGACACCTACCGGAGTTTCGGCATCGGCGAGCAGCCGGCGCACCACCGGGATGACGCGACGGGTGCGGGCAAGCTCGGTGAACGTCCCGAGCGAAGGCCAGGTCACGCCATACCTGAGGTCGGGAGTGGGCTCACTCATCCGGATGTCCTTGAACCGCAGCTAGATCGTGGTCGTCGAAGCAGGAGTGCGCCCCGGTGTGGCAGGCCGCGCCGATCTGGTCGACACGGACGAGCAGGGCATCACCGTCACAGTCCAGGGCAACGCTCTTGACGTACTGGGCATGACCCGACGTGTCCCCCTTGCGCCAGTAGTCACCACGGCTACGGGACCAGAACGTCACCCGCCCAGACGTCAGCGTGCGATGAAGTGCCTCGTCGTCCATCCAGCCGACCATCAGCACCTCGCCGCTGTCGTGCTGTTGCACGACAGCGCAGACGAGACCCTGGACGTCCCGCTTCAGACGCCGGGCAGTCTCGGCGGCGAGGGATGGCTGCGGGTCGGGCTGAAGAGAGGACGGGGGCAAGGATGGGGACACGTGGACATTCTGCCGTGCGACCCCCCTGGGCAAACGCATCAAGGGCACCAGTGTTGGATGCTGGGATGCTGACAATCGACCTCCACGTCGTCCAACTGACCCTGCACGTGCTCGCGGCGACCATCTGGGTGGGCGGCCAGATCGTCCTTGCGGCCCTGATGGGACCGCTACGGCGGGTGGCCCCCGACGCGATCCCCCCGGCGGCGCGTGCCTTCGCCTGGGTGTCCTGGCCCGCGTTCGGGGTGCTCATCCTGACCGGCGGCTGGATGCTCGCAGGGGCCGGTGGCGAAAGCGATGCCTACCGGACAACCCTGATGGTCAAGCTGAGCCTCGTCGCGCTGTCGGGTGTCGGTGCCGCGCTGCACACCTTCGTCAAGAACCCCACCATGAAAGGCATCTGGGCAACAGTGGGTCTGGGCAGCGCGCTGGGCGCGGTGCTGCTCGGTGTCTCGATCGTCGAGGCCTAGGTCCTCAGAACC
>JBBRWQ010000034.1:0-29771 GCA_038249115.1 Actinomycetales bacterium
ACATTCGGCAACGGCAGCAGCTCGAACGCGCAGAACCCAGCCGCGGTGACCTACACCACGGCCGGTTCCTACACGGTGACGCTGATCGCCAGCAATGCGGGCGGCGCCAGCGCCCCGGTGACCAAGACCATCACGGTCACGTCCACGGTGCCCACACCGTCGGCCGCGCACATCAGTTCCTTGTCTCCTCACGAGGCGTCCGTCGGAACCAAGGTCACGATCACGGGCACTGGTTTCGCAGCTGCAGGCGTGGTGAAGTTCGGCACGGTTGTTGCCAGCGTTTCGTCCTGGACCGACACGTCGATTGTCGTGCTGGTTCCGAGCGGCATCACTGGCGAGCATGTTGACGTGACAGTCACCCCTGCGGGTGGCTCTGCGTCCAACGGTGTCGAGTTCTCGGTAAAGAGCAACGAGGGTGATGACGGTCACCACGGAGATGACGGTCACCACGGAGATGACGGTCACCACGGAGATGACAATCACCACGGATGGTGGGACTCATTCATCAGCTGGTTCAGCTGATCGGTTAGCTGACCACTGAACTGAGCACGGGCCGCTTGGCCATCGAAGAGCTTGCGAAAGTTCGACGGTGACCAGGCGGCCCGTGCTGCGTTGACGTCCAGCAAGGGACCGACGCGACCCCAGCCGTCTGCTCTGACCGTCTCGCGGCTCGCAGTTTCCCTGGCGAAGGGCGCAAGCCCAGCCTTCCTTTGCTTGACTCGGGACGCTTTGGGGGTCATCCTCATGGCATGTCGCGCGGTGGACGGATGGCAGTCCCCCGGACGCGGTTGGACTAACGCGCCCACTTGCGGGTAGGCTGTCGCTTTGCGCTGCCTCATGTTCCGCCTCGACGCGTCCGTAGAGCCCTCAGGTAAGGCCCCACCAGCCTTGTCCGATCTATGTCCTTCGCTGAGTTCGTGTCCGCCCGGTAGCGCTGAACTTTCAGTTTCAGAAGGCCCGTGGAAGGACCATCCTTGGCTGCCTCGCGCACCGCGACCCAGACTGTGTCCACTGCTATCACGGCTTCAGGCCGTATCTCATTTGCGAAGATTCGCGAACCACTAGAAGTCCCTGACCTCCTGGCTCTCCAGACGGAGAGCTTTGACTGGCTGCTCGGCAACGAACGCTGGCAAGCGCGTGTCGCAGAAGCCAAGGCGGCAGGCCGTGGGGATGTGCCCGACAAGTCGGGCCTCGAGGAGATCTTTGAAGAGATCTCACCGATCGAGGACTTCTCCGGATCGATGTCGCTGTCGTTCCGCGACCACCGGTTCGAAGAGAAGAAGTACTCCATCGCGGAGTGCAAAGAGCGGGACATGACGTATTCCGCCCCGCTGTTCGTCACGGCGGAGTTCATGAACACCACGACGGGCGAGATCAAGAGCCAGACCGTCTTCATGGGCGACTTCCCGCTGATGACCGAGCGCGGCACGTTCGTGATCAACGGCACCGAGCGAGTGGTGGTCTCCCAGCTCGTCCGTAGCCCTGGCGTCTACTTCGAGCGAAACCCCGACAAGACGTCCGACAAGGACGTCTACACGGCCAAGGTCATCCCGAGCCGTGGCGCGTGGCTGGAGTTCGAGATCGACAAGCGCGACATGGTCGGCGTGCGCGTCGACCGCAAGCGCAAGCAGTCGGTCACGGTCCTCCTGAAGGCGCTCGGCTGGTCCGAGGCCAAGATCCTTGAAGAGTTCGGCGAGTACGAGTCCATGCGCCAGACCCTGGAGAAGGACCACACCGCCACCCAGGACGAGGCCCTGCTGGATATCTACCGCAAGCTGCGTCCGGGCGAGCCGCCCACTCGCGAAGCGGCCCAGACCCTCCTGGACAACCTCTACTTCAACCCGAAGCGTTACGACTTGGCCAAGGTTGGTCGCTACAAGATCAACAAGAAGCTCGGCGTCGAAGCACCCCTGGCAAACTCGGTCCTGTCGATCAACGACATCGTCGCCTCGATCCGTCACATCGTCGCCCTGCACAACGGCGATCTGGTCATGCCCGGCAGCCGCGACGGCAAGGCGATCGACGTCCCGGTCGAGGTCGATGACATCGACCACTTCGGCAACCGTCGTCTGCGCAACGTGGGCGAGCTGATCCAGAACCAGGTCCGTACCGGCTTGTCACGCATGGAGCGCGTCGTCCGCGAGCGGATGACGACCCAGGACGTCGAGGCCATCACGCCGCAGACCCTGATCAACATCCGGCCCGTCGTCGCCTCCATCAAGGAGTTCTTCGGCACCAGCCAGCTGTCGCAGTTCATGGACCAGAACAACCCGCTCGCGGGTCTGACCCACAAACGCCGCCTGTCCGCGCTCGGCCCCGGTGGTCTGTCTCGTGACAGAGCCGGCATGGAGGTCCGTGACGTCCACCCCTCGCACTACGGCCGCATGTGCCCGATCGAGACCCCTGAAGGCCCGAACATCGGTCTGATCGGCTCGCTCGCCTCATACGGGCGTATCAATGCCTTCGGTTTCGTCGAGACGCCCTACCGCCGGGTCACCAACGGCGTGGTGTCCGACGAGGTCGACTACCTTTCGGCTGACGAAGAGGACAAGTACGTCATCGCTCAGGCCAACGCTCCGCTGACCGTCGACGGTCGCTATGCCGAGGACCGCGTCCTGGTTCGCACCAGGGGCGGCGAGGTCGAGTACGTGCATGGCGACGCTGTGAACTACATGGACGTTGCTGCTCGTCAGATGGTGTCGGCCGCTACCGCGCTGATTCCCTTCCTGGAGCACGACGACGCCAACCGCGCTCTCATGGGGTCGAACATGATGCGCCAGGCAGTCCCGCTGGTGCGTTCAGAAGCACCCCTGGTCGGCACAGCCATGGAGTACCGCGCGGCGCTCGACTCCGGTGACGTCGTCCGGGCCGAGAAGGCCGGCGTCGTTCAAGAGGTCGCAGCCGACGTGGTGACCGTGGCCAACGACGACGGGACCTACCAGTCCTACCCGATCGCGAAGTTCAACCGCTCGAACCAAGGAACCTCTTACAACCAGAGGGTTCTGGTCGAAGAGGGCGCACGCCTTGAGCTCGGTGGCGTCATCGCCGACGGTCCCGCGACCGACGGCGGCGAGATGGCCCTTGGCCGCAACCTGCTCGTGGCGTTCATGCCGTGGGAAGGCCACAACTACGAAGACGCGATCATCCTCTCCAGCCGTCTGGTGCAGGACGACGTCCTCTCCTCGATCCACATCGAGGAGCACGAGGTCGACGCCCGCGACACCAAGCTCGGTCCTGAGGAGATCACCCGGGACATCCCGAACGTCTCCGAAGAGGTCCTGGCTGACCTGGACGAGCGCGGCATCATCCGGATCGGCGCTGAGGTTCGTGACGGCGACCTTCTGGTCGGCAAGGTCACGCCCAAGGGCGAGACCGAGCTCACTCCGGAAGAGCGCCTGCTGCGTGCCATCTTCGGCGAGAAGGCCCGCGAGGTCCGCGACACGTCGCTGAAGGTCCCCCACGGCGAGACCGGCACCGTCATCGGTGTCAAGGTCTTCGACAAGGAAGAGGGCGATGACCTGCCTCCGGGCGTCAACCAGCTCGTCCGCGTCTTTGTGGCCAACAAGCGCAAGATCACCGATGGTGACAAGCTCGCCGGCCGCCACGGCAACAAGGGTGTTATCTCCAAGATCCTTCCGATCGAGGACATGCCCTTCCTTGAGGACGGCACGCCGGTTGACGTCGTGCTGAACCCGCTGGGTGTTCCGGGCCGGATGAACGTCGGTCAGATCCTGGAGATCCACCTGGGCTGGGCGGCGTCACGCGGCTGGAAGATCGACGGCAACCCCGACTGGGCCAAGCTGATCCCCGCCGATGCGCGCCAGGCCGAGCCCGGCACCCGAGTGGCCAGCCCGGTCTTCGACGGCGCGCGCGAGGACGAGATCACTGGACTGCTCGACTCCACGCTCAAGACGCGCGACGGTGTGCGCCTCATCGACGGCACGGGCAAGACCCGGCTGTTCGACGGCCGCTCCGGTGAGCCGTTCCCCGAGCCGGTGTCCGTGGGCTACATGTACATCTTGAAGCTTCACCACCTGGTGGACGACAAGATCCACGCCCGCTCGACCGGGCCCTACTCGATGATCACCCAGCAGCCGCTCGGCGGTAAGGCCCAGTTCGGTGGCCAGCGCTTCGGTGAGATGGAGGTCTGGGCGCTCGAGGCCTATGGCGCGGCGTATGCGCTGCAGGAGCTGTTGACGATCAAGTCCGACGACGTGACTGGTCGCGTCAAGGTCTACGAAGCGATCGTCAAGGGCGAGAACATCCCCGAGCCCGGCATCCCCGAGTCCTTCAAGGTCCTCATCAAGGAGATGCAGTCGCTGTGCCTGAACGTTGAGGTGTTGTCCAGCGACGGCACATCCATCGACATGAAGGACCCCGACGAGGATGTCTTCCGCGCCGCGGAAGAACTTGGCATTGACCTGTCACGGCGAGAGCCGAGCAGCGTCGAAGAGGTCTGACGGTTGGTCGGTATGCCGTGTGCGCACGTCCCGGACACGTGGTCCAGGACAGAAGCACCCGACATACCGACTCGGCTGTTGACTCACTGATCAGACCGATTTTGCGTATATAGCGAGAGAAGGACACACGTGCTGGACGTCAACTTCTTTGACGAGTTGAGGATTGGCCTGGCGACCGCGGACGATATCCGTCAGTGGAGCCATGGCGAGGTGAAGAAGCCTGAGACCATCAACTACCGGACCCTGAAGCCGGAGAAGGACGGACTCTTCTGCGAGAAGATCTTCGGCCCGACCCGTGACTGGGAGTGCTACTGCGGCAAGTACAAGCGCGTGCGCTTCAAGGGCATCATCTGTGAGCGCTGTGGCGTCGAGGTCACCCGCGCCAAGGTGCGCCGTGAGCGGATGGGCCACATCGAGCTCGCCGCTCCAGTCACCCACATCTGGTACTTCAAGGGTGTTCCGAGCCGTCTGGGCTATCTGCTCGACCTGGCTCCGAAGGACCTCGAGAAGGTCATCTACTTCGCGGCCTACATGATCACGTCGGTCAACCTTGAGGAGCGTCACCGCGACCTGCCTTCGCTGGAGACGCAGATCGAGGTCGAGAAGAAGGAATACGTCAACCGACGCGACGCCGACATCGAGGACCGCGCCAAGAAGCTCGAGACCGACCTGGCCGAACTTGAGGCCGAGGGTGCCAAGGCTGACGTGCGCCGCAAGGTCCGTGAGGGTGCCGAACGCGAGATGAACACGATCCGCAAGCGCGCGGACCAGCACATCGAGCGTCTCGAGCAGGTCTGGGACCGGTTCAAGAACCTCAAGGTCCAGGACCTCGAGGGAGACGAGATCCTCTATCGCGAGATGCGCGACCGTTTCGGGCTGTACTTCGAGGGCTCGATGGGTGCCGCGGCGCTGCAGAAGCGTCTGGACACGTTCGACCTTGACGCTGAGTCCGAGCTGCTGCGCGAGATCATCGCGACCGGTAAGGGTCAGAAGAAGACCCGCGCGCTCAAGCGCCTGCGGGTCGTCACGGCGTTCCAGGTCACCCGGAACCACCCGACCGGCATGGTCCTGGACTGTGTCCCGGTCATCCCGCCGGATCTGCGTCCGATGGTCCAGCTCGACGGTGGCCGTTTTGCCACCTCGGACCTGAACGACCTCTACCGTCGCGTGATCAACCGGAACAACCGGCTCAAGCGACTGCTTGACCTCGGTGCGCCCGAGATCATCGTCAACAACGAGAAGCGCATGCTTCAGGAGGCTGTGGACGCGCTCTTCGACAACGGCCGTCGCGGCCGCCCGGTCACGGGCCCCGGCAACCGTCCGCTGAAGTCGCTTTCCGACATGCTGAAGGGCAAGCAGGGGCGTTTCCGCCAGAACCTGCTCGGCAAGCGCGTCGACTACTCCGGCCGTTCGGTCATCGTCGTCGGCCCGCAGCTGAAGCTGCACCAGTGTGGTCTGCCCAAGCAGATGGCCCTGGAGCTCTTCAAGCCGTTCGTGATGAAGCGGCTGGTCGACCTCGACCACGCCCAGAACATCAAGAGCGCCAAGCGCATGGTCGAGCGGGCTGGCGGCAACAACGAGCGCTACAGCCACGTCTGGGACGTCCTCGAAGAGGTCATCACCGAGCACCCTGTTCTGCTCAACCGTGCGCCCACGCTGCACCGCCTTGGCATCCAGGCCTTCGAGCCTCAGCTCGTCGAGGGCAAGGCGATCCAGATTCACCCGCTCGTCTGCTCGGCCTTCAACGCCGACTTCGACGGTGACCAGATGGCTGTGCACCTGCCGCTGTCGGCTGAGGCTCAGGCCGAAGCCCGCATCCTGATGCTGTCGAGCAACAACATCCTGAAGCCGGCCGACGGTCGTCCGGTGACCATGCCCACCCAGGACATGATCGTCGGGATCTACTTCCTGACGATCCCTGTCGAAGACGGGCGGGGCACCGGTCGTGCGTTCTCCTCTGTGGCCGAGGCCCGGATGGCGTTCGACGCCGGCCAGCTCGAGCTGGGTTCCACGGTCAAGATCCGCCTGAAGGACGTCGTGCCGCCCGCCGGCATGACCCTGCCAGAGGGTGTCCTGGCTGATGAGCAGGGCATCATCGCCGCGCTCACGGTTGAGACCAGCCTGGGTCGCGCGATCTTCAACGAGACGTTGCCGCTGGACTACCCGTTCATCGACACGACGGTCGACAAGAAGCAGCTGTCGCTGATCGTCAACGACCTGGCCGAGCGTTACACCAAGGCTCAGGTCGCGGCTTCGCTGGACGCGCTGAAGGAGACCGGTTTCCACTGGGCCACGCGCTCAGGTGCCACGGTCGCCATCTCCGACGTCGTCACGCCGCCCCGCAAGCTCGAGATCCTTGAGGGCTACGAATCCAAGGCCGCCAAGGTTCAGACCCAGTACGAGCGGGGCCTGATCACTGATGACGAGCGTCGTCAGGAGCTCATCGAGATCTGGACGCAGGCGACCAATGAGGTCGCCAAGGAGATGGAAGCCAACCTCCCGCCCACGAACCCCATCTACCGGATGGTGCACTCGGGCGCCCGAGGCAACTTGATGCAGCTCCGTCAGATCGCCGGTATGCGTGGTCTGGTGTCCAACCCCAAGGGCGAGATCATCCCGCGCCCGATCAAGGCGAACTTCCGTGAGGGTCTGTCAGTCCTTGAGTTCTTCATCTCCACGCACGGCGCCCGCAAGGGTCTGGCCGATACCGCGTTGCGTACTGCCGACTCGGGTTACCTGACCCGGCGTCTGGTGGACGTCTCGCAGGATGTGATCGTCCGCGAGGACGACTGTGGTACCGACCGTGGGCTGGTCATGCCCATCGTGGCGAGGGATCGCGACGGTGTCATTGTGGAGCGAGGCGGCGTCCGGCAGCTGCACGAAGACGTTGAGACCAGCGTCTATGCCCGTACGCTCGCCGAGGACGTCGAAGATCAGGGCTCGGTGCTGGCCAAAGCCGGCATCGACCTGGGCGACGTCGTCATCAACACGCTTCTGGCGGCCGGGGTTGAGAAGGTCCGTGTCCGTTCGGTCCTGACCTGTGACTCCAAGGTCGGCACCTGCGCCGCGTGCTACGGCAGGTCTCTGGCCACCGGCAAGCTGGTCGACATCGGTGAGGCGGTCGGCATCATCGCCGCACAGTCCATCGGTGAGCCCGGTACCCAGCTGACGATGCGCACCTTCCACACCGGCGGTGTGGCCGGTGACGACATCACCCAGGGCCTTCCGCGCGTGGTGGAGCTGTTCGAGGCACGCACCCCCAAGGGTGTGGCTCCGATTGCCGAGGCCAATGGCCGCGTACAGATCGAGGACACCGACAAGACCCGCAGGATCGTGCTCACCCCGGATGACGGCTCCGAGGAGCACGCCTACCCGGTGAGCAAGCGTTCGAGCCTGCTCGTCGCCGATGGCGACCATGTCGAGGTCGGCCACAAGCTGGTCAAGGGTGCGATCGACCCCAAGGATGTGCTGCGCATCCAGGGCCGGCTTGTGGTGCAGAAGCACCTGGTGGACGAGGTCCAGAGCGTCTACCGCCAGCAGGGCGTCTCGATCCACGACAAGCACATCGAGGTCATCGTCCGCCAGATGCTGCGTCGCATCACGATTCTCGAAGCCGGCGACGCCGACCTGCTGCCCGGCGAGCTCGCCGAACGCGGTCGCTTCGAGTCCGAGAACCGTCGCGTGCTCTCAGAGAGCGGCAAGCCGGCCTCCGGCCGACCCGAGCTGATGGGTATCACCAAGGCCTCGCTGGCAACCGAGTCCTGGCTGTCGGCGGCGTCCTTCCAGGAGACCACCCGGGTGCTGACTGACGCGGCGATCCACGCCAAGTCGGACACGCTGCTGGGCCTGAAGGAGAACGTCATCCTCGGAAAGCTCATCCCGGCAGGTACCGGTCTTCCGCGCTACCGCAACGTCAAGGTGGAGCCGACCGAAGAGGCCAAGGCCGCGATGTACGCCATGCCGAACTTCGAGCAGTTCGACTACCCGGCCTTCGGTCCGGGCACTGGCGAGGCGATCCGCCTGGATGACGCAACGCTCGGTTTCGACCGCGACTGATCGGACCGGTATTCCGCCATACGCCGGCGGTAATCTCACAGCGGGACAGCGGGGCGGACCTTCGGGTCCGCCCCGCTTCCGCGTCTGCTTCTGGTTTCGTTTTGCCGTGACCTCACCTGTGTCGTGACCGCGTGGGCGACCAGCGACGGCGAGCCGGGGCGGCGGAATACCGATTTGGATGCTATGGGTCCAGGCAGTAACCTTGTTCACTGTGCCTGGGCTCTCCCGGGCGCGAGAGCCTGACCAGATCCGCATCGAGCTCCTTCAGGGGCACAGGCGGGTGAGGTCGGGTTCGAACCTCCCGCCGGGCAGTTCGCGCCATTCCTCTTTGGGGTGAGCCGGAAAGTGCAGGGGGGAGCACCTTGTCCGCGCTCCAGTGCCTCACGGTTCAGAGCACGGACCAGGACATCCACAAGGATGTTCGGGCCACCAAGGTGTGGCCAGGACAGACGACATTCACGACGTACGGAGAATCAGTGCCTACGATCAACCAGCTGGTCCGAAAGGGCCGCCAGGACAAGATCACCAAGACCAAGACCCCTGCGCTCAAGGGCAGCCCGCAGCGCCGTGGTGTGTGTACCCGCGTGTACACCACCACCCCCAAGAAGCCCAACTCTGCGCTCCGCAAGGTGGCCCGCGTGCGCCTCACCGGTGGCATCGAGGTCACGGCGTACATCCCCGGCGTCGGCCACAACCTGCAGGAGCACTCGATCGTGCTCGTGCGAGGCGGCCGCGTGAAGGATCTCCCCGGTGTCCGGTACAAGATCGTCCGCGGCTCACTTGACACCCAGGGTGTCAAGAACCGCAAGCAGGCTCGCAGCAAGTACGGCGCAAAGATGGAGAAGAAGTAATGCCACGTAAGGGCCCCGCCCCGAAGCGGCCACTCGTTGTCGACCCGGTCTACGGTTCGCCGCTGGTCACCCAGCTGGTAAACAAGATCCTCATGGACGGCAAGAAGTCCATCGCCGAGACGATCGTCTACGGCGCACTTGAGGGCGCTCGCGCCAAGACGGGCGCCGACCCGGTCGTCACGCTCAAGCGCGCACTCGACAACATCAAGCCAGCCCTCGAGGTCAAGAGCCGCCGCGTCGGTGGAGCGACCTACCAGGTGCCGGTCGAGGTCAAGGGCGGTCGCCCCACCACGCTTGCTCTGCGCTGGATGGTCGGCTACTCACGTCAGCGTCGCGAGAAGACGATGACGGAGCGCCTGATGAACGAGATTCTCGACGCGAGCAACGGCTTGGGCGCCGCGGTCAAGCGTCGCGAGGACACCCACAAGATGGCCGAGTCCAACAAGGCCTTCGCGCACTACCGCTGGTAGCACTCTGCTGGTGCGGGCCGACTTTCGCCGGCCTGCACCGGGCACACCTGCGGACGTGAGCCACCGGCCGGACAACCGGCCCGGTCCCCGTTCGCCCCCTCATCACCACCCTCGAGACTGAGACGAGAAAAGACACCGTGGCACTCGACGTCCTTACGGACCTCACCAAGGTCCGAAACATCGGCATCATGGCTCACATCGATGCTGGCAAGACGACGGCCACCGAGCGGATCTTGTTCTACACAGGCATCACCTACAAGATCGGCGAGGTCCACGACGGCGCAGCCACGATGGACTGGATGGAGCAGGAGCAGGAGCGCGGCATCACGATTACGTCGGCCGCGACGACCACCTTCTGGGACGACCACCAGATCAACATCATCGACACCCCGGGCCACGTGGACTTCACCGTCGAGGTCGAGCGTTCGCTGCGCGTCCTTGATGGCGCCGTCGCCGTCTTCGATGGCAAGGAAGGCGTCGAGCCGCAGTCCGAGACCGTGTGGCGTCAGGCCGACAAGTACGACGTCCCCCGCATCTGCTTCGTCAACAAGATGGACAAGCTCGGCGCGGACTTCTACTTCACCGTCCGGACGATCATCGAGCGCCTGGGCGCCACCCCGTTGGTTATCCAGCTTCCGATCGGCGCCGAGAACGACTTCATCGGTATTGTCGACCTGATCCAGATGCGTGCGCTCACCTGGCGTGGTGAGGTCAAGATGGGGGACGACTACACCGTCGAGGAGATCCCCGCCGACCTGGTCGAGAAGGCTGCGAAGTATCGCCACGACCTGCTCGAGAGGGTCGCCGAGGCTGACGACGTGCTGTTGGAGAAGTACCTCGCCGGCGAGGAGCTCACCGTGGCCGAGATCAAGGGAGCGATCCGCAAGCTGACGATCGCCTCCGAGATCTACCCGGTGCTGTGTGGTTCGGCGTTCAAGAACAAGGGCATCCAGCCCATGCTCGACGCTGTGATCGACTTCCTCCCGTCGCCGCTGGACGTCCCGCCGATGATCGGCCACGACGTGCGCGACTCCGAGAAGGAGATTGTGCGCAAGCCCGACGCGGATGAGCCGTTCTCGGCGCTCGCGTTCAAGGTGATGACGCACCCGTTCTTCGGCCGCCTCACGTATGTCCGGGTCTACTCGGGCGTCGTCAAGACCGGCGGACAGATGATCAACTCGACCAAGGGCAAGAAAGAGCGCGTTGGCAAGCTGTTCCAGATGCACGCCAACAAGGAGAACCCCGTCGACTCGGCGTCCACCGGCCACATCTACGCGATGATCGGGCTGAAGGACACCACGACGGGAGACACGCTTTGTGACCCGCAAGACCAGATCGTTCTCGAGTCCATGACCTTCCCGGCGCCGGTGATCTCGGTGGCTATCGAGCCCAAGACCAAGAGCGACCAGGAAAAGCTCGGCATCGCCATCCAGAAGCTGGCCGAGGAGGACCCGACCTTCCAGGTTCACCAGGACGACGAGACCGGCCAGACCATCATCGCCGGCATGGGCGAGCTACACCTCGACATCCTGGTTGACCGGATGCGCCGCGAGTTCAAGGTCGAGGCGAACGTCGGCAAGCCGCAGGTGGCCTACCGCGAGACCATCCGTCGCGAGGTCGTCAAGCTCGACTACGTACACAAGAAGCAGACCGGTGGCTCGGGCCAGTACGCCAAGGTGCAGATGACCTTCGCGCCGCTGGACATGAGCGAAGGCGAGATGTACGAGTTCGAGAACAAGGTCACCGGTGGCCGCATCCCGCGTGAGTACATTCCCAGCATTGACCAGGGCATCCAGGCTGCCATGCAGCTCGGTGTTCTGGCTGGCTACCCGCTGGTGGGCATCAAAGCCACGTTGCTTGATGGCGCCTACCACGACGTCGACTCCTCCGAGATGGCCTTCAAGATCGCTGGATCCATGATCCTGAAGGAGGCTGTCCGGCGGGCCGATCCTGTGCTCCTGGAGCCAGTCATGGCTGTCGAGGTGCGTACGCCTGAGGCTTACATGGGCGACGTGATCGGTGACCTCAACTCCCGCCGCGGCCAGATCCACGCCATGGAAGACATCAGCGGCGCCAAGGTGGTTCGGGCAGTGGTGCCCCTATCTGAGATGTTCGGATACGTTGGCGACCTGCGGTCCAAGACTCAGGGTCGTGCCAACTACACAATGCAGTTCGACTCCTACGCTGAAGTTCCCAAGAACGTCGCGGAAGAGATCATCAAGAAGATCCGTGGGGAGTGACGCGGTAGTATCCGCGTTCAGGTCACCACACATCTAGACACACAGAGACCCAAAACGTCGCCGCGTCCGACATGGTCGTAAGGCGAAGCATCTGATTAGTCCTGAGGAGGACCATAGTGGGCAAGGCGAAGTTCGAGCGGAACAAGCCGCACGTCAATATCGGCACCATCGGTCACATCGACCACGGTAAGACGACGCTGACGGCTGCGATCTCGAAGGTTCTGCATGACAAGTACCCCGAACTGAACCCGAGCACTCAGGCGTTCGACCAGATTGACAAGGCGCCCGAGGAGCGGCAGCGCGGTATCACCATCTCCATCGCGCACATCGAGTACTCGACTGAGCAGCGTCACTACGCTCACGTCGACTGCCCGGGTCACGCTGACTACATCAAGAACATGATCACTGGTGCTGCACAGATGGACGGTGCGATCCTGGTCGTCGCCGCCACCGACGGCCCGATGCCGCAGACCAAGGAGCACGTCCTCCTGGCCCGCCAGGTCGGCGTCCCGAGCATCGTGGTGGCCCTCAACAAGGTCGACATGGTCGACGACGAGGAGATCCTGGAGCTCGTCGAGCTCGAGCTGCGCGAGCTGCTCACGGCCTACGAGTTCGACGGTGACAACCTGCCGATCGTTCGCTGCTCGGCACTGAAGGCACTCGAGGGTGACGCCGAGTGGGGCAAGACCATTCTTGAGCTCATGGACGCGGTCGACACCTACATCCCGCAGCCAGAGCGCGACATCGACAAGCCGTTCCTCATGCCCGTCGAGGATGTCTTCACGATCACTGGTCGTGGCACCGTCGTCACCGGTCGTATTGAGCGCGGCGTCCTGAAGATCAACGCCGAGGTCGAGATCGTCGGCATCAAGGAAGCCTCCTCGAAGACGACCGTCACCGGCATCGAGATGTTCCGCAAGCTCCTCGATGAGGGTCGTGCGGGCGAGAACGTCGGCCTGTTGCTGCGTGGCACCAAGCGCGAGGACGTCGAGCGAGGGCAGGTCATCTGCAAGCCTGGCTCGATCACGCCGCACACCGAGTTCGACTCGAACGTGTTCATCCTCTCCAAGGAGGAGGGCGGCCGTCACACGCCGTTCTACGACAACTACCGTCCGCAGTTCTACTTCCGCACAACGGACGTCACCGGAGTGGTGCACCTGCCCGAGGGCACCACGATGGTCATGCCTGGCGACAACGTTGAGATGAGGGTTGACCTGATTCAGCCCATCGCGATGGAGGAAGGCCTCAAGTTCGCCATCCGTGAGGGTGGTCGCACGGTGGGCGCTGGTCGCGTCACCAAGATCATCAAATGACCTGACGCCACTTCTGGCAGACATACTGCGGGGCCCAAGCCACTGGCTTGGGCCCCGCAGTCTTTGTGTGGGCTGTATGCCGCGTGCGGCGCTCCCTGGTGGGCCACCTGCCCTGTTGGCCCGGGGCCCGCTCACCGTACGTGGGACGTCTTCGGACATGGGCCGGCAGGCGGCCCCCTTAGCAGCTGTGTGGGGGCGTCTTCGGACACGTGTCGGAACGTGTTCCTGCCCTCTGGGCGATACGCGGCCCCGATTTGGTTCTAGGCCCCGACGTCTGGCACTATGTACCGGTTGCTTGACGCGCGATGAAGGCAAATGTCTGCATCGCCACTCTTTACCTTTGACCGCCTGCGGAAGTCGCGAGGGTGGCCGGTGAGGGGAAGCGCAAGCCCCGGCTCTGCCGGGTTTCCGATTGATCCGCGAGCCCAGCGCCATTAAGGCGCACGGACTCGCACTGCGAAACGGGTGCGACACACCCGACCGCGGGGGTCGGAGGCCTATCGGGCCGGCCACATGCAGAGGTACGACGAGAGAGAGTCAGACGAAGCGATGGCGGGACAAAAGATCCGCATCCGGCTGAAGTCCTATGACCACGAGGTCATCGACAGCTCGGCGCGCAAGATTGTCGACACGGTGACCCGTGCCGGCGCAACGGTTGTCGGCCCAGTGCCGCTGCCGACGGAGAAGAACGTCTTCGTCGTCATCCGTTCGCCGCACAAGTACAAGGACAGCCGGGAGCACTTCGAGATGCGCACACACAAGCGTCTCATCGACATCGTCGACCCGACCCCCAAGGCGGTCGACTCGTTGATGCGCCTTGACCTTCCGGCCGATGTCAACATCGAGATCAAGCTCTAAGGACGCCAGATGACTCACGCTATTCAGCGCCCGGTCAAGGGCGTGCTCGGCGAGAAGCTGGGGATGACCCAGGTCTGGAACGCCGAGAACCGCCTTGTCCCCGTAACGGTGATCAAGGCCGGACCATGCGTCGTGACGCAGGTCCGCAACGCAGACACAGACGGCTACGACGCAGTTCAGATCGCCTTCGGTGCGATCGATCCGCGCAAGGTCAAGAAGCCGATGGTCGGCCACTTCGAGAAGGCGGGTGTTACCCCCCGCCGCCACCTGGTGGAGCTGCGCACCTCGGACGCCTCGTCCTACGACCTGGGCGATGAGCTCACGGTCACGACCTTCGAGTCGGGACAGGACGTCGACGTCGTTGGCACCACCAAGGGCAAGGGTTTCGCGGGCGTCATGAAGCGTCACGGATTCCACGGCGACAGCGCTTCGCACGGTTCACACAAGAACCACCGCAAGCCGGGCTCCATCGGCGCCTGCGCCACCCCCGGTCGTGTGTTCAAGGGCATGAAGATGGCCGGCCGCATGGGCGGAACTCGCCAGACCACTCAGAACCTCACGATCCACGCAGTGGATGCCGACAAGGGTTTGCTGCTGATCAAGGGCGCTGTTCCCGGCCCTCGTGGCGGCATCGTCTTGGTGCGCACGGCTGCCAAGGGAGCCTGAACATGCCCACCATTGACATCCTCAGCCCCGCCGGCGTGAAGTCCGGTTCGGTTGACCTCCCGGACGACGTCTTCGACGTGCAGACCAACATCCCCCTGATTCATCAGGTTGTTGTCGGTCAGCTCGCCGCGGCTCGTCAGGGCACCCACTCCACCAAGACGCGCGCCGAGGTGCGCGGTGGTGGCCGCAAGCCGCACAAGCAGAAGGGCACTGGTCGTGCCCGCCAGGGTTCGACGCGGGCACCGCAGTTCGTTGGTGGTGGCGTCGTTCACGGACCGAAGCCTCGTGACTACACGCAGCGGACGCCCAAGAAGATGAAAGCGGCCGCATTGCGCGGGGCGCTGTCTGACCGTGCTCGTCACGGTCGGATCCACGTCTTCAGTGCCCTGGTCGAGGGCGACAGGCCGTCGACGAAGGCCGCCTGGGCGATTCTGGATGGTTTGTCCGAGCGCAAGAACCTCCTTGTGGTGGTCGAGCGTCAGGACGTCACCTCTTGGACAAGCCTGCGCAACCTCGAGAACGTGCACGTACTGGTCCCGGACCAGCTCAACACGTACGACGTGCTGTGCGCCGATGACGTTGTCTTCACGCAGAGTGCCCTGAGCACCTTCCTGGCCGGCCCCACCAAGGGCAGGTCTGTGACGGCGGATGTCAGTGAGGTTCTCGTGGACGAGGCGGCTGTCAGCGAGGCAGTTGTGCAGGACGCACCAAAGGCTGCCAAGGCTGCAGCGGTGAAGCCGGCGAAGGTTGCCAAGCCTGCGAAGGCTGCCAAGCCTGCGAAGGCTGCAGATGACAAGGAGGACACCAAGTGAACACGTTGAACAAGGACCCCCGGGACATCCTGCTGGCCCCTGTTGTGTCCGAGAAGTCCTACGGTCTGCTGGACGAGGGCAAGTACACCTTCATCGTCGACCCGCGGGCCAACAAGACCGAGATCAAGATCGCCGTCGAGCGTGTTTTCGGCGTCAAGGTCGACTCGGTCAACACACTTAACCGCCAGGGAAAGACCCGTCGCACAAAGTTCGGCTTGGGCAAGCGCAAGAACACCAAGCGCGCGATCGTCACCCTCAAGGAAGGCTCGATCGACATCTTCGGAGGTTCGGTCGGATGACCGGGCTCACGAAGGCTCATCGAGACAACGGGAACTGAGGACTTCAGACAATGGGTATCCGCAAGTACAAGCCGACGACACCAGGTCGTCGTGGGTCGAGCGTCGCCGACTTCGCTGAAATCACGAGGTCGACGCCGGAGAAGTCGCTGATCCGTCCGCTCACCAAGAGCGGCGGGCGCAACAACGCCGGGCGCATCACGACGCGTCACATCGGTGGCGGTCACAAGCGCGCCTATCGGTTGATCGACTTCCGTCGCCACGACAAGGACGGCGTGCCGGCCAAGGTCGCTCACATCGAGTACGACCCCAACCGCACCGCCCGTATCGCCCTTCTGCACTATGCCGATGGCGAGAAGCGCTACATCCTGGCGCCGAACAAGCTGAGCCAGGGCGACCAGATCGAGAGCGGCCCCGGCGCTGACATCAAGCCGGGCAACTGCCTGCCGATGCGCAACATCCCCGTCGGTACGGTCATCCACGCGATCGAGCTTCGCCCCGGCGGCGGCTCCAAGATCGCACGGTCGGCCGGAACCAAGGTGCAGCTGGTGGCCAAAGACGGTCCTTACGCGCAGCTCCGTATGCCGTCCGGTGAGATCCGCAACGTCGACCTGCGCTGCCGCGCAACCATCGGCGAGGTGGGCAACGCCGAGCAGAGCAACATCAACTGGGGCAAGGCTGGCCGCATGCGTTGGAAGGGCAAACGCCCGACGGTGCGTGGAGTCGCCATGAACCCGGTCGACCACCCTCATGGTGGCGGCGAGGGCAAGACCTCAGGTGGACGTCACCCGGTCAGCCCATGGGGCCAGGCCGAGGGTCGTACCCGGCATCCCAACAAGGACAGCGACAAGCTCATTGTCCGTCGTCGTCGCAAGAAGCGCTGATAGGAGCCCTGGAAATGCCTCGTAGCTTGAAGAAGGGCCCATTCGTCGACGACCACCTTCAGAAGAAGGTGGATGTCCAGAATGAAGCCGGCACCAAGATCGTCATCAAGACCTGGTCCCGCCGCTCGATGATCGTGCCCGACATGCTCGGACACACGATCGCCGTGCACGACGGCCGCAAGCACGTCCCGGTGTTCGTGACCGAGTCCATGGTTGGCCACAAGCTCGGTGAGTTTGCGGCGACCCGGACGTTCAAGGGTCACGTGAAGGACGACAAGAAGGCCCGCCGCCGCTGAGCGGTGGTCACTCACACGGGTTCCTACACCCACCTGATCTAACTTCGAACGAAAGCAAGGGACAGCGATGGAAGCCAAGGCGCAGGCGCGGCACGTCCGTGTCACGCCCATGAAGGCCCGCCGCGTCGTGGACCTGATCCGTGGCAAGCAGGCGACCGAGGCTATTGCGGTGTTGCAGTTTGCACCTCAGGCCGCGAGCGAGCCCGTTCGCAAGGTGCTGGAAAGCGCCATCGCGAACGCTCGTGTGAAGGCCGACAAGGCAGCAGAAGCATTCGACGAACGCACGCTGGTAGTCAGCGAGGCGTACGTCGACGAAGGTGCGACGATGAAGCGGTTCCGTCCGCGTGCTCAGGGTCGTGCCTACCGAATCCGCAAGCGCACGAGCCACATCACGGTTCGCGTGACGCAGGCGTCAGAGAACACAGTCAAGGGAGTCCGATAACTATGGGTCAGAAAGTAAACCCGAACGGCTTCCGCCTCGGAATCACCACAGAGCACAAGAGCCGTTGGTTCGCTGACAGCACCAAGGTCGGTCAGCGCTACCGCGACTTCGTCAAGGAAGACGTCGAGATCCGCAAGCTCATGTCCAAGGGCATGGAGCGGGCGGGTATCTCCCGGGTGGAGATCGAGCGGACGCGGGATCGCGTGCGGGTCGACATCCACACGGCTCGTCCCGGTATCGTCATCGGTCGCCGTGGCGCCGAGGCGGACCGCATCCGTGGCGAGCTCGAGTCGCTCACTGGCAAGCAGGTCCAGCTGAACATCCTCGAGGTCAAGACGCCTGAGCTCGACTCTCAGCTCGTGGCCCAGGGTGTCGCCGAGCAGCTGTCGGCGCGGGTGTCGTTCCGTCGTGCCATGCGCAAGAGCATGCAGTCTTCGTTGCGTGCCGGCGCCAAGGGCATTCGTGTTCAGTGCTCCGGGCGACTTGGTGGCGCAGAGATGTCGCGATCTGAGTTCTACCGCGAGGGTCGCGTACCGCTGCACACCCTGCGCGCCAACATCGACTACGGCTTCTACGAGGCTCGTACGACGTTCGGCCGCATCGGCGTGAAGGTCTGGATCTACAAGGGCGATCAGACGGCAAAGGAGTTTGCTCGCGAGCAGGCTGCCGCGCCATCCCGTCCCCAGCGTGGTCCGCGCCGTGACGGCCCGGACCGCCCAGATCGTCCCGCCCGTGGTGCACGTCCGGTTCACGCCCCGCGCGCTGAAGAGGCGGCTCCAGCAGTTGCTGCCACCGAAGCGGCGTCAACGGCTGCCCCCGAGGCTGTCGCACCTGCTGCCGCCGAGGGAGCTGAAGCCTGATGTTGATTCCTCGTCGGGTCAAGCACCGCAAGCAGCACCACCCTGGTCGGCATGGCGCAGCCACCGGCGGCACCAAGATCGCTTTCGGGGACTTTGGCATCCAGGCTCTCGAGCCTGCCTATGTCACGAACCGTCAGATCGAGGCCGCGCGAATCGCGATGACCCGTTACATGAAGCGTGGCGGCAAGGTGTGGATCAACATCTACCCCGACCGTCCGTTGACCAAGAAGCCGGCTGAGACCCGGATGGGTTCCGGTAAGGGTTCGCCCGAGTGGTGGATCTCCAACGTCAAGCCTGGTCGCGTGTTGTTCGAGCTTGCGGGTGTTCCCGAGGATGTCGCTCGAGAGGCATTGCGCCTTGCTATGCACAAGCTTCCGATGAAGTGCCGCTTCGTTCAGCGTGAGGGTGGTGAGATCTGATGGCAATCGGAACCAGCGAACTGGCTTCCGCTCAACTGCGTGGGTTCGATGACGACCGTCTGGTCGACGAGCTCCGCAAGGCCAAGGAAGAGCTGTTCAACCTGCGTTTCCAGTCGGCCACCGGCCAGCTGGAGAACCACGGCCGTCTTCGTGCGGTCCGAAAGGACATCGCCCGGATCTACACAGAGATGCACGAGCGAGCGCTCGGCATCGGTCGACCCCAGGCGGGTGAGTGATCAACATGAGTGAGAATCTGCAGGAGAAGAGCACCGTGGCTAACGCTGAAGAGCGCAAGCACCGCAAGACCCGCCAGGGCTATGTGGTCAGTGACAAGATGGACAAGACCGTCATCGTCGAGGTCGAAGACCGCGTCAAGCACGCGCTCTACGGCAAGGTCATCCGGCGCAGCAGCAAGGTCAAGGCGCACGACGAAGCCAACTCAGCCGCAGTCGGTGACCGGGTCCTGATCATGGAGACCCGCCCGCTCTCGGCCACCAAGCACTGGCGCGTGGTGGAGATCCTCGATCGCGCCAAGTAGCCCAAGAATTCTCAGAACCTCCGGTATGACGGGTGGTCGCCTTCCTGGCGAGCACGCGGCATACAAAGGAAATGACCATAGATCGGTTCCGCAAGGCTCAGAGATGAGAACCAGCGCGACGACAGGAGTTACACAGTGATCCAGCAGGAGTCGCGACTGCGTGTCGCCGACAACACCGGTGCAAAGGAGATCCTTTGCATTCGAGTTCTCGGTGGTTCGGGTCGTCGTTACGCCGGCATCGGTGACGTTATCGTCGCCGCCGTAAAAGACGCCATCCCCGGCGGCGCCGTCAAGAAGGGCGAGGTCGTCAAGGCGGTCATCGTCCGGACGACCAAGGAGCGTCGGCGTCCCGACGGTTCATACATCAAGTTTGACGAGAACGCCGCCGTCATCCTCAAGACCGATGGCGACCCGCGTGGTACCCGCATCTTCGGGCCCGTCGGTCGCGAGCTGCGCGAGAAGAAGTTCATGAAGATCATCTCGCTCGCCCCGGAGGTGCTGTAGCCCATGGCCAAAATGAAGATCAAGAAGGGTGACCTGGTTCAGGTCATCAGTGGTCGATCGCAGAAGAACGGCGGCGACCGCGGCAAGCAGGGCAAGGTCATCTCGGTCAATCTCGACACCCAGCGCGTGCTGGTCGAGGGCATCAACCAGATCACCCGACACACCAAGGCCGGCACAACTGGTCGCGGTGCCCGGACCGGCGGCATCATCACCCAGGAAGCGCCCGTTCACGTGAGCAACCTGGCCGCGGTTGACCCGGAGACCAAGAAGCCGACCCGCGTCCGGACTCGTCTTGAGATGGTCGAGCGCGATGGACGCCAAAAGGTCACGCGGATCCGCGTTGCCGTGCGTTCCGGTAAGGACCTGTCATGACTGAGACAACTGTTGACACTGCGACCACGCTCGCGGCGCCCTCGGTCAGCCCCAGGCTGAAGACCCGCTACGCGGACGAGATCAAGCCAGCGCTGATGACTGAGTTCGGATTCGCCAACGTCATGCTGGTGCCGGGCGTCGTCAAGGTCGTCGTGAACATGGGTGTCGGCGAGGCTGCCCGTGACGCGAAGCTGATCGACGGCGCTGTGCGCGACCTTTCCGCCATCACCGGCCAGAAGCCGATTGTGACCAAGGCTCGCAAGTCCATCGCCCAGTTCAAGCTGCGTGAGGGCATGCCGATCGGTGCGCACACCACGCTGCGTGGCGACCGGATGTGGGAGTTCCTGGACCGCTTGGTCTCGGTGGCACTCCCGCGCATCCGTGACTTCCGCGGCCTCTCGCCCAAGCAGTTCGACGGGCAGGGCAACTACACGTTCGGTCTCACCGAGCAGGCGATGTTCCACGAGATCGACCAGGACAAGATCGACCGCGTCCGGGGCATGGACATCACCGTCGTCACCACGGCGGCCAATGACGACGAGGGTCGTGCGCTTCTGCGTCACCTCGGCTTCCCGTTCAAGGAGAACTGACCGTGGCCAAAACCGCGCTGATCAACAAGGCGAATGCCAAGCCGAAGTTCAAGGTTCGTGGCTACACCCGCTGCCAGCGGTGTGGTCGGCCTCATTCGGTCTACCGCAAGTTCGGCCTCTGCCGTATCTGTCTTCGGGAGATGGCCCACCGCGGCGAGCTCCCGGGTGTCACGAAGAGCAGCTGGTGACCCGTATCAACGACTGCACCGCAGGTCGGCCTTCACAGGTCGAAACCCCGGTGAGGAAGGGTGGAGAAGCCCAATGACCATGACAGACCCGATTGCGGACATGCTGACCCGCGTCCGGAACGCCAACTCGGCGCACCACGACATCGTCGCCATGCCGTTCTCCAAGCTGAAGTCCCACATTGCTGAGATTCTGCAGGCCGAGGGTTACATCTCGGGCTGGAGGGTCGAGGACGCAGAGGTCGGCTCGACGCTGACCATCGACCTGAAGTACGGCCCCAACCGCGAGCGTTCCATCGCTGGTGTGCGTCGGGTGTCCAAGCCTGGTCTGCGCGTATACGCCAAGTCGACGGGCCTTCCCAAGGTTCTCGGCGGTCTCGGTGTGGCCATCATTTCCACGTCCTCCGGCTTGTTGACCGACAAGCAGGCGGCACAAAAAGGTGTAGGCGGAGAAGTTCTCGCCTACGTCTGGTAGCGGAAGAGGAGGAGTACTCATGTCCCGTATTGGACGACTTCCTGTCCCGGTGCCGTCAGGTGTCGATGTATTGATCGACGGACAGGCCGTCACAGTCAAGGGCCCCAAGGGCCAGCTGCACCATGTTGTGGCTGTGCCGATTGCGGTTGCCCGGTCCGTTGAGGGAAGCGTCGAGGTCAAGCGCCCCAACGACGAGCGCCAGTCGCGCTCGTTGCACGGCCTGACCCGCACGCTCATCGCCAACATGGTTCTCGGTGTCACCGAGGGCTATGAGAAGAAGATGGAGATCCACGGCACCGGTTACCGCGTGGCAGTCAAGGGGAGCGACCTTGAGTTCGCGCTCGGCTACAGCCACTCGATCACCATCAAGGCGCCTCAGGGCATCGCCTTCATTGTTGAGAACCCCACCCGCTTCGCGGTCCAGGGCATCGACAAGCAGCTCGTTGGCGAGGTCGCCGCAAACATTCGCAAGCTGCGCAAGCCTGACCCGTACAAGGGCAAGGGCATCCGTTACGCAGGCGAGCAGATCCGCCGCAAGGTCGGAAAGGCTGGTAAGTAAGCCATGGCACTGATCATCAAGCGCGCCAAGAGCAAGAGCGCCGCGCGTGGTCGCCGTCACGACCGCGTGCGCAAGAAGGTCCACGGCACCTCGCTGCGTCCTCGCCTGGTGGTGTCGCGTTCGAGCAGGCACATCTTTGTGCAGGTCGTCAACGACGCGCTGGGCCAGACGCTCGCTTCTGCCTCGACCATGGAAGCGGACCTGCGTTCCTTCGACGGTGACAAGACCGCCAAGGCCCGCAAGGTCGGCGAGCTGGTCGCTGAGCGCGCCAAGAGCGCCGGGGTTGACGCGGTGGTCTTCGACCGCGGCGGCAACCAGTACCACGGGCGCATCGCGGCAATCGCTGATGGTGCACGCGAGGGCGGTCTGTCCCTGTGATGCACGAGTTGTCCGAGATTTCTGAGAAGAGGAACGTCTGATGCCTGGACCCCAGCGTCGAGGAACCGGCGCCGGCGCCGGCGCCGCCAGCGGTGCGAGCGGCGGCGAGCGCAATGAGCGACGCGGTGGCGGTCGTGACCGCGACAACCGCGGCCGCGACAACGCGCCAGAGAAGAACGCGTTCGTTGAGCGTGTCGTGACCATCAACCGCGTCTCGAAGGTCGTCAAGGGCGGTCGTCGATTCAGCTTCACCGCGCTCGTCGTGGTCGGCGACGGCGACGGCACCGTGGGTGTCGGCTACGGCAAGGCCAAGGAAGTTCCTGCGGCCATCGCCAAGGGTGTCGAGGAGGCCAAGAAGGAGTTCTTCAAGGTCCCCCGGATCCAGGGCACGATTCCGCACCCGGTCCAAGGTGAGGCTGCGGCAGGCGTCGTTCTGCTGCGCCCCGCGGCTCCTGGTACTGGCGTGATCGCCGGTGGCCCGGTGCGCGCGGTGCTCGAGTGCGCCGGTATCAAGGATGTGTTGTCAAAGTCTCTCGGCTCTGACAACGCCATCAACGTGGTCCATGCGACGGTTGCGGCCCTGCGCGGTCTTGAGCGTCCCGAAGAGGTCGCCGCTCGTCGTGGTCTGCCCCTCGAGCACGTTGCCCCGGCGGCCATGTTGCGCGCTCGCGCTGCAGGGACTGGTGCCTGATGCCGCGCTTGAAAGTGACACAGACCCGTTCAGGGATCGGTGGGCTGCAGAACCAGCGAGAGACGCTGCGTTCCCTCGGTCTGAAGCACGTCCATGACGTGGTCGTCAAGGAGGACCGTCCCGAGATCCGCGGGATGGTCAACACCGTCAGGCACCTGGTTGCCGTCGAGGAGGTTGACTGATCATGGCCAAAGAATCATCCGTGCTGAAGGTTCACCACCTTCGTCCAGCTCCTGGTGCCAAGACCGCCAAGACCCGCGTGGGTCGCGGTGAGGGCGGCAAGAGGGGAAAGACCGCCGGTCGCGGCACCAAGGGAACGAAGGCGCGTTACCAGGTCTCGGAGAGCTTCGAGGGCGGGCAGATGCCGATGCACATGCGGCTTCCCAAGCTCCGTGGTTTCAAGAACCCGTTCCGCACCGAGTACCAGGTCGTGAACCTTGACCGCATCTCGATGCTCTTCCCCGAGGGCGGCGAGGTCAGCGTGGAGGACCTGGTGGCCAAGGGCGCCGTCCGCGATGGCGAGCTCGTCAAGGTGCTGGGCACCGGCGAGATCACCGTCAAGGTGGCCATTTCGGCTCACAAGTTCTCGGCCACAGCCAAGGAAAAGATCGAGACCGCCGGCGGCTCTGCCACCACTCTCTAGATCTGCTCATGCTTGATCGATAGCGCCCCGGGCGCCGGGCCTCCCGGACCCGGGGTGTTATTGTCCCCCCGGACTGTTTGTATAAGGATATCAGGCCTCTTCGGGCCCTTCAGGAGGATCAGTGCTCACCGCTTTTATCCGGGCCTTCAAGACGCCGGACCTGCGCAAGAAGCTGCTGTTCACGCTTGCCATCATGGCGATCTTCCGCTTGGGCTCGCACGTTCCCACACCGGGCGTCAGCTACGTCGACATCCAGAATTGCCAGCCCAAAGATGGGTCGGCGGGCGGCCTCCTGGGTATCGCCAACCTGTTCAGCGGCGGCGCGCTCCTGCAGCTTTCAGTGTTCGCGCTCGGGATCATGCCGTATATCACCGCGAGCATTATCATCCAGCTCCTCGTCGTCGTCATTCCCCGCTTTGAGACGCTCAAGCAAGAAGGCCAGGCCGGCACCGCGAAGCTGACTCAGTACACGCGGTACCTCACCATTGGCTTGGCCATCCTGCAGTCATCCACGCTGGTCACCGCTGCCCGCAACCCCCAGACGCTGTTCGGCGACACCTGCAAGAGCATCATGCCGGACACGAGCCTGACCACGATCCTGATCATGGTCCTGACCATGACGGCCGGCACCGGCGTGATCATGTGGATGGGTGAGCTGATCACCGACCGTGGCATCGGCAACGGCATGTCGCTGTTGATCTTCACCTCGATCGTCGCGCGCTTCCCCGACTCCCTGATCGCGATCCACACCCGGGACGGCCGCTGGGACACATTCATCATGGTCATCCTCATCGGGTTCTTGGTCATCGCACTGGTCGTCTTCGTCGAACAGTCACAACGTCGAGTTCCGGTGCAGTACGCCAAGCGGATGATCGGCCGCAAGATGTACGGCGGTACGAGCACCTACATCCCGCTCAAGGTCAACATGGCCGGCGTGATCCCGGTCATCTTCGCGTCCTCGATGCTGGCCCTTCCGGGAGTTCTCGCCCAGTTCAACCGTGGCACCGCGCGCCCGCCGGGCTGGGTGACCTTCATCGAGCAGAACCTCACGCGCGGTAGCGAGCCGGTCTACATGGCAACCTACGTGGCCCTGATCCTGTTCTTCACGTTCTTCTATGTCTCCATCACGTTCAACCCTGTCGAAGTCGCCGACAACATGAAGAAGTACGGGGGCTTCATTCCGGGTATTCGCGCCGGGCGACCCACGGCTGAGTACCTCGACTACGTGTTGACCCGGATCACCGTGCCGGGCTCCATCTACCTGGCCTTGATCTCGCTCATCCCGCTGATTGCCCTGATCCTGGTGAATGCTAACCAGAACTTCCCCTTCGGTGGCACCTCGATCCTGATCATCGTCAGCGTCGGACTGGACACGGTGAAGCAGATCGAGTCCCAGCTGCAGCAGCGTCACTACGAAGGGTTCCTCCGCTGATGCGTCTCATCATCCTTGGTGCCCCTGGAGCCGGCAAAGGCACGCAGGCAGAACGTCTCGCCTCAAGGTTGGCCATTCCGGCCATCTCGACCGGCGACATCTTCCGCCACAACATCAAGAACGAGACAGCCCTCGGCCTTCAGGTCAAGGAGATCCTCGCCTCGGGTGCCTACGTTCCGGACGAGGTCACCAATGCCATCGTGCGTGACCGCCTCGCCCAGCCGGATGCCGCCACCGGGTTCCTGCTCGACGGCTACCCGCGCACCCAGGCGCAGGTGACCGAGCTGGACGACATGCTGACCGCTCAGGGCACCTCGCTGGACGCCGTTCTGGAGCTCACCGTCGACACCGACGAGGTGGTCCAGCGTCTGCTCAAGCGCGCCGAGATCAGCGGCCGGGCCGATGACACCGAGGAGGTCATCAGGCACCGTCAGGTTGTCTACGAACAGGAGACGGCACCTCTCGCCGCGCTCTACCGCGAGCGTGGCCTCGTGCACCAGGTCGACGGCATGGGCGAGATGGACGAGGTCACCGAGCGTCTTGAAGCCGCCCTGCTGACTCTCAAGAGCTGAGCGAACCCGCCTGTGTTCGGTCGTAAGGGTCTCGACGTCAAGACCGCCGACCAGATCCGCAAAATGCGTGTGGCAGGCATGGTGGTGGGGGAGTCCCTGGAGCTCATTCGCGGACAGGCGGTCGCGGGTATGACGACCGCTGACCTGGACAGGACGGCTGAGGCCTTCATCCGCAGCAGTGGCGCAACGCCCTCATTTCTTGGCTACCACGGCTTCACCGGCAGCCTGTGTGTGAGCGTGAACGAAGAGGTGGTCCACGGCATACCGGGATCTCGAGCCCTACGCGACGGCGACCTCGTGTCGATCGACTGCGGCGCCATCGTGGACGGCTGGCACGGCGACGCGGCGATCTCGCTGATCGTCGGCGGTCGCGAGGCCGGCTCACCACGGGACTGTGCTCTCATGGACGCTACCGAGGCCTCGCTGTGGGCCGGTATCGCTGCTCTGGCCGTGGGGTCCCCGCTGTATGACGTCGGCGCGGCGGTGGAGGACTGCATCGTCGACGCAGGACGGGCGGACGGCGAGAGCTACGGCATTGTCGAGGACTATGTGGGCCACGGCATCGGCACCGAGATGCACCAGGACCCGCAGGTGCCGAACTACCGCGTCAGGGACCGTGGCCCGATCGTGCGGTCGGGCGTCACCGTGGCCATCGAGCCGATGATCACCCTGGGCGCTGCCGAGACCGACGTGCTCGAGGACGACTGGACCGTCGTGACCCAGGACGGCTCCCGGGCAGCGCACTGGGAGCACTCCGTTGCCGTCACGGACGCGGGGATCTGGGTGCTGACCGCGCTGGACGGCGGTCGTGAGCGGCTGGAAGCCCTCGGCGCGGCATACGCGCCACTGGCCTGACCTTCCCGCATCCTGAGTGTGCCAGGAGACGGGTCAGCAACCGCGCGGACGGGCAGCTGGATTTCGTTGCGGCTGGGGGTATGGCGTAGTCTGATGCGTCGGCTCATGAGAATCTTGTCCTGTACCCTCCCCGCGGCTGGTTGTGGTCGTACAGGTCGGCGTTACACATGTGCCGTGCCATAGGAAGTATCCAAAGGCAGTACCTGAGGAAACACTCGTCACCTCCAACCAGGGGGTGACCGTTCATGGAATGCGGAGGACATGGCGAAGAAGGACGGTGTCATCGAGATCGAGGGCGTGATCGTGGAGGCCCTGCCGAACGCAATGTTTCGCGTAGAGCTCACCAACGGTCACAAGGTTCTCGCTCACATTTCGGGCAAGATGCGTCAGCACTACATCCGGATCCTCCCTGAGGACCGCGTAGTGGTGGAGCTCAGCCCATATGACCTGACCCGTGGTCGCATCGTCTTCCGTTACCGCTGAACGTCTGAATGCGGTCTCCGGGCCGTCTTCTTAGCTCCACAGGTCCCCACGGGGTGCTTTTTGAAGGCATGACCACTCCCGATCCAACCGGTTCTTACGCGTCCGGCTCGCAGTGTGCGGGTCAGCCGTGAGGAGCCCGATCAAGACAGCAGGCAGATGAAGGTTCAGCCCAGCGTCAAGAAGATCTGCGACAAGTGCAAGGTGATCCGCCGTCACGGTCGGGTCATGGTGATCTGCGAGAACCTGCGTCACAAGCAGCGTCAGGGCTGATTCACCGGCACGAGTCGTGCGCTTCTTACGAGGACGCGACAAAACAGCACGAAAGCAGCACCCGGCCCCTGTGGGTCGAGCCGCCGATGTCGTTCATAGCGATGGTGTTCACGGCGGTTCCAGCACAGGACGTCACCCCCGGCACGGAGGCTGGGGACCCGAGAGCCCGATGTGGGCAGACTTCTCGGGAATGGTGTTGCTTCAGACCTCCGCAATGATCAGGAGAACGTACACGATGGCACGTCTTGTTGGTGTCGACCTCCCGCGCGAGAAGCGCGTCGAGATCGCACTTACCTATATTTTCGGCGTGGGTCGCACCCGCGCGAAGCAGGCACTGGCCGGGACGGGCGTCAACCCCGACACCCGCGTTCGTGACCTGGGTGACGAGGAGCTGGTCAAGCTCCGCGACTTCCTTGAGGGCAACTTCAAGATCGAAGGTGACCTCCGACGTGAGGTGGCCGCTGACATCCGCCGCAAGGTTGAGATCGGCAGCTACCAGGGCATCCGCCACCGTCGCGGTCTTCCGGTGCGCGGTCAGCGCACCAAGACCAACGCGCGTACCCGCAAGGGCCCCAAGCGCACGGTGGCCGGCAAGAAGAAGGTCGGCAAGTAGTCCAAACATGAGTCACTCGCGATCAACCAGCGACACTCAACGATCAATCAGTGATCCGCGATCGAGTTCGGACCACTTACCCGCTTTTCTATTTGTCTGAGTAGGAGAAACCAGCCACATGCCGCCGAAGAGTCGTACCGCTGCAGGCGCCAAGAAGGTGCGCCGCAAAGAGAAGAAGAACATCGCTCATGGGCATGCTCACATCAAGAGCACGTTCAACAACACCATCGTTTCCATCACCGACCCCGGTGGGGCTGTGATCGCCTGGGCCTCGGCCGGACAGGTCGGCTTCAAGGGCTCGCGCAAGTCAACCCCGTTCGCAGCGCAGATGGCCGCCGAGGCCGCTGCGCGTCGTGCCATGGAGCACGGCATGCGCAAGGTCGACGTCTTCGTCAAGGGACCGGGTTCTGGTCGCGAGACCGCAATCCGCTCGCTGACCGCCACCGGCCTTGAGGTCGGCGCGATCAGTGATGTGACCCCAACGCCGCACAACGGCGTCCGCCCGTCCAAGCGTCGACGCGTCTGACCACGCGCACCAAGAGGAGATAAATACTTATGGCGCGTTATACCGGGCCTGACTGCAGGCGCTGCCGCCGCGAAAAGACCAAGCTGTTCCTTAAGGGAGCCAAGTGCGACTCCCCGAAGTGCCCGATCGAGCTTCGCCCGTACCCCCCGGGCATGCACGGCCGCGCGCGGACCAAGGACAGCGAGTACCTGCTGCAGATGCGTGAGAAGCAGAAGGCTGCACGCATCTATGGCGTCCTGGAGAAGCAGTTCCGTGGGTACTACCGCGAGGCGCACCGTCGCCCCGGCAAGACCGGCGAGAACCTGCTGCGCATCTTGGAGACCCGTCTGGACAACGTTGTGTACCGGGCTGGCTTTGCCACCTCGCGTGACATGGCCCGCCAGCTGGTCCGTCACGGCCACTTCGTGGTCAACGGCCAGAAGGTGGACATTCCCAGCTTCCGGGTGTCCGAGAGCGACATCGTCGAGGTTCGTGGCAAGTCCGTGGAGATGACACCGTTTGTCGTCGCCCGCGCGCAGGCCGGCGAGCGTTCCGTGCCGGCCTGGCTTGAAGCCATCCCGACGCAGATGCGCATCCTCGTTCACTCCCTGCCAGCGCGTCAGGTCATCGACACGCAGGTCCAGGAGCAGCTGATCGTCGAGCTCTACTCCAAGAACTGATCCCGCCTGTATCGCTGGGTGGCTGGGCAACCAGCCACCCGGCATACAGACTCTGACAGGGCCCGCCTGCACGGACAGAGGTGCACGGGTCGCGGGGGTCATGCCCCGCAGCATCACGAGGCGTCATATAGCGGTCGCCCGTGGGAAGGAATGAAACAGTGCTTATTGCACAGCGCCCCACTCTGAGCGAGGACGTTGTCTCCGACTCGCGCTCGCGGTTCGTCATCGAGCCACTTGAGCCCGGCTTCGGCTACACCCTCGGCAACTCCCTGCGCCGCACCCTGCTCTCGAGCATCCCGGGTGCCGCCGTCACGAGCATCCGTATCGACGGCGTGCTGCACGAGTTCTCCACGATCCCCGGTGTCAAGGAAGACGTCACCGAGATCATCCTCAACATCAAGAGCCTGGTCGTCTCCAGCGAGCACGACGAGCCGGTCGTCATGTACCTGCGCAAGCAGGGTCCGGGCGCGGTGACCGCGGCCGACATCGCGCCGCCGGCTGGC
>JBBRWQ010000035.1:0-29621 GCA_038249115.1 Actinomycetales bacterium
CCACTCGCGCACGGCCCGGGCGTTGCCGCTCAGGTCGCCGACGGTCGGGTTGACCTGAGCCAGGGCCAGTCGCATCTGCGCCATACCGGCAGCCTATCCACCCGAACCGATGCACCCGGAGACGACCTATCAGACCTTGGCAATACCAAATTAGGGGTAAGTCTTTAATGTCCGAGGATTCACAATTTGTCCCCCTTCTGTGAGAGTTGCGCGTCTGCGCCGTTTGGCGTGAGCGTGATCACAGGAGGACTTTGTGAAACGACGGACATTACGCATTCTGACAGGCGTGGCGGTCACCGCACTCGCCGTGTCGATCGTTCAGATCCCGGCGCAAGCCGCCAACCCACCAGGCGACCGAGATCCGGCGGCAGCACAGGCCAAGAAGATGGACGACCTGAAGAGCCCGCTCAGTGAGAAGCAGCGTGCGCTTCGTGAGGCGGCTGTTCAGCAGGTCATCAAGGGCACCGCCAAGATCGAGACCAAGGGTGGCCAGAAGGTCATCAAGGTCGGCAAGGGGCAGTACGTGCAGTACGGCGTCAACCGTGAGGAGTCGATCTTCACGATCCTCTCCGACTTCGGCGACACTGTGAAGTCAGCCAAGACCGGGGGCGACCCAGGCCCGATCAACAACCAGATCGCAGCGCCGGACCGTAACTGGGATGGCAGCCTCACGGACGACAACTCGACCTACTGGACCAAGGACTTCAACCAGGCCCACTACCAGGACCTGATGTTCGGCACTGGTGAGTCCTTCCGCGACTTCTATCTCAAGCAGTCGAACGGCAGGTTCCTGGCCAAGGGCGACGTCAGTGACTGGGTCACCGTGCCCTACAACGAGGCCAGCTACGGCAGCAACGCCATCTCCGACTCCAAGGCCTACTGGCCGTTCATCGAGGACACCGCCACAGCCTGGTACGACGCTCAGGTCAAGCTCGGCAAGACTCCGGACGAGATCAAGGCCTATCTCGCCCAGTTCGACCAGGTCGACCGCTACGACTACAACAACAACGGCATCTTCAACGAGCCGGACGGCTACATCGACCACTTCCAGGCGATCCACGCCGGTGAGGGCGAAGAGGCCGGCGGCGGCGCGCAAGGTGCGGACGCCATCTGGTCCCACCGCTGGTACGTCAACTCCACCAGCTTTGGTTCCACCGGCCCGGATAGCAACCTGGCCGGCGGCACCCAGATCGGCGACACCGGCATCTGGATCGGTGACTACACCACCGAGCCCGAGAACGGCGGCCTGGGTGTCTTCACCCACGAGTTCGGCCACGACCTCGGTCTGCCGGACCTCTACGACACCGCCGGTGGCGACAACGGGACCGGATTCTGGACCCTGATGAGCGGCGGCTCGTGGTTGAACCACGGCACCGACTCGATCGGCACCACGCCCGGCTACATGGGCCCGTGGGAGAAGCTGCAGCTCGGCTGGCTGGACTACAAGCAGGTCAACTTCGGCGCGAACGCAAAGGTCAAGCTCGGCCCGGCCGACCGCGGCGGCAAGACGCCTCAGGCGATCCTGGTCAACCTGCCGGACAGGACCATCACTACCCACTACAACACCCCGCACTCGGACGCCTTCGAGTGGTGGGGCGGGTCGGCTGACGGGCTCAACACCACGTTGAGCCGCACCGTCGACCTGACCAACGCCACGACGTCGGCGAGCATGTCCGCGTATGCCAAGTACGACATCGAGAAGGACTACGACGCGCTCTATGGCGAGGTCTCAACTGATGGTGTCACCTGGACCCAGGTAGGTGCGCTACTGGACGGAGTATCGGGCGAAACCTATGTCAAAGACGTCGAGCCCAGCTACGGAAAGTCGATCTGGACAGGGATCAGTTACGACCTGTCTGCTTACACGGGGCAGAGCGTGCAGTTCCGCTTCCGCTACGCCACCGACGGTGGTCTGCACTTCGACGGCCCGTTCCTTGACGACCTGGCACTGACCGTCGACGGCGTCCAGACCTGGGTCGACGACGTCGAGACCGACGTCAATGGATGGACCGCTGACGGCTTCACCCGGATGGGTGGCTCGACCACCAGGGACGTGTCCAACTTCTACCTGGCCGAGAACCGCGTCTACGGAGGCTACGACGCCACCCTGAAGACCGGTCCGTACAACTTCGGCTTCAGCAACACCCGGCCCGACTGGGTCGAGCGCTTCCCCTACCAGAATGGCCTGCTGGTCTGGTACTCCAACGGCGAGTGCACCGACAACAACACCATCAACCACCCAGGTTGTGGCCAGTCACTGCCGGTCGACGCGCGTCCCGCGCCGATCATGTTCGATGGCAATCACAGGCTCGGCAACCGCCGTCAGGGGTTCGACGCCACGTTCGGTCAGGAAGCCACCGATGCGGTGACCTTCCACCGCTTGGGAATCCCCACTGTCGTGGCCTCGCAGCCTGCGATCCCGACGTTCGATGACACGAATCCGGACCGCTATTTCTCGACGCTGAACCCGTGGGCCTCGACCAAGGTCGCAGGCACGGGCACGCAGATCAGTGTCGTGGCCACCAGCAAGCAGGGTGACCAGATGCTCGTCGACGTGACCTTCAAGAAGTAGATTCACTCACAATAGGACGTCCCCGGGAGTGTTGCTCCCGGGGACGTCCTTTGTCTCCTTGGGGTCGGCATTTCAGGGAATTGCCCCGCGGCTTAACCCGCACGAAACAGTTTTAGGGCAGGATCGCGCTATGGATCGCCAACAGGAGTTCGTCCTACGCACCATCGAGGAACGCGACATCCGCTTCGTCCGGCTCTGGTTCACTGACGTGCTGGGCACGCTGAAGTCGGTGGCCATCGCCCCCGCCGAGCTCGAGGGTGCCTTCTCCGAGGGCATCGGCTTCGACGGCAGCGCCATCGAGGGATTCGCCAGGGTCTACGAGTCCGACATGCTGGTCAAGCCCGATCCGGGGACGTTCCAGGTGCTGCCCTGGCGTGGCGAAAACCCAGGCACGGCAAGGATGTTCGGCGATATCGTCCTGCCCGACGGCTCCCCGAGCTTCGCCGACTCGCGCTATGTCCTCAAGCGCGCCCTGGCCAAGGCTGCCGACCTTGGGTTCACGTTCTATACGCATCCAGAGGTCGAGTTCTTCCTGTTCGAACATCCGATCACGCCCGGCCAGCCGCCGATCCCGGTGGATCAGGCCGGCTACTTCGACCACGTGGCTCACGGAACGGGACACGACTTCCGGCGAGCCGCCATCACGATGCTGGAGAGCATGGGCATCTCCGTGGAGTTCAGCCACCACGAGGGAGGGCCGGGTCAGAACGAGATCGACCTGCGCTATGCCGACGGTCTCTCGACGGCTGACAACATCATGACCTTCCGCACGGTCATCAAAGAGGTTGCGTTGGAGCAGGGCGTCTTCGCCTCCTTCATGCCCAAGCCGTTCAGCGATCAGCCGGGCTCCGGCATGCACACGCACCTGTCGTTGTTCGAGGGCGACCGCAATGCGTTCTACGAGGCAGGGGCGCCATACCAGCTCAGCCAGGTAGGCCGGCAGTTCATCGCAGGCCTGCTGCGTCACGGAGCCGAGATCAGTGCGGTCACCAACCAGTGGGTCAACTCCTACAAGCGTCTGTGGGGCGGCGGTGAGGCGCCGGCTCATGTCTGCTGGGGCCACAACAACCGCAGCGCGATGGTGCGCGTGCCGATGTACAAGCCGAAGAAGGGTCAGAGCACCCGCGTCGAGGTGCGGTCGCTGGACTCGGCCTGCAACCCCTATCTCGCGTTCGCCGTCCTGCTTGCCGCCGGGCTCAAGGGCATCGAAGAGGGCTACGAGCTGCCGGACGAGGCCGAGGACGACGTCTGGTCGTTGACCGATGCCGAACGCAGGGCGATGGGCATCCGGCCGCTGCCGACATCGCTGATCGATGCCATCACCGCGATGGAACAGTCCGATCTCGTGGCTGAGACTCTGGGCGAGCACGTCTTCGACTTCTTTCTTCGCAACAAACGGGCTGAGTGGGCCGACTACAAGGGTCAGATCAGTCCCTTTGAGCTGGAGCGCTATCTGCCACGTCTGTAGCGAAGCGTGGGCGGACGTGGTCCTCTGATCGTTAGGTTGTGTGGGTGAACGCATCCGTCAGGCCGCCGAGGTCGAGTCGGGCGGGTCGGCTGGCACGGCTGGGGTTTGCCGATCCCGCTCGCGCTGACACGCTGCTGAAGGACCCTGCCGTGGCCGGGCTGACCGATCCGCTTGACGACGTCTTCGGTGACGGCCTGGCTGATGCGTTGAGCCGGGTTGCCGACCCCGATCTTGCCCTGATCGGACTCGTGCGGGTGATGGAGTCGCTGGGCAGGTGGGAGGTCGAGAAGGCCGATCGTGGCGAGAACCACGGCGGAGAGCTGACTGCCGCCCTGCGCCACACCGGCCCGGGACGTGACCGGTTTCTGGCGGTGCTCGGGGCTTCTTCCGCACTCGGCGATCACCTGGTGACGCATCCTGCTCAGTGGCGTTGCGTCACCGAAGCACGGCGCCAGAGCGGTGAACAGCGCCGCGAAGACTTGGTCGGCGCAGTGACCAAGGCCATAACCGATGCAGGAACGGCCGCTGGGTATGACGCCCTGCGGGTCGCCTACCGCCGCCACCTGCTCGGGATCGCGGCGCTGGATCTGACTGCGGACAAGGCGGTCGACGAACTGCCTCCCACCGCAGCGGCGCTGGCGGACCTGGCTGCAGCCGCCCTGGAGGCCGCCCTGGTGATCGCCCGTGCCGAGGTCGGAGCTGAAGCGGCCAGCTGCAGGTTCACCGTGATCGGCATGGGCAAGTGCGGGGGACGTGAGCTCAATTACGTCTCTGACGTCGACGTCATCTTCGTAGCCGAACCCGCCGAGCCAGCCGACGGCTGCGCCTCCGACGATACGGCCGCGCTCAACGTGGGCACCCAGCTGGCGACAGCTCTGATGCGGGCGTGCTCGGCGAACACGGCCGAGGGCACCCTCTGGCCCGTGGATGCCGCCCTGCGCCCTGAGGGCAAGAACGGGCCCCTGGTGCGAACGGTTGCCAGCCATCTGCAGTACTACGAGCGGTGGGCCAAGACGTGGGAGTTCCAGGCTCTGCTCAAGGCGAGGACCGTTGCTGGCGATGTCGGGCTCGGCCGCGAATACCTGGACGCCATAAGCCCTCTCGTCTGGCAAGCGGCCGGTCGTGACCACTTCGTCGAGGACGTCCAGGCGATGCGTCGACGAGTCGAGACGAATGTCCCGGCTGCAGAGTCTGCGCGCCAACTAAAGCTGGGGCCGGGTGGGCTGCGCGACGTGGAGTTCAGTGTCCAGCTGCTGCAACTCGTCCATGGTCGCACCGATCTGACATTGCGCTCCGGAACGACGTTGGAGGCATTGTCGGCGCTGTCCAAGGGCGGATACGTGGCCCGTGATGATGCCGCCGTTCTGGACGAGTCGTACCGGCTGCTGCGAACCCTGGAGCACCGAATCCAGCTGTTCCGGCTGCGCCGCACCCATCTGATGCCCACAGCGGAGTCGGATCTGCGACGGTTGGGCCGCGCTGTCGGTCACCGCAGCGAGCCTGCTCGGGCGGTGGTCGCCCAGTGGCAGCAACAGGCCCGCGAGGTTCGCCGACTCCATGAGCGGCTGTTCTACCGCCCGTTGCTGACCGCATCCGCGAGGCTCAGCAGCACCGAAGCGCGGCTCACTCCCGAAGCCGCGCGAGAACGCTTGGCGGCGTTGGGTTTTCGCGATCCCGCAGGGGCCATGCGACACCTTGAAGCACTCACCGTCGGGCTCAGCCGGAGGGCTGCGATCCAGAGGACGTTGCTGCCGGTCATGCTCGGGTGGTTCGCTGACGAGGCGGACCCAGACGCCGGTCTGTTGTCATTCCGGCGGATCAGCGAGTCCCTGGGCGCGTCCCACTGGTACCTCAAGATGCTCCGTGACGAGGGCAGTGCCGCCGAGCGTCTCGCTCACATCTTGGCCCGAAGCCGTTACGCCGCAGACCTGCTCACCAGCGCGCCCGAGTCCGTTTCCATTCTTGGTGACATCGGAGGTTTGGCCCCACGCAGCCGGGAGGCGATCCTGGCCACGATGAGGTCAGCCATCGGTCGCAAGGCCAAGCCGGACGATGCGATCACGGCTGCGCGTGTCGTTCGACGTCAGGAGCTCTTCCGTATCGCTGTGGCCGACCTCAGCGGCGTCCTGGATCTCTCCGGGGTTGGCGCGGCGCTGGCCGACCTGACTTCGGCGATCCTTCAGTCCGCGCTCGACATCGCGATCAGGGGGGTGGAAGCCGACCTCGACACGCCGCTGCGCACCCGACTCCTCGTCGTGGGCATGGGCAGCCTCGGCGGAGGCGAGATGGGCTACGGCTCGGATGCGGACGTCATGTTCGTTCACCAGGCCGATGAAGGCGTCGATGAGACCGATGCCCAGAAGCAGGCCACGTCGGTCGTCCAGGAGGTGCTACGGCTGCTGGGGCTCGCGGGGCCGGACCCCCAGATGATTGTCGACCCCGACCTGCGCCCTGAGGGCAAGGCGGGTCCGCTGGTGCGCACGCTCGCGGGCTACGCCGCCTACTACGAGCGTTGGTCGCTCACCTGGGAGGCGCAAGCGCTGCTGCGTGCGGCGCCGGTGGCCGGTGACTCCGACCTCGGGCGTGCGTTCTGCGACCTGATCCGCCCGATCCGGTGGCCCGAGGGCGGAGTCTCAGCGCACGGCATACGAGAGATCCGCACGCTCAAGGCGCGGATGGAGGCAGAGCGTCTGCCGCGGGGCGCAGATCCCAAGACGCACTTCAAACTGGGGCTTGGCGGGCTCTCCGACGTCGAGTGGACGGCTCAGCTCATCCAGCTTCGCCATGCCTTTGAGGTCCCTGGACTTCGCACCACGGGGACCCTGGCAGCCTTGGCTGCCGGCGCTGAGGCTGGACTGGTGCCACCCGCGGACGTGGAGACGATGTCACGTGCATGGGCATTTGCCTCCTCGCTGCGAAACGCCTCCGTGCTGTGGCGCGGTCGACCAGTTGACGCGCTTCCCAGCGATCTGAGAGATGCAGACGGAATTGGCCGGATTGTGGGACGCGAGGCCGGTGAAGGGGACAAACTAGCCGAGGCCTACCGGCGTCTGGCCCGTCGGGCGCGGGTCGCTGTCAATTTCAACTTTTACGAGTCGCAATAGAAAGGTAGCGTCACAACGATGAACATGCGGGGGGAGGACTCGAACGAGCGACATGCCATGCCCTCTTACTCCGATGTCTTCCGGACTCGCGGCTACCTTGCGATCTTCCTGGCTGCGGCATTGTCCACGTGGGGGGACTATCTGGCGCGGGTGACGATCGCTGCCTACGTGTTCAAACGGACCGGCTCGCCATTGGCGGCTGCTGGGATCTTCGCCGTCAGTCTGTTGCCCACCATCTTCGGACGCAGTCTCCTCGCCCCCATCGCCGACCGCATCCCTTACAAGAATGTGCTGATCGCCTCGCACCTGACGCGGGCAGTGCTCGTGGCCGCGCTGATCGCCATGGTGAGCATCGATGTGCCCCTGTGGACGTTGTTCGGCCTGCTGTTCCTGCTCGAGCTCGCGGGTGGGCCGGCCGTCCCCGCCAGCCAGATCTTGATGACCGACCTTTTTGTCGATCGCTGGCTGTACGCCCGCGCGCTGGGCCTGGGCACTTTGAGCGATCAGGTCAACCAGGCTATCGGGCTTGGCGTCGGTGGCCTGGTGGTGGCATGGGTGGGGACCGACGGGGCGCTGTGGTTCGACCTCGCCACCTTCCTCATCTCGGCTCTGGTCATCGCGTTGGTGGTCAGGGTTCAACCCATCCGCGGCACGCCGAGCGCGGGCATCATCGGGTTCTTTCGCGACATAGGCGAAGGTGCCGGCTATCTGTTCCGCCACCCGGTACTGGTCCATCTGCTGGCGCTGAGTCTTTGCGCCGTATGGGCGACCACCGCGCCGGAGGCCGTGGCCATCGCCTATGCATCGTCAAAGGACCCATCCGGGTTGGCGAGCCTTGGCGGTCTGCTCATGGCGGCCCCGATCCTGGGTGCCGTGGTTGGTTTGGTGATCGTCGGGCGGTGGCAGCCCGAGCGCCAGAACTCCCGGATGATCGTGATGGCGCTGCTGATGCCGTTGCCTCTCCTGGTGACTGTGTTCGCTCCGCCGGTGTCGATCACCTGGCTGTTGTGGTTCGGGTCCGGGGTTCTGCAGGCGTTCATGCTGCCTCTGCAGTCGACCCTCTCGCTCGTCATTCCCGCCGAGATGCGCGGCAGGGTCTTCGGCCTGGCCGGTGCCCTCTCCGTGGCCTCCACCGGCGTCGCGTTCCTGGTCTCGGGCTATTTGGCCGAGGTCACCTCGCCGTCAGCGGCCGTGGCGATCTGTGCGATCGGAAGCCTGCTAGCGATCGGCGTCGTTGCGCTGCGTTGGCCTCGCGCCGCTCTGCGCGCGGCCGTCGACACGGCATACAACTCCTGAGACCTGACCGAGCGGTCCCCGAAAGGCCTGTTCTGCATACCCACTCGACCCCGAGGGCTCTGGTCGATCTCTGTTACAGCGGGCGCACGTAGGTGTCGGTGCCAGTGGCCGCCTCGATGTCCAACTCTGCCCGTGCCAACAGAGAGTCGGCCAGGTGCCGAAGGGCTCGCGCCACGGCTACCTCGTCGCCGATCGTGGATTTCGGGTCGTCCTGCGGGCTGCGGTGGCTATCGCCCTGCGCGCTGAGCTCGCCGGTGACATCCGAGACGAGCATGGCGGTGGCGCGCGTGCTGTCGCCGGTCTCCACCACGGAGACCTGCACCCGCCACGTCTTGGTGGCCTCCTGTATGCCGGCCGCCGGACGCCCTGACTCGTCGGTCCCGCTCTCCACCCTCATCACCGCACCCGGACCGGGGTAGACCAGACCGATGTGCCCGTCGCTCCATCTGACTGTGTACGGCGCGCTGCCCTCGCTGCCCTTGACCTCCAGCACCTCACCGTCGCGCACGGGGTCATCGACCCTTGTACCAGCGAGGATGATGCGGTCCCCAACACGAGCCTTCATGACGTCCTCCATTGCTGGTGGCTGGAACTCGGCTATTTCGAGCATGCTCCTGAGCAACGGGTTCCGGAATAGCCCAAAGGGACGTATGCCGTGTGATGTCTGCCGTGTTCTCGTCGGCGAGGGCCTCCTCACACCTTCAGGGGCACCTCGTGGATCTCGTCGTACGGGTGGCCGGCCTTGGTGTGAATGCGCTGAACGGCCTCGGCCGAGGCTGCCTCGGACAGACAGTAGACGACACCACTTTCGGGGTCAGCCCACGCCTGCTTGAAGTCGACGCCTTCCTCATCCTGAATGGCGAGATCGGCGTTGTGAGCCTCGAGCAAGCCGTCGGCGGTGATGCCGACCATTCCTCGGTGGACGTCCATGAACTCGGGCATAGGTGATCCTCCTTGACCAGGTTGTGGGTCAATCAGGCTATGCCGGGCGCGTGGCAGTGAGATCCCACAAAGTGCGTGGTCAGGACGGACTCGCCCCAGCCGAGCCGCCCAGAGCGTCAGTGTGCCCACGAGCGTCAGTGTGACCAAGATCAACCCTGGTCCCCTGTTCATTGGTCATTTCACCTGCTAAAGACCAGATACCCTTAGATAGGGCAGATGCCCACCGCCACGACGATTGAAAGAAGAGCGATTTATCGTGTTGTCCAACATGTTTCCGACCATTGCCGGGCAAATTGCGCGCGCGCGAGTCCGCGAGATCGAATACAAGAGCCGACGCCTGATTGACGTGATCGAGCCAGCCCCACGACCGATCCGCGACCAGACGTAACCGTCACCGCCCCGAGGCCAGAGCCCGCGCGTTGGCTCTGGCCTTCTGCGTCCCCCCACGCTGCTTCCCCAATGCTGCCGCCGCCGCTCGGCCAGTCCCTGAGGCCCAGAGCGGCGCGACGTTGCCAGGCTGTCAGGCGTCCGAGCTTGCCACGCGGACGACGGCGACCGACTCCGAAGGCAGTTCCGGCGGGGAGATCTCCAGGATGCCGTCCCACGACGTCAGCAACACCGACACGACGTCGGTATCCAGCGGCACGACCTGCGCTCCGGAGGCGAGGTTGCAGATCACCCGCAGCGACCCGCGCGTGACCACAACCCAGCGGTCCACGGCGTCGTAGGTCACCGATACCCGGTCGAGCCGCGGGTCCGACAGGTAGGGCTCGGCCCGGCGCAGGTCCAAAAGAGAGCGGTACCAGGACAACATGCTCACGTGCCGCGGTGTCGACAGCTCGGCCCAGTCCAGGGTCGACACCGCCACTGTCGACGGGTCCTGAGGGTCGGGGATGTCGTCCTCCACCCAGCCGTGGCTGGCGAACTCACGGCGCCGACCCATCCGGATCGCCTCGGCGAGGTCCGGCTCCTCATGGGAGGTGAAGTACTGCCACGGAGTGGAGGCCGCCCACTCCTCACCCATGAACAACAGTGGTGTGAAGGGTGAGGTCAGCACGAGCGCGGCCGCCACCCGGGCCAGCCCGGGGGAGACGAGTCCCGAAAGCCGTTCGCCCACCGCGCGGTTACCGACCTGGTCGTGGGTCTGCGTGTAGCCGAGGAAACGCCAGCCCTGAATCCGGGCACGGTCGACAGGGGTGCCCCAGTCTGTTTCCCGGAAGGACGAGTAGGTCCCGGCGTGGAAGAAGGCACCGGTCAGCGTCCGTTGGAGGGCGGCATAGGGGTCCGCGGCGAAGTCCCCGTAGTAGCCCTGGCCTTCTCCGGTGAGCAGGGCGTGGACCGCGTGGTGGAAGTCATCGTTCCACTGCGCCGTCATGCCGTATCCCCCCGACTCTACGGGCGTAATGGTCAGCGGCTGGTTGAGATCCGACTCCGCGATCAGCGTCAGCGGCCGGCGCACCTCACAGGAGAGGGCGTCGACCGTGCGCGACAGCTCGGTCAACAGGTGCACCGGGGAGTCGTCGGCCAGGGCATGTACGGCATCGAGGCGCAGAGCGTCGACGTGGTAGTCGCGCAGCCACATCACTGCGTTGTCGACGATCCAGCGCCGCGCCTCGAAGGCACCCTCGTCGTCGAGGTTGGCGCCCCACCCCCACGGCGTCTGGTGTTTGTCGCTGAAGTACGGCCCGAACCGCGGCAGGTAGTTGCCGGACGGCCCGAGGTGGTTGTAGACGACGTCCAGGCAGACGCCCAGGCCCCGGGCATGACAGGAATCGACGAACCGCTTGAGCGCGTCGGGGCCGCCGTACGGCTCGTGCACGGCATAGGGGTGGACCCCGTCGTAGCCCCAGCCGTGTCGGCCCGGGAACGCAGCCACTGGCATCAGCTCGACCATGTCCACCCCCAACGAGACCAGGTGATCGAGTCGCTCCACGGCTGAGTCAAGAGTCCCCTCGGGCGTGAACGTGCCGATGTGCAGCTCGTAGAACACCGAACCCTGCAGCACGACCCCGCGCCAGCTGCCGTCGGACCAGTCAAACCTTTCCTGGTCATAGACCCGGGAGGTGCCGTGGACGCCATACGGCTGCCATTGCGAGCGCGGGTCGGGCAGTGCAGTGGTGTCCCCGTCGAGGACAAAGGCGTAGTCGGTGCCATGCACGGCGGACGGTGCGACGGCACGCCACCACCCGCCCTCACCAGCCACGAGGGGCACCGTCGCCCCGTCGAGCAACGCGGTCACCGACCGAGCCGCCGGGGCCCACACCTGCAGGAGCGTCACGTCGACAGAACCAACCCTTCCTGGTCCGCGCGGACCAGCAGAGCCACTGGTAGCTCGCCGAGGAGGTCGCTGATCCTGCTTCGACCTTCGTATGTCGAGCCGGTGAGCAGGTCCTGCCACTCACCCTCAGGCAACGCCACAGTGTCGTCGCCCGCCCCGCCCAGCCCCAGAGACAGCCGGGCGGCCACGGCCACGACTTCTCCGGAGCGCACGAATGCCACGGTATGCGGCGAGGTGCAGGGCAGCGGCTGGTACGTCGAGCCGGCGCCGAACCACTCGGGGTGTGCCTGGCGTAGCCGCAGGGAGCACGAGACGACGAGCAGCTTCTCGTCGTCGAGGTCGCGGGGTGCCTCGCCGGCATCGAGCCGGGCCAGCCGGTCACGTCTTGCCCCGTAGTCGACCGGGCGGCGGTTGTCGGGGTCGACCAGTGACAGGTCGGTGAGGTCGCATCCCTGGTAGATGTCTGGCACCCCGGGGATGGTGTGGGCCAGGAGCTTCTGCGCCAGCACGTTCGACCGCCACGCGGGTGCAAGCCGGTTGACGAAGCTCGCGACGCCGGTGGTGATGCCGGGGTCGTCCAGCACCGCGTGCACGAAGACGCGCACCGCCTCGTCATACTTCTGGTCCGGCTCGGTCCAGGTCGTGCGGAGCTTGGCCTCGCGGGTTGCCTTCTCCATGTACGCGGTGAGGCGCTCTTCGTTGATCGGCCAGGTGCCGACGAGGGTCTGCCAGATGAGGTACTCGGCGTTGGCGTCCAACGCCGGCGGCCGCACTGCTGCGGTGGCCTCACTCCACGCCATGACCTGGTGAGCCCACTCCTGCGGGAGCTCGGAGAGGACGGCCAGACGTGCCCGAACATCCTCGCTGCGTTTGGTGTCGTGGGTCGACAGCGTGGTCATCGAGTCCGGCCACGTGGCGAGCCGGCGGCCGCACCAGGTGTGCATCTCGTCGATCGTGACCCCGAGGCGCGCGGGATTCCCGCCGACCTCGTTGAGACAGGCGAACCGCACCCAGCGGTAGAAGGCTGTGTCCTCGACCCCCTTGGCCATGACCGGGCCGCAGGTCTGCTGGAAGCGCACCATGAACTCGTCCCGGTGCTCGCCGCGGCCGTGGGCACCGAGAGCAAGCTCGACGACGAGGCCGAGGGTGTCCTGACGATCCTCGGTCAGACCCTCGGAGGCTACTGCCGCTGCTGCCCGCACGATCCGTTGCGACTCGTCGGGCGCCGGCTCGCCGGGGACGACGTATGCGCGGTACACCGGCATAGCGACGAGCAGCTCGACGATGGCATCATGCAGGCCTTGGCGGGTGTGGTCTCGCAGGGCGAGGTGGTTGTGGCAGATCGTTGCTGCGACCTCGACAAGTCGGACGACTTCGGCCTGGAGCCCGTGTTCGATGATGAACCGCTTGGCCTCGTCGACGACGACCTCGAAGTCGGCAGGCTCGCCGGTCAGGTCGCAGTAAAAATCGGTGAGCGGGGGCTCCGACGCAGGGTCGAGCAGGACGCCACCGACCTGCAACAGTGCTTCATAGCCGGTCGTGCCCGCGCAGGGCCAGTCGGCGGGAAGCTCCTCGTCACCCTCAAGAACCTTCTCGACCACGACCCACGTGCCCGAGGCCGCTCTCAGGCGTGCAAGGTAGCCGCGCGGATCGGCGAGACCGTCGGGATGGTCGATTCGCAGGCCGTGAACCCGGCCTTCGGCCACGAGCCCCAGCAGCACTGCGTGGGTTTCGTTGAATACCTGCTCGTCCTCGACGCGCACCCCGACGAGCGTGTCGACGTCGAAGAATCGCCGGTAGTTCAGCTCCTCGTCGCCGACCCGCCAGTGCGCGAGTCGGTAGAACTGACGGTCCAGCAGCTCGGGTAGCGGCAGGTCCAGCGTGCCTGGCCGAACAGGGAAGACGTGGTCGAAATACCGCAGCACCGGCTCGTCACCGCTATGGTCCAGCGTGATCTCGCCGTCAGCGACCACCTCGCCGATCCGCCGCCCGAGAATCGGCATGAGCACCGACCTCTCCTGCGCGGCCCAGTCGACGTCGAACCACCGGGCATACGGCGATGCAGGGCCGGAGCGCAGCACCGACCAGAGCGCCGCGTTGAGAGAGATCGGTGTCGGCACTGCCATGTGGTTGGGCACGACGTCGACCACGATGCCCATACCCAACCCGGAGGCGACGTCTGATAGCCGTTCGAAACCCGCGGCTCCGCCCAGGTCATCGTTGAGGTGCGAATGGTCGACCACGTCGTAGCCGTGCGTCGAGCCCGGGGCGGCCTGCAGCACGGGGGAGAGGTAGACGTGCGAGACACCGAGGGCGTGGAGGTAGGGCAGCACAGCCGCGGCGTCGTCGAAGTCGAACTCCGGGCGCAGCTGGAGGCGGTACGTCGCGGTCGGTGGTCGGCGGCGGTCGGTCATGAGCTCTCAGTGGCGCGTGGCAGGTCGAGGCTCAGTGCGAACAGGTTCAGTGCGAACAGATGGGACTGGCGGTGACCAAGCAGGGCGGACATGCGCTCAACCCTAGGACGCGCACCAGACACCTGGCCCGCTGACCGCATCACTGCGGGTCAGCGGGCCGTAGGTCGCCAGGCCTGCCAGTGCTCGGCCGCAGCCGCACCTGTGTCACCGCATGGTGGGCGACTGCGAGCACCTCGATGGTCCAGCCCTCGAGCTCGACGATGTCTCCGGGAATCGTGGGTATCCGGCCCAGGTGTTCCAACACGATTCCCGCGACGGTCGCGTAGTCCCCGGGCCTGGTGATCTCGACCTGCACGCCCAGGTCGACCAGGTCATGGATCGGGAAGGTGCCTGGCAGTATCAGGGAGCCGTCTGCAGCCGGGGCGATGCCGATGACGTCGGTGTCGGTTTCGTCGTAGATCTCTCCGACGATCTCCTCGAGAAGGTCCTCGAGGGTGACAATGCCGTCAACGGATCCGTGCTCGTCTATCACGATTGCCATCTGCTGGTGTTCGACTCTGAACTGGTGGAGCGCGTCCGAGATGCGGGCGGTGTCCGGCAGCACCATGGCAGGGGTGGCCACGTTCTCCACCCGATCGTCGTCACCGGAGATGAGCGAAGCCCAGTGCACGACACCCACGACGTCGTCAAGGTGGTTGCTCCGTGTGACCGGGGCCCTGGAGTGACCCGCATCGGCCATCGAGATGCGGGCCTCACCGACTGTTACCTCGCCCCGCAAGAAGAACACGGAGCCCCGCGGCACAAGTACCTCTCGTAGCATCCGCTTCTGGAGCTCGAGTGCACCGCTGATGATCTCCCGTTGATCTGGGTTAAGGCTCGCGTGACTGGTGACGAGGTCGCGCAGCTCCTGCTGGGTCAGCTCTTCGGCCGGCGCGTCCAGTCGTCCGCCGAGCAGTCGCACCATGAGGTTGGTCGAGGCGCCCAGAAGCGCCACCGCCGGTCGGGAGAACGAGGAGAGCAGGTCCAGCGGCTTGGCTGCCCTCAGCGCCCAGGGAAGCGCCTTCTGCATCGCGAGGCGCTTGGGGGCCAGCTCGCCCAGGACGAGGATGAAGAACGTCAAGACAAGCGTCACGCCGGCGACCGCGACGGGCTCAGCAGCGGAACCGAGAACGCCCAACCTCGGGACCAGGGGCTCGGCCAGGGAGACGGCAGCGGTGGCCGAGGCAAGGAAACCGGCCAACGTGATCCCGATCTGGATCGTTGCGAGATAACGGTTGGGGTCGCGAGCAAGCCGCACCAGGCGCATCGAGCGCTGGCCGCCTTCACGCTCCAGCGCCGTGAGCTGGCCTCCTCGCAGCGAGATCAGTGCCATCTCGCTACCCGCGAAGACGGCGTTGAGAAGCATGAGGAGACCAATAAGGGCTATGTCGAACCAGTAGCCGGACATCCGATGTCACCATCCTTGTGGTGGGGCTGAGCCGGGCGTTTCTCGGTGAGCGAAAGTCGTCTCAGCGGACCTGACCTTGCCCCCGCGTCGATATGGGTCACATGGCCGAGTGCCGAAGTCTCTTGTCGATCGCGACGACGAAAGATGCCAGGAGGGCCACTGCGAGGATCCGAAGCCAGGCCTCGAATGGGATCGGAGCCGTGCGAAATAGCGTGTTCATGGCGGGCAGGTACGTCATGGCGGCCTGTCCGGCCGCCTGGATGGCAACACCACCAAGGATCCAGCGGTTGCTGAACAGGCCGACGCGCCACGCGGGCTGGGTGAGCGAGCGACAGCTGAACAGGTAGAAGGTCTCGACGGCCACAAACAGGTTGAGCGCGACGGTACGGGCCTCAGCCAGCGGGGCGCCGTTGCTGCGCTCCCAGTTGAACAGCCACCAGGTACCGCCGACCAGCAGTGCGGAGACCAGCAGGATGCGGGTGACCAGCGCCCCGGTGAGCAGCGGGCGTCGGGGGTCACGCGGTGGCCGGGTCATGATTCCCGGTTCCTTTGGCTCGAAGGCGAGCATCAGCCCCAGCGCCACCGCGGTGGTCATGTTGATCCACAGGATCTGAACCGGCAGGATCGGCAACACATTTCCGAAGAGAATCGCGACCAGGATCACCAGGCCTTCACCCATGTTCGTCGGCAGGGTCCACACGATGAACTTGGTGAGGTTGTCGAAGACGCCGCGGCCCTCTTCGACGGCGCCCTCGATGGTGGCGAAGTCGTCGTCGGTCAGGACCATGTCGGCGGCTTCCTTGGCGACCTCGGTGCCGGCACGGCCCATGGCGATGCCAATGTCGGCCTGGCGCAGCGCGGGGGCGTCGTTGACTCCGTCGCCGGTCATCGCGACCACGTGTCCGCATGCCTGCAGCGCCTCGACCAGACGTAGCTTCTGCTCCGGTGAGACCCGGGCGAACACACCCGCCTGCTCGACTGTGGCCGCGTAGGCGACGTCCTCGAGCTGAGCGAGATCAGCTCCGGTCACGACCGCGCCGTCTCGTCCCGCGGGGATGACCCCGACCTGCTCGGCGACGGCCCTGGCCGTGCCGACGTGGTCACCGGTGATCATCTTGACGTCGATTCCGGCGCCGTGACAGGCAGCCACGGCCGCCGTGGCTGCCGCACGGGGTGGGTCAAGCAGTGCCTGGAGGCCGGTGAAGACGAGCGCACCGGACAGCCTGTCGTCAGTAAGCTCAGCGGCCTCATCGACGGGGAGCATAGCGGTGGCGAGCACCCTCAAGCCGTGGGCTGCCATCGACTCCGCCGCAGACAGGATGACCTCGGGATCGATCGGCTGCGGCGCACCCGAGGACCCCATCTGGGTCCCGCACAGATCCACGATGCGCTCGGCAGCACCTTTGGCCAACACCAGCGATGCGCCGGTAGCACCGTCCCGGTGTGAGGTCGCCATGAACTGGCGTTCGGAGCTGAACGGGATCGCCGATACCCGAGGCAACGTGCTGCGTAGCTCGCCCAGGTCCAGACCGGCCTTGACCACGGCAACAAGCAGAGCCCCTTCGGTCGGGTCGCCGACCACGTGCCAACAGCCGTCTTCCTGCGCCAGCCGGGCGTCGTTGCAGCGGGCTCCGGCCACCAGGCTCCAGCGCAGCGCCTCGTCGGCCGCGGCCTCGACGGCCAGACCACCGGCGTCGACGAGCTGACCCTCCGGGCCATAGCCGGATCCGCTCAGCGCGAAGCTGCCGTTCGGCGTCCACAGCTGCCGAACGGTCATCTGGTTCTCGGTGAGCGTGCCGGTCTTGTCCGTACAGATGACCGTGGTGCTGCCGAGGGTCTCCACCGCGGGCAGCCGCCGGATCACAGCCCGTTGCCGGGCCATCCGCCCAACCCCGATGGCCAGGGTGATGGTCACCGCGGCCGGCAGTCCCTCGGGGATAGCACCGACCGCCAGCGCAACGGCCGCGGTGAACATCTCTGCCGCCTTCTCGCCACGCAACACACCAACGGTGAAAGTCACCACCGCCAGGGCGAGGATGACCACGGTCAGCACCTTGCTGAAGGCGGTCAGCTTGCGGGTCAGCGGTGTGGCCAACACCTCGGCAGCGCCGACCAGCCGGTGGATCTCACCCAGCTCGGTCTGGGCACCGGTCGCCACCACGATCGTCGACCCGGTGCCGTGGGTGACCAACGTGCCGGAGTACAGCATGTTCCGGCGATCTGCGACAGCAGTGTCAGTCGGCAGTGCCACCCCGTCCTTGACCACAGGGACTGACTCACCGGTCAGCGCCGACTCGTCGACCTGCAGCTCGGCATGCTCCAGCAGCCGGAGGTCCGCCGGCACCTTGTCTCCGGCTTCGATCCGGACCAGGTCCCCGGGCACCAGCTCGTCGGACGCGACGGTCCGGGCCTGCCCGTCGCGGACCACCCGTGCCTCGGTTCGCACCATCGCCCGTAACGCATCGAGCTCCGCCTCGGCCTTCGACTCCTGAACGAACCCGATGACCGAGTTGATCAGCACCACGCCAAAGATGACGCTGGCGTCCACCATCTCGCCGAGGGCCAGAGTGGTCACGCCGGCGGCCAGCAAGATGTAGACGAGCGGGTTGTGGAACTGGAGCAGAAACCGCCACAGCGGCCCGGCCGTCTTCAGGTGCGGGAGCGTGTTGGGCCCGAAGCGGGCCAGCCGGTCTTCAGCCTCCGTTGCCGTCAGCCCCTGGCGCTGGTCGGTCTCCAGCAGGAGCACCACCTCGTGCCCGGCCAGGCAGTGATGTGCGGTGCCCGTCGTGGGAGTCGTGGCAGCCATACATCAACGTTATCGGCCCTCGTGCCAGCGCAGAAGGGATCGCCCCCGGACCTCTCGACACTGGGTGAGGTGTGAACTGCTGCGTCCTGAAACCCCTCGCGCGCCCACAGCGGCCGGAGGGCCAAGCCGGGCGGCCGCTTGTGCCAAAACAGCGCGAACCCGGACCCCACAGTGGGGTCCCGGTTCGCAAAGCGTTGCAGCAGTGAGGAATCCGGCGTTCAGCGCCGGAGCTTGCTAGATGTCGTAGTACATCTCGAACTCTCCCCGCATGATTGAGGATCTTTGACGGTGATGGGCATATCGCTCTGACCTGCGGGTATGGCGTTGACGACCGTTGACCAGTGGCGGTGGGAAACGAACCTGTCAAGGACTTTCCAAGGACTGAAGCCTGATCCGAAGGGTCCACCTTTTGATGCCGACTTCCCACGCACGGCTCGCATCGTCGGCATGTCGTTGGCCATTCTCGGCGGGAGCGCGTCCGCTGGCTGAGTGATCCCTTGACGCGTGTCGGTGGGGACGTCGTAGACGGAGGGCTCGCTTCGAACCCCCACCGTAAGGGTCATCGTTGCCGCGAACTGCCCTGAGGGGAAGGACTTTTCGGGCGGTTTGCTCGGAGCACCCCATTCGGCTCGCCGATTGCCAAGACTTGGTCAAGATTGTCAAGACTGGGTAAAGCCGGAGACTGTCGGCCTGGGTGGTTCTAGGTTCACAAACAGCAGATGCCAAACTACAAACGGGGGCTGCCATGCGGCGGACCAAAGGTTTCGGACTCGGGTTCAACGGTCGTTGGGTCCAGATCCGAGTTCGACGGGTTCGCGCCATCACGTTTGTCGCGGTGACGAGTCTCCTGCTTGCACTGACCCCGTTCGTCGCGCTGCCGGCGTCGGCCGCGCCGGTTATCGGCGGACAGCTGTACTCCACCGGCGTCCCGGTCACGGTCACTGTGCTGCCCGCCAGCGCCGGGTACACCAGTGAGCTGTGGCTGTTCGAACCCGGACCGGCGCGTCGCCTGGCGACGAACCGCGACGTGGGCAAGGTGGTCGACCTCGAACCTGTTGCCGCCGGTACTGAGCTGGTCTTCGGCACCAAGGTCCTCAACACCGGTAGCGAGTTCCGTATGGGGCCCGGGTCCAGGAACGGTGATGGACTTGCCCACGCCGTGGTGGATTTCCAGGGCGAAGGGCACGCTGTGGTCGGTTTCGAGGACCTGTTTGGTGGCGGTGACCGGGACTACAACGACAACGTCTTCGATTTCCAGGGTGGGATCACGCCGGTACCGGACCAGACGCCCAGTGCGGCAGCGGGTCCAGACCAGCAGGTTCCCGAAGGCAGCGTCGTACGCCTCGACGGGAGCGCCTCGATAGATCCCGACGGTAACCCCTTGACCTACTCCTGGGCCGTCACCTCCCACACTGGCCCACCGATCGCGCTCTCGGACCCCACCTCAGCCACACCGACGTTCGGTGCCCCTGACGATGGCAGCTACACCTTCACTCTTGAGGTGTCCGACGGCGGTCACACCTCGTCGGACGCGGTCACTGTCACGGTCATCAACGCTAATCCGGCGCTCACCCTCAGCAACAAGCCCGCGTACGCGCGCGGGGCCGCGGTCCTGAACGCGTCAGTAACGGACGCAGGCTTCCTGGACACTCACACGGCCGTCGTCGACTGGGGCGACGGTACGCCAGCGGCGCCGGCCAACGTTGACGCCGCCGGTGCCGGGTGGGCGAGCGTCTTGGCGGCGCACTCCTACCCGAAGCCGGGGAACTACCCGGTGACGATGACTGTTACCGACGATGACGGGGCCGTGGTGACGGGCCGAACGTCCTTGGAGATCGTGGAACCGGTCGCTTTGTGGGCCAACAGCACCACGGCTGCTTCGGCCGTCAACTGGACAGCCTCCAAAGTGGTCGTTTCCGGACGGGTCCACACCAACGGGGATCTGCGCATCAGGGGCAGCGACAAGACGTTCGTCGGGTCCACGGAGTTCGTCGGGGCGCTCGACCTCGCCGGAGGTGGTGCGACCTTCACTCCGGCAGCCAAAAAGGTTGCGGTAGAACAGTTCCCGATCCGCTACGTCCTGGCCGACTATCGGCCCGGTGGGCGGGCCGCCACGGCGGCAGGGTCAGCTTTCCATGACATGACCGCTGCCTGCACCACCGGCGGCGCGTGGCAGGTCGACGAACAGAACCTCGACGACGGCCTCTACTACGCCAACTGTGCGGTCCGGCTGACCGGGCACTCTCTCGCTGGCCGCGCCACCATCGTGGCGGAGGGCCCCATTCAGGTCTCCGGAAGCAGTGCACGATTCGACCCGTTCATCGACGGGTTGCTGTTCGCCTCATCGTCCACGGTTGACGACGCCATCAAGTTCTCCACGTCCAGCTCCAGGTTCGTCGGCTACACCTTCACCGAGCACGGCGGCATCAACCTTGCTGGCTCCGGTGACAGCTTCTTCTGTGGGTTGCTCGCTGACCGCGTGCAGATCTCAGCGCAGAACCTGACGATCACCGCATCCGGCTGCGCTCAGGGGGCGCCCACGACGTTGCCACCACTGCTGGTGCCACACCTGTCATTGAGCCTGACGACCGACCCCGCAAACGGCAGCACCGCCCTGCCCGGGCAACCGGTCACCCACACCGTCCGTCTCACCAACGACAAGGCCGCCTTGGTCGTCACGGGAGTCATCGGAGTCGAAAACCTGACCGCCAGCACCGTCACCGCCACTGGCGCCGACCTGGTTCTGCAGCGGCTCGACGCGGTCAGCCGGGACTGGGTGGACCTGCCGAACGTTCAGTTCGCGGTGCATCCCATCGAGTCCCCGAGTGCAATCTTCCCCGGGCTGGACGCAATCCAGGGTGGCAGCGCCGGACCCCGAGGCCTACTCGCATGGGCGTACCGGGGAACGACCTACCTCGATCCGGAGATGATCGCCGAACTCGAAGACCCCACCCGCACCAGCGGTCTTCGAGTGCGCGCGGCGGCGCTCACGAGCCCGGTCGAGGCCGCCGTCCGACAGCTGTCCAACGGAGATGACCTTCTGGCGGCCTACCGTGAGCAGAGCGCCGACGCCACCGACGTCAACGTCAACCTCAGCACGGTCGGCTCCGCGATCCGCACCTTCACCGCCGCGACGACCCCGGCACTGTCGCGGCTGAGCCCCGGCCAAGGCGTGACCCTGGCGGCGGAGTCGGCGATCCCGGCCGTGGCAGACCGCGGCAAGGACGAGACGGCGAGCAGCTACCTCGCCCGGTTGCGCGCCGTGGACAACAACAAGCTGCTCGCAACGTCAAACGCCTCCGCCCAGGCAACCGTCGGTCTCATCCTCACCGACCAGAGCCTCAGCGCAGTGACGCGCGTGCTGCCGGTGCTCAACCTCAAAGTGACTTCACCGGCGGAGGTCCGTACCGGAACCGACGCCAGCTGGACCATGACGACGATGAACGTTGGACACGCCAACGCAACCGGGATGAACCTCAGCAGCGACCTCGCCACGGCGCTCGACGTCACCCCCGACGTCCCAACAGAGGTCACCCCTGGGTCCGAGGCCACCTTCACCTCTACATACGCCGTCCCACAGGCGGCCACCGGGTCGCTTGCCCACCAAACGTCCGTCGTCTGGAAGGACAGCCGCGGCTCGTCGTACGGCCCGATCGACCAGAGCGACGTCACCCGGCTGCTCTCACCTGCGCGCCTGGCGTTGATCAAGACCGCAGCCCAGTCCCTGGTGCAGAACGGAACCCAACGCATCCTGTACGAGGTCGCGGTGACCAACACCGGAGACACGGCAGTGAGCGACGTCGCCGTCAACGACCCGCTCGACCCCTACACCACCCTTGACGCCGCGACCCTTACCACGACGAGCGGTTCGACCGGTGGCAGCGGACCCGACCGGGTCCAGGCAAGCATCCCAACCTTGCCCGGACACGAAACCGCACTGATCTCGTTCTGGGTCCAAGTCGACGCAGCCGTCCCCTCGACAGTCACCGCAATCACCAACCAGGCCACCGTCACCGCAACGGGCCTCCCGCCAGTTCCCAGCGACGATCCCGGCGTTCCGGGCGCCACCGACTCGACCATCACGCCAGTCGCAGCCAACGTGGGGCTCCCGGCCACCGAACCCACGCCTGGCGAAGAGACCGTGCCGGATCCCGGCCTGCCCCGTCCCTCGATCAGCCTCGCCTCTCCCACCGACGGGGCACGGGTCACCTCCCCGGTCAACGTGGCCGCGAACCTGGTGGCACCCGACGGGCAGACCATCACTCGGTGGCGGATCACCGTCCGACCGGCAGACACCGTCGGTGCCGCCGATCGTGTCCTGGCCCAAGGTGTCGGGAATCCACCCCCTCCAGGGGCCCTGAACCTCGTGTCGACGCTCGCGGCCAGTGGCGAGTCGGGCGCCCTGAGCGTGCCCGTGTCCGCGACGCTGGACCCCAGCGTGCTGCCGAACGGAACCTGGCTGGTCACCGTCGCCGCCGAAGCCAGCGGCGGCGGGCTTCAGGCGTCGACGACGTCGGTTCTGGTGGACGGCCAGCTCAAGCTCGGCCGCTACGTTAGTGCTGCACGCGATCTGTCGGTTCGGATCGGCGCCACCCCCGTGGACGTCGTCCGAACCTATGACACCCTCGCTCTGGCCACCGGGGCGCGCGGCGACCTCGCGCCGGGGTGGCAAGCCGATATCGCCTCGGTCCGCGTGTCGGTCAACCGGCCGATGGGATACCGCGGCTGGAAGATGGAGCCCGCCGCGTGCGGACTGGTGTTTTGCATGCTCAAGTTCGCCAGCACCGCCCCGCACTACTCCACCGTGACCTGGCCCGACGGCCACCAGGACGTGTTCGACCTGGTCCCCACGGAGGGAAGCACCTTCTTCACCGGCCTGACATCGGCCCGGTTCGTCGCCCGCCCCGGTAGCACGGGAACGCTCGAGGCCATCGGCGACACCGGTCTGATGTTCACCGGCGACGGCAACCTGTACACCGGGTTCGGCGGCGGAGCAGTGTTCGACCCGAAGCAGTTCAAGCTCACCACTCGAGACGGCACCATCTATGAGATCGACCGCACCAAGGGCCTCATCTCGCTGACCCCGGTCGCCCAGCCAAAACTCACCTCAGGTCCTGACGGCCTGGTGGACGCGGCCGGCAAGGGCATCACCTACGGGCGCGACTTGACCGGGCGCATCACCGAGATCCGAGGCCCCGCCGGCGAGAAGGTCACCTATGGGTTCAACGCCGCCGGCGACCTCAGCGTCGTCACCGGCCCCGGCGCTGGTGGTGTGACCTACGGGTACGACACCAACCACTACCTCACCTCAGTCAAGGACGACGGTGGGCACACCCTGCGCACCTTGGAGTACCAGGACGGCCGGCTGGCTGCCGTGGTGAACGCCGACGGCACCCGCAGCACCCTCAGCCTTGACCAGTCCGGGCGGCAGGAAACGCTCACCGACGCCACCGGAAAGCTGACCACCACCTCCACCTACGACGACGACGGTGACCTGCTCCGCGAAGACCACACCTTCGACGGGCACACCCTGACCACCAGGTACACCTACGACGCGTTGGGGAACCCCACCACCGTCACCGACCCACTCGGCCACATCTCCACGGCCAAGTGGAACAGCAACGGAGACCTGCTGGAAGAGGTCGACGCGGAGGCCCGCAAGAGCAGCTACACGTACAACGCTGCAGGGAACCCGCTGACCGTCGCCGGCCCGGACGGCGCCACGGCCACCACGATCACCTACACCCAGGACGGCCAGCCGGCCACGCAGAAGAGCGCCGACGGCTCCGTGCTCACCTACACATACGACCCCGACACCGGACGACTGCTCGGCGCAGCAGGTCCCAAGGGCAGAGCCCTGACCTACGGGTATGACGCGGACGGACGAGTCAACAAGGTGACCGACAACGCCGGCACCACCGCCGGCTACACCTACGACGCATCCGGGCGAACGCGCAGCGTCACCGACAACGCGGGCACCACCACCCTCACCCGGGACGGCGCCGGGAACATCCTCACCGTCGACGACCCGTCCCACCAGATCACGAGATACACCTACGACGCCTTCGACCGCCCGCTGACCCTGACCGAACCCTCCGGCAAGACCAGCACCTGGACGTTCACCCCGGAGGGCTACCTGGCCCGCACGACCGACGGCACCGGCGCCGCAGTGACCTACGACTGGGACGCCGCCGGGCGCCTCACCGACGTCAAACCCGCTGACGGGCGCAACGTCCACTACGACTACGACCCGCTCGGGCGGATGACCCAAGCCACTGGGCCGGACGCGATCGCAGACTTGACCTGGGATGACGGCGACCGGCTCACCGCCACCCGGACGCGCGCGAGCGCCACCTCGCCACAGCCGGATGTCACCATCGGGCACAGCTACGACAAGGCCGGAGTCGTCACCGGCGTGGGCGTCCCAGCCGGACCCGTCGAGTACGGGTACGACAGTCGGGGTCGTCTGGCGACCATCGGGAACCAGCAGCTGGGGCAGTTCACCCTCGGCTTCGACCAGCTGGACCGGCTCAGCACGCTGACAAGGCCGAACACCGTCAATGACACCCTCGCCTGGGACGGCCAGGACCTCGCCTCACGTAACGCCACCAAGGGAACCACGGTCCTTAGCCGCGCCGAGTACACCCTCGACGCCATCGGACGCCGCACATCCCTGACCGACACCGGTGGCGTGCACACCTACACACGCAACGCCCGCGGCCAGCTGACCGGGGTCGACCACCCCGGCAACCGGGCCGACGAGACGTATGGGTGGGACCCGTTCGGCAACCGGACCGCCGACGCCACCAGCCCCCAGGGCACCAACACCACCGGACCCAGCGGTCGCCTGGCCGAAGACTCCGTCAGCGCGTACACCTATGACGGGGAAGGGCGCCTGACCCAGGCAAGGAACAAGTCCACCGGCGACATCACCATCTACACGTGGTCAACCCAGGGCCAGCTCCTCAAGGTCGCCCGGCCCGGCGGTTCGACCAGCACCTACCGTTACGACCCGTTCGGCCGGCGGATCGAGGTCAACGACAACGGTCGCATCACCAGGTACGCCTGGGATGACGCCAACATCGTTGGAGAGTACGACGGCGGCAACCAGCTGACCGCGGCCTTCGTCACCACACCTCAACCCGGGCAGATGCTCGGCGTAACACGACCCGACGGCACCCACCTCTATCCGCTGGTCGACGGGCTCGGCAGCGTCACCGCACTCACCGACAGTGCAGGGGCCGTGGTCGGCCGCTACGAGTACGACGCATACGGCTCGCAGGTCCAGGCCCCTACCGGGGCAGGCACGCAGGTCTACACGTTCGCCGGCCAGCAGCACGACGCCGCCACCGGCCTGTACTCGATGCGCTCCCGGTACTACGACCCCACGCAGGGGCGCTTCATCAGCGCGGACCCCGTTGCCGCAAACAACCAGTACTGGTACGCAGAAGCCGACCCGGTCGACATGGTGGACGTCTTCGGCGAGACGTCATCGGTGGAGTACTCGTCGGTATCCTCCCTGAGCCGAGGCGTCGCGCTGGCTGTCCGAAACAATGGTGGCGCATACCTTTGCGAGAAGTTGGTCCAGGCTTCGATTGCGTGTATGACGGGTGGAGACTTCAGCGCCAGCAGCGTCGGGCAGGGAGGCGAGAGGCACGTGCGCTCCGAGCTCGGAAGCAAAGTCCCGGCGAACACCCAGACGTTCAGGATCCCCGGCTCAGAGATCGGCCGACGCCCGGACCTGGTCCTGCGTCGATACTGGGGCGAGGTCAAGAACACCGGCAAGGTGTACTTCAGCAGTCAGATCAGCGACACGCTGAAGTTGGCGAAGCTCCAACAGAAGACGTATGTCGTCTTCATCCGGGCCTCAACGTTCCAGAAGCTGGCCAACTCCCCCCTCTACAACATCCTCAACCGAGCCACCAAGCTTTCAGGCCTCGCCGTCATCGGGTGCCTACCCGGATAGGAGAGCTGTGTCCTTCATCAGCGGTGCCATGTACTCGTATGCGGACCTTACCGGCCTGGGGGCCTTGGGGTTGGTGGGTCGAGCCCTGGACGCCGACCCGGACCTGAGGCCGTCGACACTGGACACCCGGGTGCCGCCCCGGCGGCGGGTGGACTCTAGTGCCGAGGTGATGGCCGAGGCTGAGGCTGCTGGCTTTGCCAAGGATGTGCACCTCTGGTGGCGGGACAGCGGCGCGGGCGGCGAGGGGAGCCTCGATGCCCGGCAACACATGTGGGCACCGCAGGACGTGCACTTCGGTATCAAGGAGGACTGGCTGCGAGATAAAGCGCACCGTGAGCGGCTCGCTGCCTGGATCCTGGGGGTGGTGGACGCCCAGGACTCCTACGTCGGGCACGTCAACTGGGTCACGGCCACGAATGACCACGTCGGTGAGCTGATCATCTCGCACCGCATCCGAGCCCGCCGCGCCCGTTTTCAGGCTGGCGTCGGTAACGGGAGCAGCGAGGAGCCGCGCTACCTGTGGCCGCACGGGTGGCTGATCTATCTTGGCCCTGCCTATGTCGCCAAGTTCGGCAAGGACAAGGTGCGCCGGCTGGGGGTTCGCCAGGACTGGAGCGCTAACGGTGGCGCGTTGGTGTGGAACGCCTCGGATCCCTTCTTTCATGTGCCCGATGCCCAGACGAGCCGGGACTACCCCTACGTCCAGACCTGGATCGATGCGCTGGGGCCGAACGCTGTCGTCCATGAGGAGTTCAAGGCGGCCAAGCCCGGGGAGCTCATGCCCACCCGGGCGGAGCATGAGGCCCAGACCCGACCTGTTAACCAGCGATATATCCCAGGCCAGCCGTAGGGTCGCCATGACCCTCAGCCGCCCAACACTGACCCCGTCTCATCAGCCGGACCCCGTTGCCGTTCTACAACATCGCGAACCGAACGACCAGGTTTCGTGCCTTGCCGTCATCGGTCCGTCATCGGTGCATCAAAAGCGCACCATCCGCGCCAAGAGCGGAAGCATCGACGGCTATCGTCTTTGGCATGGATTTACTGGCCCTTGACGATGTCCTGGCCGAGGTCATGGCGCGCCCGGCAGTTGGTGGGATACGCATTATCGGTGTCGATGGTCTCCAAGGCTCCGGCAAGAGCACTCTGGCCGGGCGGATTTCGGCGCGTATCTGCGCGCCGCTGATCCAGATGGATGACTTCGTTTCGTGGGTAGACCTCGTGGGCTGGTGGCCACGTTTCGAGGACCAGGTTCTTAGCCCGTTGCTGTCGGGCCGCGATGCGCACTACGAGGTTCGAGACTGGGAGAACGACGAGTTCGGAACCTCCCTCAATGGTTGGAAGACTGTCGAATGGGCTCCCGTTGTTGTTCTTGAGGGACTCACCTGCACCCGGGCGGCCGTCGCGGATCGCCTCGCCTACCGCATCTGGGTCCAAGCCCCCGACGAGGTCCGGCTGAGGCGTGGTCTGGAGCGGGACGGGGAGAACCATCGCGAGCTTTGGCTGGCCTCCATGACCACAGAGCGCCAGTTCTTCGCGGCCGACGCAACCCCGACAAGGGCCGACTTGCGAGTCAACGGCAACTCGGACCTCCCACACGATCAGGAATCCGAGGTCGTGTTCCTCGACTAGTTGGCCGCAGAAGTAGGCATCCACCTTGCCGCGATCCCGGCCTGGCACGCGGGCTCGGGCGGACGCGGGGTCAATGTCCACGGGCTCTCACCCACGTTAGAGAACGTCCTCTTCGCGCCTACAACCAACGCGCGACTTGCGCCATGAGCGGAAGGATTTCTCGGCCGTCATGCCGATGGCACGAGCGCCGCATGGGGAAGTTCCCACGAGGACATCACGACGTACGACCAGGGCCATAGGAATCTGGCTTTGGCCGTCGCAGATGGCGATCCTCTTAAGACTTAGATTGGGGTTCGAGGAGGCAACCGCGTCAGGACTGTCTTTTGGCCGTCTTTGCGGCATCCTTACCCCATGTGGACTGCGGCGGGCAGCGGTGAGGACGACAAGGCGCACCGAGAGTTTGAGGCGGCCAGGCGTCGTCGCCAGAGACCGGAGAACGAGGTTCCGATTTCGGTGGCCATCGATGCCGTCCTGGCCGATGGCCAGGAGGTGGTCGTCTTCATCTCCGGTGCGCGTGTGTTCAGCAATGGCGTCGACTTCACGCTAGAAGTGCGATCAAGACACGGAACCAACGACGGCCGAGGCGGCATGTTGGGTGGCGTCCATGGCGATGGGGACCCCAGCGATCGCCTGCTGCTTGGCGTCGAATTCTCCGATGGGCGTCGATGCACCAACATCGGCGCACCGTTCACCGCCGACTTTCATGACACCGCCGATCGTCCGCTGTTAACGCCGGGAGGCGGCAGCGGCGGCACACGTGCCAGCGACATAAGCCTGTTCCTGTCTCCCTTACCTCCGCCGGGTGACCTACGTGTCGTGTGCGCCTGGCCCAAGTTTGGTCTGCCCGAGAAGATCACCGTCCTGTCTGCCGATGCCATTGTGGAGGCTGCGCACCGTGTCCGCGTGCTTTGGCCATGGGAACCAGAACCGGAACCCGAGTGGGGAGCCAAGCCACCAAACGTGCCCGAGGGCGGCTGGTTCGCTGAGCAAGAGAGCTAATCGCCAACCGCAGCTAGGTAGCGCTCTACAGACGCTTTCCGAATGAACGTCCTCGCGACACGACCGGCGCCCGCTGACCCATCCGTCAATGGTGCATCAAGCTAACTATCCGCGCCAGATGAGTACGGCAGCAAGATGAGTCAGTGTGCATAAAGCTGGCCAGTGTCCTAGCCGAGAAGCACTCATGATCGATCGGTCGTTGAGACCTTCCCATCACCGGGCGCGGAAGCGTTGGTGAGCGACGACCCGAGCCAGTCCGTACTCGAGCGCCACCGTGAGCACCCAAGCCAGCACAGCCAGGCCCACCGCGTCAGACGGTCGTGGGAACTCGCCCTCGAACCAGTGCGCCGAGAACAGCCCGGGGACGTAGATCGACAACATCCCGAAGCAGCCCAGAACGACCAGCGCAATCACGCGCGACTGCGCACGGACCGCTAGCCCCTCAACGACCCCGGCTACAGACGCAGCAATCAGAGCATTGGCCAGAAGGAGGGGGCCGGTGCCGCGGTCCCAACCCACCACGCCGGTGTACTCCATTGGGCTGGCCATCCAGAGCAGGAAGGCGACCCCCACGGTGGCGAGGACGACGTGGGCCAAGAAACTCACCCGGGCAGCCCTGCTCGCTGGCCCTGGTGGCGAGTGCTCAGCCTCCGCCGGTGCTGTCATGACGGTCCTCCCCTTTGGGTCTGGACTGTCG
>JBBRWQ010000036.1:0-29531 GCA_038249115.1 Actinomycetales bacterium
ATCCGTCGTCGTGGCAGCGCTCGTGTGGGTGGTCGGTTTCGGGGACCTCACCTCGAAACTGGGTGACCTCAGCACCGGCGGTCTGCTCCTCGTCCTCGCTCTTGGCCTGGCTGCAGGGGTGTCCACCTGTATGGCGATGGTCGGCGGCATCATTCTCGCCATCTCGGCCAGTGCCGCCGGGCGTGCCGCAGCAAAGGGCACGTCCGCGCGGACCTCGGCCTGGCGGATCAACCTCGCGTTCCAGGCGGGTCGCATCGGTGGTTTCGGCCTGCTCGGTGTGGTGCTGGGGACGCTCGGGGGAAGAACAGCCATGCCGCAGCCAGTTGTGGTGGCCCTGATGGTCGCGGTTGCCGTCACCATGCTGTTGGTGGGCGTGCGACTTACCGAGCTGTCACCGCGAATTGCCGCATGGTCGCCGACGATCCCTGCCGCTGTGGGCGATCGGCTTGGCCTCACCGGTGACGCCCCGGCCCGGAGAACTGCGGGAGCAGTGTTCGCCGGCGCCGCGACCTTCTTCCTGCCGTGTGGTTTCACCCAGGCCGTGCAGCTCTATGCGTTCTCCACAGGATCGCCGCGGGCCGCCGGAGCCATCATGGCCACCTTCGCCATCGGCACCGCGCCTGCTCTTTTCGCCCTTGCCGGCGCTCCGACACTGCTGAAGGGGACGCGCAAGGTGGCCCTGCTTCGCGCCCTGGGCGTGGTCGTCATCGGCTTTGCCGTCATCAATGCCACCTCGGCGCTGCGCCTGGCTGGCGTTGACCTCACCGCCGTGAGCTTCAGCGTTGCGGCCAAAGCACCACAGGCGGTCAGCTCCAACGTCACGATGACCACCACCGACCAGACGATCAACACGCAGCAGGATGGCGATGGCTATCACCCTGGCGAGGCAGTGGTCTACGCCGGACGGCCCATTCACTGGGTCATGACGTCTACCGCACCGTTCTCCTGCGCTGCCAGCATTAGCTCCTCCGACCTGGGCGTGCAGGGAGTGCTCGCCGAGGGGCGCAACGTGATCGAGCTGCCGAAGCTGGCGGCGGGAACCTACCGATACAGCTGCAGCATGGGCATGTACAGCGGCAGCATCGTCGTCATCGATCCGCCGGCCGCAACGACGCCGAAGGGCTGAGACCGAGGGGCCGAGCCGGGAGCCACTGGCGCTCTCGGCGGGCGGTGGCTGCGGGCCTACTGGAACCGCGCCGGATTCCCCATCCCGATCCGCACGATCTCTGGGAACCCTGCGGACCAGTCCACGACTGTGGTGAGCTCCTTGCCGCAGTCGCCGGCGTCGACGACGGCGTCGATCAGATGGTCGAGGTCTTCCTTGATCTGCCAGCCGTCGGTCATCGGCTCCTCGTCGCCGGGGAGCAGGAGGGTGCTGGACACCAGTGGCTCGCCGAGCCCTTGCAGCAGCGCCTGTGCGACCGGGTGGTCCGGGATACGCACGCCGACCGTTCGCTTCTTCGGATGTGCGAGCCGCCGCGGCACCTCCTGAGTCGCAGGCAGGATGAACGTGAACGGGCCGGGCGTCGCCGCCTTGATGGCGCGGAAGGCGGCGTTGTCGAGCTGGACGAGCTGACCGAGCTGGGCGAAGTCCGCGCATACGAGTGTGAGGTGGTGCTTGTCGTCCAGGGACCGCAGCGAACGGATGCGCTCACCACCGGCGAGGTTGTCCAGCCGGCAGCCCAGCGCGTAGCAGGAGTCCGTGGGATACGCGATGAGGGCGTCCTGCTGCAGCAGGGCCACGACCTGCGCGATGCGGTGTGGTTGCGGGTCTTGTGGGTGGACGTCGAAGTACCGGGCCATGCCTAGAGCCTACGAGCCGCGGCCCGGGAAGGTGAGGTCTGTGCCTCAACGAAAAAGCGCCCGGCGGGTTCTCCACCGGGCGCCTGGACGTGTCGCAAACGAGAAACAGATGATTGTCTGATACTACTCAAAACCTCCCCTGGATGATTGATTCATAATACCGATGTGACTTCTCATCAATTGCAGGTTTAGATTTCTTTCGCTGCCACCGAGACGCAAAGGTCGGTTTACGTCTCGGCGGAGACGTGCTTCCGCTTTATGACGTAAGCACGCACCAACCATATGACGTAAGTGGCTCACCTAAGAATAGGCAAAAGAGCGTAGATCGGGGAGGCGACAGCTGCTGGTGGACCCGCCCCGGCCTTCAGCAGGAGGTCGAGGGTGAAGGAGTGGGCGTGGGTTTGCTCGGCTTCGCCGGCGCGACCTTGGGCGGCACGGTCAGGGCCGTGAACTTCGTGCCCAGCACGAGGTCGACGCTGGAGTCGGTGCGTTTGTCGAGCACCAGCTTGGCACCCGAAAGCCTTGTCGCTGCAAACGCGGCGGCCACCGCCCCGGTCGGTCCGTGGCGAATCTCGCCGACACCGCTGATCGGCTTGCCCAGAGGGTCATTGGCGACGTCGACGACCTTGAAACCCAGTGTTCGCAACGACTTTGCGACGGAGGCGGCCAGTCCGACGCGGTCTGTCGAGTTGTAGACGTTGAGCGTCACGGCGCTGGGCGTCAAGGCCTTGACCGGTGTCGTCGGCTGGCAGGCAGCACTGGCAGTGGGCTTGGAGACGGACGTGGTCCCGATCCAGCCCTGGAAGTAGGCCGCGGCATAGGTGAAGGTCCCGAGCAGTACCAGGGCGACAAGGGTCAGGGTGACGGCCGCACGACGGCGACGGCGACGGCGACGGATCGAGGCTCCGGACTCGTGCAGTTGATCCACCGCGTACCTCCCGATCGGACAGGTGCTCAGCCGAGCATGACGGCTGGGTGCCGCTAGTCAAGCACCAGCACGCGTGCATGAAGGGCGCGTCGCTGCTGAAGTGCCGCTCGCAGCGCCCTGTGAAGCCCGTCCTCGAGATAGAGGTTGCCGTTCCATTGGACGACATGGGCGAACAAGTCGCCATAAAAGGTGGAGTCCTCGGACAACAAGGCGCTCAGGTCGAGCTGGCGTTTGGTGGTGATGAGCTCTTCGAGCCGAACCATCCGTGGCGGGACGTCAGCCCAGTCCCGGGCCGTCTCCAGCCCGTGAGGGGGATAGGGGCGTCCGTCGCCCACCGCCAGGAAGATCATCGCGCCAGTTTAGGCGGTCGGCCTGCTCCGTCGTCGCTGTGCGAGGCTGGTGGGGTCAGGACGTCGGTGATATCGAGTTGGGTGAATTCGTGGAACATGAAGCAAACAAGCCCGTTGCCGGGGACAGTGAGCTGCAGTCGTGCACTCTGGAGTCCCTGACCACCGCAGTCCGTTACCACGCCTGGCTTACCGATCTGGTGGCTCCCTACCTTGGCGAGCACCCCTTGGAGATCGGCAGCGGCCTCGGTGACTACGCGCAGACCTGGATCGACGGTGGTACCCCTCAGATCACGGTCAGTGACCGTGACCCGAGCCGATTCGCACTGCTGCAGAAGAAGTTTCAGGGCCAGGAGCGGGTCCATGTGCAGGATGTCGACGTGTTCGACCCGCACGCGGGCGATCACACCGCGCTGGTCGCGATGAACGTCCTCGAACACATCGAGAAGGACGTCGAGGCACTTCGTTCGGCAAACAGCCTTCTTCGACCTGGGGGCGCGGTCGTGATGTTCGTCCCCGCCTTCGAGTTCGCGATGAGCGACTTCGACCGCAAGGTCGGGCATTTCCGGCGCTACACCGTGGCCAGTCTGCGCACGGCATACGAGGAGGCCGGGCTGGATGTCGAGCGCATCCACTATGTGAACGCCCCGGGGCTGTTCGCCTGGTTCGTCGGCATGCGCCTGCTGAAAATGACACCTCAGGACGGTCCGACTGTGCGGCTGTGGGACCGCGCCGTGGTGCCTGTCGCACACGCGATCGAGGCACGCGTGCGTCCCCCGTTCGGGCAGTCGGTATTCGCGGTCGGGCGAACCCGTGGCTGACGTGGAGCTCAGCGTCGTCCTGCCCTGTCTCAACGAGGCGGAGACGCTGGACACCGTGATCCGAAAGGCGCTCAAGAGCTTCAGCGATCTCGGTGTCGCCGGTGAGGTCGTGGTCGCCGACAATGGCAGCACCGACGGCTCCCAGGACATAGCCCGCGCGGCAGGCGTGCGCGTGGTGGATGTGCCGGTCAAGGGGTATGGCGCTGCGCTGCGCGCAGGCATCGAGAGCGCCCAGGGCACCTACGTCATCATGGGCGACGCAGACGACAGCTATGCCATGGACCAGCTGGGCCCGTTCCTCGAGGCGCTGCGCGGCGGCGCCGATCTCGTGATGGGCAACCGCTTCATCGGCGGCATCGAGCCCGGCGCCATGCCGTGGCTGCACCGTTACGTCGGCAATCCGGTGCTGTCTTTTCTCGGGCGACTCTTCTTTCGCATCCCCGTACACGACTTCCACTGCGGCATGCGCGGCTTCCGACGCGAAAGAGTCCGCTCGCTTGAGCTCCGTACCACTGGTATGGAGTTTGCCAGCGAGATGGTGGTGCGCGCTTCCCTGGCCAAGCTCAAGATCGTTGAGGTGCCGACAACCCTTGCGCGCGACGGCCGCTCGCGTCCACCGCACCTGCGCACCTGGCGTGACGGCTGGAGACATCTGAAGTTCCTGCTCGCCTTCAGCCCGCGGTGGATGTTCCTTTACCCCTCGCTGGTTCTGCTGACGCTGGGTGTGTTCGGCATGGCCGTCCTCGCGTTCGGCCCCCTCCAGGTCGGGTCGGTTGTCTTCGACGTGCAGACCATGGTCGTCTCGGCGGCTGCAGTCGTTCTTGGCGTACAGGGAGCAGGTCTGGCGCTGGCCACCCGCGCCTTCGCCGCCAGTCTTGGTCTGCTCCCCGCGAGTATCAGGCTGGACCGGCTGCTGGACCGCTTCGCGCTCGAGCGCGGCCTGGTCGTCGGCGCGCTGGTCGCGCTGCTCGGCTGTCTGTTCTTCGTCGCCGCCGTGGTCAACTGGCAGGGCACGGGCTTTGCCCATCTGGCGCCGGGCGACATCCGGATCCCGCTGATCGGGCTGGTGCTGGTCGTTACCGGCGCCCAGATGATCCTGGTGTCCTTCATGCTCAGCCTGACTCGAATTGGCGAGACCCAACCCCAGTCGTGATCAGCTTCTGCGGGTGACCACCACGTAGTCGCCAGGCAGCCCGGTGTGCGTCGAAAAGCGGGGACCTGCGAATGCCTGCTTCGAGAACTCGACATCGCGCCACATCCACCGACCCGACCTGAACTGGAGCACCAGCACGTCGATCGGGCCGAACTCGGTGTCGGCCAGGGCTCGGGCCATCTGGTCGGGGTTGGTGATCCGGGCGATCCGGTTGAGAACCTGTTTGCGGTCATCCCAGCGGGTCAGCGCGTTGCTGGACTCGCGGGCCGGCGGCAAGTAGTTGCGAAAGGCCCGGAACGAGAACACCCGCTGGTCGGTGGCCAGGACGACGGGATCGGCCGCTGTGCCGAGGTCGGTGTCGATCAGCCGATAGATCTGCGTCGCCGGCAGGCCCGGCGTCATCGAACGGGCTCGGGAGCGCGGGAGCGCTCCGCTGGGGAGATATTCCATATGGGCACGGCTGGCCATGCTGACCTGAGTGGACGCTGCGGCACCGTTGGCGTCCCACGAGCCGGCTGGTGCAGGCAGCCATGCCGCCCACGAGGTCTCGGCTATCACGCCGACCAGAGCCGCCACCGCCACGATCCCTGTCAGCCGTCGCGGGGCGCCGAGTCGCTCCAGCAGACCCGAGCCCCTGAGCCGCCAGACTTCCCAGAGCGTAAGAACGCCCGCCGCGGCGACGGCGAACCGGACTAGGTACGGCACATACAGCAGCATGAAGGAGTGGCTGGTGACCACGAAGCGCAGCAGCATCACCGCCTTCACAACCAGCACCCCGGCGAGGAGCAACCCCATCGGCCGGGCCCACCAGGCCCGCCGCCACAGAGTCACGATCCCCACGGCACCGGCCATCTGGAGGCCGAAGAGCAGGACCGATGAGGTGGCGAAGAGCTGGAACTGCCCTCCTGCCAGGACCCCTGACTTGAACAGGTCCGCGACCACCTGGGTCTTGCCCTGGGAATAGGCGAGAATCAGCGGCCCGAGGTACCACGACGACAAGAGAGCTGCGATCCCGACGGTGATGGCGGCATGCACCGCGTACGTCGTGGGCTCCTCGGCTTCGCGCCAGCCGACGACCATCACCAGGGCGATGCCAAGAATTCCCAGGATGAGGAAGTTCGGGTACAGCGGGACCATCAGCCCGAAGGCGAGTCCGGCAAGAAACGGGTTGAGCGCCCGGACGTCCTTCGGAGGCGCGAAGGCGGCCAGCACGAGCGGCAGAAAGACCGCCAGCGCGAACACCTCGTTGGCCTTGCTCGGCTCGTTGAGCCCGATGAGCACCGTGCCGGAAAGGGCCACCGCAACAGGCGCGGGCACCAGCCGGCTCCACAGCAGGAATGCCGCCAGAATGCTGGCGGAGATGAAGACGACCTGCGCCCATCCGAGCAGGCTCCAGGCCTGGTGACCGGTGAGTGCGGCCATCCGGCCGACCAGCATCGGATAGAGCGGGGGGTACTCCGGCGGCAGGGCCGGATCGGCGGCATCGCTCGGGGACCACGTGGTCGAGAAATGAGTGACCAGGGCCGACATTCTCCCGGCATCGCCGCCCATGCTGCCGTAGCCGAAGGGAGTGCCGACCAGATTTGTCGCGACGGTGATCCCGCACCAGGCCGCGAACACCCGGCCACGATCCCTGTGAACCATTCTGCCTGGATGAGCAACGCCAGCCCCACAAGCAGAATCCCCGCAGCCATGGCGTAGGCAACGGGGGCGGCCACGCCCTGGGTGGTCAGCGGGTTGAGGCCATACTGTCGCACGCCCAAGAGTCCGAGGGGGAGTACCACGAGCCAGGTCAGGCAGGCCGCCCACGGGGTCGTCGAGGGAAGATGCACGCTGAGTCGCGACCGCACAGAGAACTGCATGGGGGCATCTTGCCTTAGACCCCGACTGATCCCTGTCAAGGTCAGTATCGAGTGGAGCCGCAGTGGTGCACGGCTCACGTGGCGGAGGATAGGGGATTTGAACCCCTGAGAGCTTTCACTCAACGCGCTTTCCAAGCGCGCGCACTAGGCCACTATGCGAATCCTCCGTCGAGGAGGCTACCCGAGGGGGAGTCGCTCTCCACAATCGGCCGCCATCGCCGGTTTTCGGGCTGCCTCAGCACTCGTACTAGAGTGGACGATGATCCCCCGCGTGGTGGTACCTCACCGAACTCCCCCAGGGCCGGAAGGCAGCAAGGGCAGGTGAGCTCTTCCAGGTACGCGGGGGATCCCTTCATGTGGCGAGTCGGGTGAGGTGTCGGGCACGCCGACTAGATTGAGGTCTGTGAGCCAAGCCCTGTATCGCCGTTACCGGCCCGAGTCCTTTGCCGACCTCATCGGCCAGGATCACGTGACCGAGCCCTTGATGCAGGCACTGCGGACCGGACGCGTCAACCACGCCTACCTGTTCAGCGGTCCTCGCGGCTGCGGCAAGACGACCTCGGCCCGGATCCTGGCTCGTTGCCTGAACTGCGAGCAGGGGCCGACGCCCAACCCATGCGGCGTGTGCGAGTCCTGCGTCGGGCTGGCTCGCGGCGGCTCAGGCACCATCGACGTCATCGAGATCGACGCAGCCAGCCATGGTGGGGTCGACGACGCGCGCGACCTGCGCGAGCGCGCGTCATACGGGCCGGCGCTCTCGCGCTACAAGGTCTACATCATCGACGAGGCCCACATGGTGACGACGCAGGGCTTTAACGCTCTGCTCAAGATCGTCGAGGAGCCGCCCGAGCACGTGAAGTTCATCTTCGCCACGACCGAGCCGGACAAGGTCATCGGCACGATCCGGTCCCGCACCCACCACTACCCGTTCAGGCTCGTGCCGCCTCAGCCGCTCCAGGACTACCTCAGCAAGATCTGCGCTGAGGAGAAGGTCGACGTCGCCCCCGGCGTCCTCTCGTTCGTGGTTCGCGCCGGTGGTGGTTCGGTCCGCGACTCGCTGTCGGTGCTCGACCAGCTGATCGCCGGATCCGGCGACGAAGGCCTGACCTATGAGGGTGCCGCGTCGTTGCTCGGGTTCACCGACGGCGAGTTGCTCGACGCCACTATCGACGGTTTCGCGGCCGGCGACGCTGCCTCGGTGTTCCGCCAGGTCGACAAGGTGATCGAGACCGGTCATGACCCCAGGCGTTTCGTCGAGGACCTGCTCGAGCGCCTGCGCGACCTGATCGTGGTTGCAGCGGTGCCCGACAGCGCCTCGTCGGTGTTGCGTGGCATCCCCGAGGACCAGGTCGATCGGATGCGTCAGCAATCCGCGCATTTCGGGCCGGGGACCCTTTCCCGCTCGGCGGATGTCGTCAACGCGGGCTTGTCAGAGATGACCGGTGCTACCGCTCCGCGACTGCAGCTCGAGCTGATCTGCGCGCGGGTCCTGCTGCCGGGCGCCTCAGGCGAGAGCGGGTATGCCGCCCGCCTGGACCGCCTCGAACGCCGTCTTGCGATGACCGGTGCATCTGCGTCAGTGTCTCCGGTGGCAACCGCTACTCGTGCCCCGATGTCACCCGCTGTCTCGCGTCCCCCCGCGGCGATGGCCGCTGGTGTTCAGGGCAACGCTCGTGAGCCCGCCAAGCCTGAGCCCGCCAAGCCTGAGCCCGCCAAGCCTGAGCCCGTCCTCGCCGCCGAGCCTGGTCTTGCGCCGCCGGTGGACTCGCCCACTCCGTCGCCCAGGAAGGCGCCTGCCGTCGACGCGCCTCCTGTCGAGGTGCGCCGGCCCATGCCCGCATCCGCACCTGTGCCTGGTGGCATCGACACGGACGCGATCCGGCGGTCCTGGCCCGATGTCCTGACCAAGATCGGCACCATCAGGCGGGTCACCTGGAGCCTGGTCGCGGAAAACACGAGAGTCCTTGACTACAACGGCGAGCGTCTGCTGCTGGGTCTGTCGACCGAGGGTCTCCTGTCGACGTTTCGCGGGCGCAACCACGCTGAGGTCGTCCATCAGGCGCTCAGTGAGGTCATCGGCGTGGACACCAGGATCGAAGGCGTTCTTGCCGCCGAGACTGAGGCCGCGTTTGTCGACCCGGCGGCGCCGGCAGCTGAGACGCCAGTGTCGGGTCGCTCTGGCGATCCAGAGCGCATTCCAGAGGCCGCCATTCCGGAGCCGGACCCCGATCCCGAGCCCGATGACGACTGGAACACCTCGACCCCGCCGCCGGACCAGCCCAGCGGTCCTCCTGTGCCGTCCCTGAAAGACCGGCCAGCCGTGGCCGACCGACCCACCAGGACGGTGACGGCGCCTCCGCTGGACCGTGCTGCGGTGACGGTGAAGGCACCCACACCCGAGCGACCCTCGACGCCGAGGCAGCGAGCGCGGGCGGCCGTGGCTCAAGAGGTGAGAAGCCGCGCTACGAGCGACTCGTCCTCGGCGACGGACGACAGTGTGGTCAGCCGGGACGACGAAGACATCGAGGAGGCCGGCGCCATGGGCCAGCCTGTTATCGAACGCGTGCTGGGCGGCATTGTGATCGGCGAGCTCGACCAGTAGCAGCGCTGTGCCGGCAGGCGCGCTGAACAGTCCGCGTCGCACCCAGGGGATAGGCTCACCGATGTGTATGAAGGCGTGGTCCAGGACCTGATCGACGAGCTCGGACGACTGCCGGGCGTCGGTCCCAAGAGCGCGCAGAGAATTGCGTTCCATCTGTTGCAGGCCGACGCAGTCGATGTGAATCGGCTTGTCACCGCGCTGGTGGAGGTCAAGGAAAAGGTCCGCTTCTGCAGCATCTGCGGCAATGTCGCCGAAGCCGAACAGTGCCGCATCTGCCTGGACCCTCGTCGTGACCTGACCTGTATCTGCGTCGTCGAGGAGCCCAAGGACGTCGTCGCCGTCGAGCGGACCCGCGAGTTCAAAGGGCGCTACCACGTGCTGGGCGGGGCAATCAGCCCGATCGAGGGCATCGGCCCTGACGACCTGCGGATCAAGGAGCTGCTGACCCGGCTGGCCGACGCCGACATCAGCGAGATCATCATCGCCACCGACCCCAACCTCGAGGGCGAGGCGACGGCCACCTATCTGGCTCGGCTGCTGCGCCCCATGAGCCTGAGAGTGACGAGGCTGGCTTCGGGGCTGCCGGTCGGGGGAGACTTGGAGTACGCCGACGAGGTCACTCTCGGCCGGGCCTTCGAGGGCAGGAGACTGATCGATGTCTGAAGAACTGATCATCGCGGGTGAGCTGTTGAGCCTCGGCCAAGAGTCTGCCGACGACGCCCGCGCCTACCTGTCGACGGTCACTGAGGTTGCCTCCGGCTCCTCGCCCGACACTTCGATACCGGTTCTGCTGCTTGCTGTTTCACAAGTTCTGGTCGCAGGTGCCCGTCTTGGTGCTATCACGGACGTGGTCCCCGATGAGCGGTTCGAGGCCGACCCTGGTCCTGACGCCGATCTGGACCCCGTGCGGCAGGGCCTGGCCAACGTGTTCGAGGGTCTGGATGACTACGCCCACGTCGTCGACCCTCTCGTGGGTGTCGCGGTGGCCAAGGGCTCCCTGTCGAACGATCTTGCCGAGGTGGCGGCCGCGCTGGCGCACGGGTTGCAGCACTACGAGAGCGGACGAGTGAGCGAGGCCCTGTGGTGGTGGCAGTTCAGCTACCTGTCATCCTGGGGCGACAGCGCCGCTCGTGCCCTATCGGTCCTGCAGTCGGTGCTTGGCCATCTCCGGCTCGACGCTGACTCCGACACCGTGGCTGAGGCCGAGTTCGACGCCTTGCACACCTGATTATCGCCTGGTCGAGAACACGACGCTAGGCGATCCGGGTGCCGCGGGGCAGTCTGCGGATCGGCGTCCGCAGCCTGCGCACGGCCACCCACGTCGAGGCCGCTCCGATCAGGCCGAGGAAGACAAAGCCGTAGGGCCAGACCGCAGGCACCTTGTTCAGCCGATCGCGCTCGCGCTGCTGCTGCGGACTCTCTTGAGGGACACCGTCGACCTGACCTGGGACTAGCTGGAGCTGGCTCTGCTGGAGCTCGGGCCAGCACTCGTTGAAGGAGTCAGGTGTGGTGCCCAACCGTGCCATCCGGGCGCCGTCGCTGATCATCTGCAGTGGCTCGAAGCCGAGGTAGGTCACCGGTTTGCGTGACGGAGCAGCATCGGCGACAACGACGAACGGATTGAGAGCCAGCAGCCACCAGGTGCGCTCGGTGTGCAGGACCTCCTGCTTCCGGATGACATACACGCAGTCCGCCACCGTCGGCTGAATGTTGGTCTTGCCGTCCGTGCTGGTCGGTTGGGGCTCCTGGAACCATGAGTCCGGAAGCACCTTGACCCGAACATTCTGCTGGGTCGACATGATCGGCACCGAGATCAGGAAGGCGATGACGGTGCCGAAGGTGAGTGCTGCCACCATCAGGTAGGTCAGGACGGCTGAAGTGATGGTTCGCGCCGTGAGCGTTGAGAACATCAGCCCCAGCGCGCAGACCACGGCCAGGACGAAGACGAGCACGGCCACGGCGAGCAGCATCCGCCCCACCTCGACCCCGCCGGCGATCCAGGCCCATACCAGGAACGGTGAGGCCGCGAACAGGAATGCGATCGAGATCGCCCACGCCGCCACGAGCTTGCCGATCACGATGTCCGCCGGGGTCAGCAGCGTCGTCTGCAGGGTGGCCAGGGTGCCGTGCTCCCGGTCGCCGTTGATGGACGTGGCCGTCAGCGAGGGAACCACGAGCATGCCGAGCCCGAGGACGAAGAACAGCACCACGTCATACAGCGTCGTGCCGCGGTTGCTGGCCAGGGTCGTGGCGGGGTCGCCCGACTGGCTGGTCACCGCCCACCACGTCAGCCCCGCGACGGCGCCGATGACTAGGAACCAGATGCCGATGACGACCGGCCAGCGTGACGTCCTCAGCCGCTGCCGCAGCTCCAGGACCGCGATCGTCCTGACCCCATGAAAGCTCATTGCCGGTCCTCCGTCGCAGCCAGGTAGGCCGTCTCCAGGGCCCCGTAGCTCGGGGCAAAAGCTGTGATCGGTATGCCGTCCCCGACCAGCTGGGCGAGCAGCTCGGATGCGGCGATGTCCCCCCCGACCTCGACGTCGACGGCATCGGTCAGCGACTGGGTGGCCACACCGTGGTGGGCCAGCGCGGCCATCAACCGAGGCGGGTCGAGCGACGTGATCCGCCAGTGCGAGACCCGCTGACCCGATTCGCTGCCAGAGCCTGAGTCGGTGCCTGAGCCCGAGGTGAGGTCCTGCACGGCGACGCTGCGTCCGCGGGCCACGATGACGGCTCGGTCGGCGATCTCCTGCAGCTCGGTCAGGATGTGGCTCGAGACCAGCAGCGTCGCACCGGATGCGGCCAGCTGGCGCAGAATGTCCCGCAGCTCGATCCGGCTTCGGGGATCCAGGCCGGAGGCAGGCTCGTCCAGCAGCAGGACGCTGGGGTGGTGGACCAGTGCCCGGGCCAGGCCCAGGCGTTGTTTCTGACCGCGCGAGAGAACCCTCGCCGGCCGGTCGGCGAGGTCGCCGAGGTGCACCAGGTCGAGCAGCTCCGCTGCCCGTGTTCGCGCCAGGCCAGGTGCCAGGCTGTATGCCGCCCCGACCGTCTCCAGGACCTCGCGCACGGTGAGCGCGTCCCAGGTGCCGAACGCATCCGGCATCCAGCCCATCGCGGCGCGGACCTGACGTGGTTCGGCAACGGGATCAAGTCCGGCGATGCGGATCGTGCCGTTGTCGGGAGCGAGAAGGGTCGCCATCATGAGCAGCAGCGTGGTCTTGCCGGCGCCGTTGGGACCGACCAGCGCGGTCACCTCGCCCGGTCTGGCCTGCAGGTCGATGTGGTCGACCGCCTGCACCGATCCGAACGCCCTTGTGGCGCCCGTGACCTCGATCCCGGCCTCCGCACCCATGACCCCTGCCTTTCGTCCCGTAACATTGAGTTCGATGAGTATGACGAGCCCAGCGCTTCCCAAGCGACAGACAGGGCGAACGTTAGTCCCCGAAACGGTTACCCAGGCGAGACGGCGACGGTCGTTCGCTGTCATCAGCCACCCCGACGCAGGCAAGTCGACGTTGACCGAGGCGCTGGCGCTGCACGCCCGGGTCCTGATGCGAGCCGGGTCGGTTCATGGCAAGGACGGTCGCCGCGGCACGGTGTCTGACTGGATGGACATCGAGCGCGAGCGCGGGATCTCGATCACCTCGGCGGCGCTGCAGTTCACCTACCGCGATGCCGTCATCAACCTGGTCGACACCCCCGGGCACGCGGACTTCTCGGAGGACACCTACCGGGTCCTGTCGGCGGTGGACGCGGCCGTCATGCTCGTGGACGCGGCCAAGGGTCTTGAGGCCCAGACGATGAAGCTCTTCGAGGTCTGCAAACACCGCAACATCCCGATCATCACGGTTATCAACAAGTGGGATCGTGCGGGCAAGGACGCCCTCGACCTGATGGACGAGATCTACGAGCGGACCGGCCTGCAGCCGGCACCGCTGAACTGGCCCGTGGGCATCGCCGGTGACTTCCGCGGAGTCCTGGACATGTCGACGGGGGAGTATCTCAAGTTCACCCGCACCGACGGTGGGGCAACCGTGGCTCCAGAGGAACACCTTGACGCAGAGGCAGCCGAGGCCCTTGAGGGCGAGGCCTGGCGGCGGGCCGTCGAGGAGAGCGACCTGATCGTCGCGACCGGCGCCGGTCACGATCCCGAGGGGTTCCTGGCGGCCACGAGCACCCCGGTGATGTTCGGCTCGGCAGTCCTCAACTTCGGTGTGCGGTTCCTGCTCGACACCCTGGTCGACCTGGCGCCGGCGCCGGGCGCTCGCCCCGACGCTGACGGTCTTGCGCGTGAGATCGACTCTCCCTTCAGCGCTTTCGTCTTCAAGGTGCAGGCTGGCATGGACGTCGCCCACCGCGACCGCCTCGCCTTCGTACGCATCTGCTCGGGCATGTTCGAGCGCGGCATGGTGGTCACCCACTCCGGCACCAGCCGGCCCTTCGCCACGAAGTACGCCCAGCAGGTCATGGGCCGCGAGCGCACGAGCATCGACCGCGCCTTCCCCGGCGATGTCGTCGGTCTGGTCAACGCCAACGCGCTGCGCGTCGGTGACACGCTGTACGTCGATCAGCCGGTCACCTTCCCGCCGATCCCGTCGTTCTCGCCAGAGCACTTTGCGGTGGCTCGAGCCAAGGACGCCGGCCGGTACAAGCAGTTCCGTCGCGGTATCGAACAGCTCGACCATGAGGGCGTCGTGCAGGTCCTTCGTTCGGACCTGCGAGGTGACCAGGCGCCCGTCCTGGCCGCCGTCGGCCCCATGCAGTTCGAGGTTGCCGAGCACCGGATGGCCCATGAGTTCAACTCGCCGATCTCGCTGGACCGGTTGCAGTACTCGCTGGCCCGTCGCACCGACGCCGAGGGCAGGGAGCGGCTGCGCGGGCAGCGTGCGGTCGAAGTGCTCTCGCGCAACGATGGTGTGCTGCTGGCCGTGTTCAGCGACCGATGGCGGCTGCAGTCCGTGGAGCGCGAGCTCGCGGACATCCTGCTGGCCCCTCTTGTCGTCTCGATGTGACCCGAGACCAGGCGACCAACAACCGGTCAGTTAGCGAACGGTGACATCTCGGCATACGGTCGAGCCGTCGGAGCGAGCGGAGCACCTCTAAACTGGCACCTCCGCCGCCCACTTCAACCTGGAGCGTCATGTGAGCCTGGTCGTCCAGAAATACGGCGGTTCATCGCTGACCGACGCCGAGAGCATCAAGCGTGTTGCGCGGCGGATCGTCGAGACGCGCAAGGCCGGCAACGAGGTCTGCGTCGTGGTCTCGGCCATGGGCGACACGACCGACGACCTGCTCAAGCTTGCTGAGCAGGTGAGCCCGCTGCCTCCCGGCCGGGAGATGGACATGCTCCTGACCGCAGGCGAGCGCATCTCGATGGCGCTCTTGGCCATGGCCATCGCGAACCTCGGCCTGACCGCTCGCTCCTTCACCGGGTCCCAGGCCGGAGTCATCACCGACTCCACCCACGGCAAGGCGCGCATCATCGACGTGACACCGGGACGGATCAGGGGTGCGCTGGACGACGGTGACATTGCGATCGTGGCCGGCTTCCAGGGCGTGAGCCAGGACAGCAAGGACATCACGACCCTTGGCCGCGGCGGCTCGGACACGACCGCGGTGGCGCTCGCTGCGGCATTGCACGCGGATGTCTGCGAGATCTACACAGACGTCGATGGCGTCTTCACCGCCGACCCGAGGATCGTTCCCACTGCCCGACGGATCGCCCGGCTCTCCAACGAAGAGATGCTCGAGATGGCGGCCGCCGGAGCCAAGATCCTGCATCTGAGATGCGTCGAGTACGCCCGACGGTTCGACATGCCGATCCACGTGCGGTCCTCGTTCTCATACCGCGAGGGCACCCTGATCGTCACCCAACCCGAAGGAGAAGAGGACACCGTGGAAGCCCCGATCATTGCCGGCGTCGCGCACGACCGTAGCGAAGCCAAGATCACCGTCGTCGGTGTGCCCGACCACCCCGGAACGGCGGCCCAGATCTTCCAGGCTGTCGCTGATGCCGAGATCAACATCGACATGATCGTCCAGAACATCTCGGCTGTGGAGACAGGTCTGACAGACATCTCATTCACGCTGCCCAAGACCGACGGCACGGTGGGTGTCCAGGCGCTCAAGCGGATCCAGCCGGTGGTTGGCTTCAACTCCCTGATGTATGACGACCACATCGGCAAGCTCTCGCTCGTCGGTGCCGGAATGCGTTCACACCCGGGCGTTTCCGCTACCTTCTTCAAGGCGCTGGCCACGGCCGGCGTCAACATAGAGATGATCTCCACCTCGGAGATCCGCGTCTCGGTCATCACCCGGGACGACCAGCTCGACGAAGCCGTGCGGGCGGTGCATACCGCGTTCGGTCTTGACTCCTCGGACGGCGAGGCAGTGGTCTACGGAGGTACTGGACTATGAGTATTCGCAAACCCACCCTGGTGGTTGTCGGCGCGACCGGCGCGGTTGGCACCGTCATGCTCAGCATCCTGAGCCAGCGTGAGGATGTCTGGGGAGAGATCCGGCTGGTCGCCTCTGAGCGCTCCGCCGGCAAGGTCCTCACGGTCCGGGGTGAGGGCCTTGTGGTCCAGGCGCTGACCCCCGAGGTGTTCGACGGCGTCGACGTCGCGATGTTCGATGTCCCCGACGAGATCTCGGCGCAGTGGGCGCCTGTCGCGGTGTCGCACGGCGTGGTCGTGGTCGACAACTCCGGTGCCTTCCGGATGGACCCGGACGTTCCGTTGGTCGTGCCCGAGGTCAACCCCGCACAGGTGCGCAACCGGCCCAAGGGGATCATCAGCAACCCCAACTGTACGACGCTGACCATGATGGACGCCCTCGGTGCGCTTCACTCCGGATGGGGTCTCAAGGAGCTTGTGGTCGCCTCCTACCAAGCCGCCTCTGGTGCCGGCCAGCAAGGTATCGAACGTCTCTATGACGAGATGTCGGTGCTGTCGGGCAAGCGAGAAGCGGGCCAGCATGCGGGCGACGTGCGTGCGACGATCAGCGAGAAGCTCGGCGATGACTCCCCGTTCCCCGCGCCGCTTGCCCTCAACGTGGTGCCATGGGCTGGTTCCCTGAAGGACGGTGGCTGGAGCTCGGAAGAGATCAAGGTCCGCGACGAGTCCCGCAAGATCCTGGCCATCCCTGACCTCAAGGTCTCGGCCACCTGCGTACGCGTCCCCGTGGTCACGACCCACTCGCTCGCGGTGCACGCCGTCTTCCAGAAGCCGTTGACCGCGGCTGACGCTCGTCAGGCTCTGATCGAGGCCCCTTCCGTCGTGGTCCTGGACGACCCTGAGGCCGGTGAGTGGCCGACCCCGGCCGACGTGGTGGGGTCGGACCCGACGTTCGTCGGGCGCATCCGTCAGGCGCTGGACTTTCCCAACACCATCGAGCTGTTCATGTGCGGCGACAACTTGCGTAAGGGCGCCGCTCTCAACACCGCCCAGATCGCCGAGCTGCTGGCCAAGGAGTTCACGACCGGGGAACCCGACAGAGACTGATCAGACCGATCCGGCGTCTTCCCGGACTCTGGTGCATGTCAGCGGACGAGCTGGACCACCGCGACGAGTCCACCCCCGGATGGATTGTCCTGCAACGAGATCGACCCATCCGACCGACGGAGCAGCTCGCGAACGATGGCAAGGCCGAGGCCTGTACCTCCTGCGTCCCGGTCTCGGGCGTCGTCCAACCGGGCGAACCTTTCGAACACACGCTCTCGTTCATGGGCCGGAATGCCGGGTCCGTCATCTGTGACGGTCAGCACCGCGCGTCCGCCCCCGGCGCGCACCGCCAGAGAGACTGCCGACCCGGCATGCCGGACGGCGTTGTCGACCAGGTTGGTCATCGCCCGACGCAGCTCCTCAGGATTGGCGCTCGCGTGCACTGCCGGTCCGGCGGTGACGGTCACCGGCACTCGGGCACCGGCATACCGATTGGCAGTTGCGACCAAGAGGGCTCTGACATCAAGCGACTCGCGCGCGGGCGGGTGGTTGGCGTCGCTTCCCGCACGTGCCAGCAGCAACAGGTCCTCGACCAGAGCGGACAAGCGGGTCACGTCGGCCAGCAGGTCGGCGGCGAGCTCACCGCCCTCGCCCAGATGCTGGGCCACCTCGAGCTGGGTGCGCATGCTGGCCAGGGGACTGCGAAGCTCGTGGGCGGCATCGGCCACGAATGCGCGCTGTCGTCCGCGGGCTGCGGCCAGCCGGTCGAGCATGTCGTTGAGGGTGAGCGCCAAGGCGCTTATCTCATCTGCGGACTCGGGAACGGCCAACCGCTCGTCCTGGTCGCCGCCGCTGATCCGTGCCGCCCCGGAGCGCAACGTCTCGACCGGCCGCAGGGTCCAGCCGATGACCCGCCAGGCGATCAGGGCCATGATCACCACCAGCGGCGGGTACGTGACCAGCAAGGTGTTTCGAAGGACGCGCTGGCTCTCCTCGATGTCGCTGACCGGGGCGGCCACGATGACGCTGCGGGAGGCGGATGGCGGGCCGGCTCGGACAGCCACAGCGCGTAGGTTGCCGGCCAGGCCCGCCCTCGCTCCTGGGATCGAGATTTGTTCTCCTGTAAGGGCTTTGGCCAGCTCAGGCGAGCGCAACAAAGGCGTCAGGCGATCGGCGCCCACCGAGGCGCTGATCATCGCACCCGAGCTGTCAACCACCTGCACGACCTGGGACCCCGAGACCGGCAGCGGGTCGGGCACCGTGTCCGAGTCCACCATCGCGGCGACGGCGCGAGCGCTGGCCAACGCGCTGTCGTCCACCGTGCGGTTAATCGTGATGGTCAACACGGCATACAGGATGAGACTGCCGAGCGCGAGGGCCAGTGCCACTCCGGTGACACCCACGGCCATGAGCCGGGCGCGCAGGCTGCGTCCGGGCGCGCTGCCACGGAAGAGGCCCCCCGTGTTCCGGCGATCACTCATGGGACAAGTCGGTAGCCTGCGCCGCGTACGGTCCGCACCACGCCGCGTCCGACCTTGCGTCGGAGGTAGCCGACGTAGACCTCGACGGCGTTGGGGTCGGTGTCATGGGCCGCGTCCCAGACACTGTCCAGCAGCTCGGTCTTGCTGATCACGCGGTCGGGGTGCCGCAGGAAGTACTCCAGCAAGGCGTACTCGCGGGGGGTCAGGGCGACGGGGACCTGGTCGAGCGTGACCTCGTGGGTTGCCGGATCAAGAGTGATGCCACCGGACGCCAGGATCGCGGGACGGGCTGGCAGGTTGCGACGGACCAGTGCGCGGAGCCGGGCAAGAAGCACCACGAAGGAGAAGGGCTTGGTGAGGTAGTCGTCGGCCCCGTAGTCCAGCCCGTCGGCCTGGTCGTACTCACCGTCCTTCGCCGAGAGCATCAGGACTGGCACCCAGTTCGCCTCATTGCGCAGGGTTCGGACCACGTTGTAGCCCGACAGCCCCGGCAGCATCACGTCGAGAACCACCGCGTCGTAGCCCCCGTGCCGCGCAGCTTCGAGGCCCGCGGGCCCATCAGCGACGACGTCCACGAGGAACCCCTCAGCGGTCAGCCCACGACGGAGCGCCGCCCCAAGGCGGGGCTCATCCTCGACCACCAGTAGTCGCACGGCACACAGCCTGTCACGGCGCTGTCAGGCCTGCAGCGCTTCTCAGTTGGCTCACAGCCAGGCGGGTAGAAGATGGAGCCATGAGCATCTTCGAACGCAACCCGGCCCTGCGGTGGGCGGTCCCAGCGGTGACTGCGGTGGTACTTGTCGGCGGGGGGTCGGCGATGGGGGGGCTTCGCGCGACGGCCGACGCCGGACTGCCGGCCAGGACCGCAGCGCAGCTGTTGGTGGATGTGCAGCAGGCACGCCTCGACGGACTGTCCGGGACCGTGGTTCAGAAGTCAGATCTTGGTCTGCCGGATCTGCCCATCTCCGGTGCCTCGGGCGGAACGGGCAGTTCCGACCTGACGTCCCTGGTCTCGGGCACGCACACGATGCGGGTCTGGTTCGCCGGTCCCGACAAGGCGCGGATGGCCCTGCTGGGGACCCTGGGCGAGTCAGACGTGATCCTTAATGGCCAGGATCTCTGGGTCTGGGCCAGCCAGAGCAAGACGGCCAAGCACTACGTGCTCCCCGCCCATGACGCTGCGGGCAAGGCCGGGATCGCGCCCGCCGTGCCGAGCCCCTCCGACCTGCCTACCTCACCGCAGGCTGCCGCTGAGAAGGCGCTCGCCGCGATCAGCCCGAGCACAGAGGTGACGACCAGCGGCACGGCGACGGTGGCCGGGCGCTCCGCCTACGAGCTGGTGCTCACGCCCAAGGAGGCGACGTCGCTGGTGGCGCAGGTGCGGGTGGCGATTGATGGCACCGAGCATGTGCCGCTGCGCGTTCAGGTTTTCGCCAAGAAGGTGGCCGATCCGGTGTTCGAGGTGGCCTTCAGCGCGGTGGACTTCGCTCGCCCTGACGCCGCTCAGTTCGCGTTCAACCCACCGCCTGGTACCGCGGTGGCCGAGGGCAAGACGCCATTGGCGACTAACGGCTCCGAGACCCGCTCCGGATTCGCCTACAGTGCGCAGCATCCGAACTCGGCTGGTGTGCCCACTGTGATCGGCAAGGGCTGGGGCACAGTGCTGGTGGTCGAGCTGCCGGCTCCGGACGCCGCGGCGAGCCCGGGCACGAGTGGGACCACGGGCGGGACGGCCGACACGACCATCGCTGAGCTGATGAAGTTCGCCGCGCTGTTGCCGAAGGTCTCGGGCGCCTGGGGTTCGGGGCACCTGATGGCCGGGACCGCGTTCTCGGTCCTGCTCACCGACGACGGCCGGATCGTGGTTGGGGCCGTGACACCGGAGGGTCTGTACGCCGCACTGGCAGCTTCGTGAGCGGCGAGGCGGGCGACTCTGCCGGGCACGTGCCCCAAGGCGACTTCGCTGTCGCCACGGCGGGGCTGACCAAACGGTTTCAGCAGCAGGTCGCGGTCAACGGCGTCGACCTGCTGGTGCCGCGCGGTGCCGTCTACGGGTTCCTCGGGCCCAACGGTTCCGGAAAGACGACGACGATCCGGATGCTTCTTGGCTTGATCCGGCCGACGTCGGGTCGGCACCAGCTTCTCGGCCAGGCCATGCCACACAGCGCAGGTGAGGTTCTTCCCCTTGTCGGATCCCTGGTCGAAGGGCCGGCGTTCCACCCGTACCTCACAGCCCGGGCCAACCTCGTGCGGCTGGACTCCGTTGACCGTCATGCCGATCCGCACACGACCAAGACGCGTGTCGACGGCGCACTTGACCGTGTGGGCCTGCTGGCAGCGGCCGACAAGAAGTACCGCGCATACTCCCTGGGCATGCGTCAGCGGCTCGCGATCGCGGGCACCTTGCTCGCGCCACGTGACCTGCTGGTGCTGGACGAACCGACCAACGGCCTTGACCCGCAAGGGACCCGTGAGGTTCGCCACCTGATCGGATCTCTGGCCGACGACGGTGCCACGGTGCTGGTCTCGAGCCATCTCTTGTCCGAGGTCGAGCAGGTGTGCACCCACATCGGGGTGATGCATGTCGGAAGGCTGCTGACCCAGGGGCCGATCGCCGAGGTGCGATCCGTGAGCGAGCCACGGGCCCGGGTCGAGACTGACCGTCCCGAGGACGCGGCGAGAGTGTTGCGTGATCTGGGCCTGGTCGATGTCGCGGTCGAGCCAGGCGCGGTGAGGGCCCCCTTGGCGGGTCTGGCGCCGGAGCTCGTTGTCGCGGCGCTGGTGCATGACGGCGTGCCCGTCACGGGATTCGCCGTCGAACGCCCAAGCCTGGAGGATCTGTTCGTATCACTCACTGGGGAGGGCTTCAATGTCAGCGGCTGACGTGGAAGCTCGACCCCTGCGACACATCTCCACCCGTTTCCTGCGTTCGGAGCTGCGGCTCGTCTTCGGGCGACGCCGCAACCAGGCGGGGCTGGGCATCCTGGCCGTGGTGCCGGTGATCCTCGCGGTCACGGTCAAGGTGTCGACGCCCAGACCGGGTCATGGACCCGACTTCCTGGCCTCGATCACCTCCAATGGCCTGTTCGTCGCGTTGGCGTCGCTCAGCATCGAGCTCGGCCTCTTCCTGCCGCTGGCCGTGGGGGCCATTGCCGGAGACTCCATTGCGGGGGAGGCGAATATCGGCACCTTGCGCTATCTGCTCGCGGTGCCGGTGCATCGCACGAGGTTGCTGGCGGTGAAGTTCGCCGCCATCACGATCTTCTCGCTCGTAGCCACCGTGTGGGTCTCCTTCGTGGGCGCGGTGGCTGGGCTGGCGCTCTTCGGTGGTGGTGAGATGACCTCGCTGTCGGGCAGCCAGCTCAGCATGGGCCAGGCACTTCTCCGAGTCGGGCTCGCCACTATCTACCTCGGGCTCTGCTTCGCTTCGCTGGGAGCGATAGGGCTGTTCATCTCAACCCTGACCGAGCAGCCGATCGGTGCCACCATCGCGGTGGTCATCCTTAACGTCATGAGCTTCATCCTTGACTCGATCCCGCAGCTGTCCTGGTTGCACGAGTGGTTGCCCACCCATTGGTGGATGTCTTTTGGCGATGTGTTGCGGGACCCCATCGCGTGGGGGGACCTCACCCGCGGGTTGCTGACGGCCGCCGGGTATTCACTGGTGTTCTGGCTTGCCGCCTGGGCGCGATTTTCGGACAAGGACGTCACCGGCTGAGCCGGTTGGCCACGTATACGTCCCCTGGGCATCTGGTGTTGAGTGGGTGTTATGTCCCTCAACGGTGAGTACCAGCCCAGCCCGGCAAAATGGGTCCGCGACCAGGTCCAGGAGTACGAAGGATCCGGCGGCACGTCCGGTACGACGATGCGCGACATGCCGGTGATCATCGTGACCACCCGAGGTGCCAGGTCGGGCAAGCTGCGCAAGGTGCCCTTGATGCGGGTCGAGCACGGCGGCGAGTATGCCGCGGTGGCCTCGATGGGCGGTGCCGTCAAGAACCCCGTGTGGTATTTCAACCTCATCGCCGAACCCGAGGTCGAGGTGCGGGACGGCACGGTCGTCCAGGCCATGACCGCCCGTGAGGTCGAGGGCGAGGAGAAGGCGATCTGGTGGGCGCGGTGTGTTGAGGCCTTCCCCGACTACGCGGAATACCAGGCCAAGACGGAGCGGTCTATCCCCGTTTTCGTCCTGACTCCTTCTTCGTCCTCAGTGCACCAATTGTCATAGAACGGGCATCGTCCGTTTGGCCACCGGTCAGTAGTCTGAACGAGCGGACTTTCACCTCGGACTGCTGAGATGCTGGTCGCCCACTTACTAGGTCTTTACCTTTACCCATACATTTCTTTGCATAGGCAGCACTAGCCCCACAGGGCGGCCTGGCAGAGGAACAGGGGTTGTGGTGTGAGCTTTCTTGGTGCTGTGGGTGTTGCCGGCGGTGTCACTGGTCACCGGTCGAGCGCGATGCCGTCATGAGGCTGCTGATCTGTGACGATCACCAGGTGTTGCTCGACGCGCTGAGCATGGCTCTCACCGCCGCAGGGCACACGGTCGTGGCGACTGCGGTCGATCCTGACGACGCGGTAGAGGCAGCCCTTCTGTACCAGCCGGATGCTTGCCTGCTGGATGTGAGCTTCCCCAATGACAATGGGCTCAAAGCCATTTCCCGGATCCACGAGGTGAGTTCCGACACCAAGGTGGTCATGCTGTCGGGCTCGATCAGCAGGAGTCTGGTGGCCGATGCGATCGCCGAAGGAGCTCAGGGTTTCGTCAGCAAGGACAAGCCGATCGGTGACGTCATCGAGGCGCTCGAGCTGGCGTACCGGGGACACCTGGCGGTGGATCTGCTGTTGCTGCAGGAGGTTCTGCGGTCACAGCCCGCGGATGACGACCCTCTGTGGATGTTGAAGACCCTGACCGGACGCGAGTGGGAAGTGATGCGCTGCATCATGGATGGTCTGAGCACCGAGCAGATGGCTGAGCAGCTTCGCGTGCAACCGAGTACGGCTGGCACTCATGTCCAGAACGTGCTCGCCAAGCTCGGCGTGCACTCCCGCTTGCAGGCGGCCGCCCTGATGACGTCGCACAGCACCGTGGACCACTGGCCTGTACGCATGCGCTGACGCGCTCGGGCGCGCAAGGACGGTCGCAGGACCAAGGTCCTGCAGGGTGACCTGATGCGCCAGCGTGGTCGTTCGTGAGTCATAATTGTGCGCGTGGATACGCAGCGAAAGATCGGTGTCACAGAGCTCGCCCTCAGGGATGCGCACCAGAGCCTGATGGCAACGCGAATGGCGATGGAAGACATGGTCGGTGCCTGCGAGGACATCGACAATGCCGGGTACTGGAGCGTCGAGTGTTGGGGTGGTGCGACCTATGACGCCTGCATCCGGTTCCTCAACGAGGACCCCTGGGAACGCTTGCGAACGTTCCGCAAGCTCCTTCCCAACAGCCGGCTGCAGATGCTTCTGCGTGGCCAGAACCTGCTGGGCTACCGCCACTACGGCGACGACGTCGTCGACCACTTCGTAGAGAAGGCCGCCGAGAACGGGATGGATGTCTTCCGGGTCTTTGACGCCCTGAACGACACCCGCAACGTCGAGCGCGCCATCGCCGCCGTGAAGAAGGTCGGCAAGCACGCGCAGGGCACCATCTGCTACACCACCAGCCCCCTGCACACCGTCGAGGGCTTTGTGCGCCAGGCCCGCGAGCTGGCCGATGTCGGGGTCGACTCGCTGGCCATCAAGGACATGGCCGCGCTGCTCAAGCCGCAGCCCGCCTACGACATCGTGTCGGCCATCAAGGCCGAGATCCCCGGCATGCAGATCAACGTCCACTGCCACGCGACCACCGGTGTCACCCTGGTCTCGCTGATGAAGGCCATCGAGGCCGGTGCGGATGTCGTCGACACCGCCATCAGCTCGCTCTCGCTCGGTCCGGGTCACAACCCCACCGAGTCGCTGCAGGAGATGCTCGAAGGCACCGGCTACATCGCCGACCTCGACAAGGTGCGCCTGGGCAAGATCAAGAACCACTTTGCCGAGATCCGGCCCCGCTACGCGCAGTTCATGTCTGCCTTCAACGTCGAGACCGACATCTTCGACAGCCAGATCCCCGGCGGGATGATCTCCAACATGGAGTCCCAGCTCAAGCAGCAGGGCGCCGGCGACAAGCTGAAGGAGGTGCTCGAAGAGGTGCCGCGGGTCCGCAAGGCCGCCGGCTATCCACCGTTGGTCACGCCATCCAGCCAGATCGTCGGAACGCAGGCCGTGTTCAACGTGATCATGGGCCACTACAAGGTGATGACCGGCGAGTTCGCCGACCTGATGCTCGGGTACTACGGCTACACCATGGGCGAGAAGGATCCCGAGATTGTCGCCCTGGCCAAGGCCCAGACCGGCAAGGAGACCATCACCGAGCGTCCGGCTGACCTGATCGCCCCTGAGTGGGACGCCCTGCGCACCCAGGCCGAGTCCATTGACGGTTTCAATGGTTCCGATGAGGACGTGCTGACCTACTCCATGTTCCCGAAAGTGGCGCCGGGCTTCTTCACCACCCGCGCCGATGGACCCAAGAACCTTGGCAAGGATCCGGCCGAGCTGGAGGCAGAGCGTGCCGCTGCTGCCGGCGACTCCAAGACGGGCCCGGTACGCGGCCCGATCAAGTACGAGATCACCATCAACGGCAAGAAAAACTCCGTTGCCGTGAAGCCCGCTTAAGAAGGATGACTTCGGCCATGTCCAAGCAGCCCGACCCACCCAAGACCACGACTACGACCAACCCTCTGGCCAAGCCGCCGACGATGCAGCAGCGCATCGTTGAGCTGCGCACCCGCCGCAACGAGGCCATCGCCGGAGGTGGCGAGAAGCGCCACGCCAAACAGCACGCCGCTGGCAAGCTGACCGCCCGCGAGCGGATCGCCGAGCTGGTCGACCCGCTCAGCTTCGAAGAGTTCGGCATGCTCGCCACGCACCGCACCACGTTGTTCGGCATGGACAAGGCAGTCATGCCGGCCGACGGCGTGGTCACCGGCGCGGCAGCCGTGCTCGGTCGCCCGGTGCATGTTGCCAGCCAGGACTTCAGCGTCGCCGGTGGTTCTGCCGGTGAGATGCACTCGGTCAAGATGGCCACCACGATGCGCGCCGCCCTGGAGAACGGCACCCCGTTCATCAGCTTCAACGACTCCGGGGGCGCCCGCGTCCAGGAGGGCATCGACTCCCTGTCCGGGTACGGCAAAGTGTTCTACCAGAACGTCGCCCTGTCGGGTGCGGTGCCCCAGATCTCGGTCATCGCCGGCCCCTGCGCCGGAGGTGCGGCCTACTCCCCGGCGCTGACCGACTTCATCATCCAGACCGCGGCGTCGCGGATGTTCATCACCGGCCCCGACGTGATCAAGCAGATCACCGGAGAGGTCGTGACTGCCGAGGACCTGGGCGGTCCCGGTGCCCACATGGCACACTCCGGGGTGACCCACTTCGTGGCTGACGACGACCACCAGGCCATCCTGATCGTCAAGAAGCTCCTCAGCTTCCTTCCGAGCAACAATACCGAGGAGCCGCCGTACGTCCCCGGCCACGACGATGTGGAGCGGGACGAGAGTCTTAACTCGATCATCCCCGAGGACCCGAAGAAGGGTTACGACGTCCGCGAGATCATCGTCAGGCTGGTCGACGTGGGCGACTTCCTGGAGGTCCAGGCAGGGTTTGCCCGCAACATCGTCGTGGGCTTCGGCCGGATCACCGGTCGCACGGTCGGGTTTGTGGCCAACCAGCCGATCGCCTTGTCCGGGGTGCTCGACATCGACTCCTCCGACAAGGGCGCACGGTTCGTCCGGTTCTGCAACGCCTTCAATATCCCGCTGGTCACACTGGTGGACGTTCCCGGCTTCCTGCCCGGGGTCACCCAGGAGTATGGCGGGATCATCCGGCACGGGGCGAAGATGTTGTTCGCGTACTCCGCAGCAACCGTCCCGAAGATCACGGTGGTGCTGCGTAAGGCCTACGGAGGTGCGTACCTGGCCATGTGCGGCAAGGACCTGGGCGCTGACCGCGTGTTCGCGTGGCCAACTGCCGAGATCGCCGTGATGGGAGCCCAGGGTGCGGCAAACGTGGTCTTCCGCAGGGAGATCGCCGCAGCCGACGATCCGGAAGTCAAGCGGGCAGAGCTCGTTCAGCTGTATCGCGACACCTTCGCGACGCCGTACGTCTCGGCCGCACGTGGTCTGGTCGACGACATCGTCGAGCCATCTGATACGCGTCGCAAGTTGGCGCGTGCGCTGGAGAACCTCACCGCCAAGCGTGACCTGCGCCCGCCGAAGAAGTACGGCCTGATCCCGCTCTGATCGACTTCGTCCCGACTGAAGGAAGCACCATGAGCGAGACCAACGACACCGTTGTCGAGCTGAAGGCCCTCGTGGCCGAGCTGGCAGCCCGCGTCCAGAAGCTGGAGGAGGAGGCGGCGCAGCGACATCCCGAGGTCAGCGAGGAAGTCCTGCTGGCTATCTCCGCCGCTTGCGCGGCCTACCTGGGCAAGCGCGCCACCATCAAGCAGGCTCACCTGCGCCGTGGCGGCGCGTGGGCCACTCAGGGACTTGCCACCGCCCAGCAGCAGCACGCCGAGCTGCACGGATACGGTGACCGGCAGGGCCCATTGACACAGATTCCACGACGAGGGACGACATGAGACTGGCAACGACATGAAACTGCAGCTGACCGTGAACGGGTCGGTCTATGACGTCGAGGTGGAGGTGGAGGAGGAGCCCCTACCCACGCTGGGCGCCGTCATGATGGGCACCGGGTCCGCGTACACCGTGACGCCGACGGCGACCAAGGCGCCGGCGACCTCCGCCAACGCGTTGACCGCCCCTGTCTCAGGCACCGTCGTCACGGTGCTCGTGGAAGCGGGCGCCGAGGTGAAGCTTGGCGACACCTTGCTGGTGCTCGAGGCGATGAAGATGGAGACCGAGGTGACGGCGCCGAAGGATGGCACGGTCAAGTCGGTCGAGGTGGCCGTCGGTGACGCCGTCCAAGGTGGTCAGGTCCTCATCGAGTGGGACGACTGATGCACCTCGAGGGTCGGATGTTCGACGCCAAGACGTGGCCCATGGATGCGCCGGCTCGGACCTGATCAGCAACGAGGCCGTGGGTTCGCAAGAAGGGGGTTCGGTCCTGAAGGGCGGCAGCAGTGTTTCGAGCCGGCTGTTCGCGGATCAGACCGGTATGGTTGATGCAGTCGCGGGTCTACAGGATGGCTCGACGAACACTGGAAAGAAGCGCGGCGGGGATGAGCTTCTTGAAGTCCTGGCCAACGGACCGATGGCGATGACCCCCATCATCTGGGTGGTCCTCGTCGCCACAGTGGTCGTGGCTAGCGGTATCGGTGCCAAGCTCATCGCTGTCCGAGGGGCCAGGGCCGCGGGTGTCCCTGTCCGTCCCGTCCCCGCGGAGTGCCGCATCAGCGGCCACGTATACAAGGAGTTCGACACCGGCTGGCGCTGCGCCGCGTGCGGTAACCACGTAGCCCGCCGTGAGGGCGAGCAGTATGGCCTGGTCACGGACGGCAAACACGAGCGCCGAAGAGAAGCCCGGTGACGGCTGGCCCGTTGATCCAACCGGGCCGTAGTCCGTCGCGCTGATGAGTTTCACGATTCCACGCCCGGCTGTCGCCGGTGGCCGTTACGGTGCAAGGGCTGGTCGGCTGATCCTCTGCCGATGAGCTCAGGCGCTGGAGGTGGGGGCAGTGACGGTGGGACCAACAGGCACGGCGCTGGTCCCTGTCAGTGAGTTCGGGCCTTTCGATGTCTTCGCCGATCGCGCTCATGCGCTGTATATTGACGGGTTCTCCGAGAGCGCGGTGCTCGCATGCCGTGAGTCAGCGCTCGTCACCGTGGGCGCGGGTGACAGGGTCACCACCCAGTTCCTGTTGTACATCGAGGGCGTCGCCCTGCAGGAGGTGGGCCGTCACCACGAGGCGGTCACGGTGGCCCTGGATCTGCTGGTCGCGCTGGTTGACGAGCCGGACCTGATGTGGCGGGCCAAGGCGCTGGCTCTCTTGGCAGAGTCCTCGACTCAGGTCACTGAGGTGAACCGTGCGATGGATGCCCTGGCCGAGGGAACCTGGCTGGTGGCCAACACCAAGCCTGGCCGTTACAGCCACCTCTCGGCCAGCATGGCGGTTGCGCTGGCACTGCGCGCTGTGTACCTGTTTGAGCAGGCGGATGAGCTGCTGGGCGGTATCCAGCTGGGTGACGACCTCGACGTCGACGTCCTGGTGGTCCAGGAACGGGCACTGCTCAGTGCCTACTGGGGGACGACGCTGATGGTGGTCGGCGATGTCGAAGCCGCGGGTCCGCATCTGATCAGGGCGACCGAACGAGCACTGTGGATGGGTCGGGTGGCGCGACTCGCCGGCAACTCCGAGATGGAGGCCCGCGCTGAGGTCATCGAGGCGTATGCGATGAGCCACCTCGGGTATGTCGATCTCGCAGCCGCCCGGGTGAACAATGCGATCCAACGATTCCGGTTCCGTGACGAGCTCGTCGAGACCCACCTGGCTCATCTGGTCCTGGGCCAGGCAGCGACGGAAGCGGATGACTTCGACTCAGCACGGGGGCACCTGCTTGGGGCATTGACCAACGCGGACAAGGCGAACCGCGACATCTGGTCGGCAGCCGCGATAGCGGCGTTGGCCGATCTGGACGTGGCCGAGCACGGTCCCCATCCGGCGGTGGCCTTGTGGAAGCGACTGGCCCGTGAGGCCCTGGGCAGGGTCTGGGCCGAGCGTGATGGCCGGTTCACCGCGTTGTTGTCCCGCAACCAGGTGCGCTCGCTGACCGCCGAGACCGACCGGATGGGCCACGCCGCATTGCGGGACCACCTCACCGGTCTGGGCAACCGGGCGATGATGACCACCACCTTGGAACATGCTGAGGCGGATCTGTCTGCGGTGTTCATCGACGTTGACGAGTTCAAGCAGATCAACGACACCTACTCCCATGCGGTCGGCGACGAGGTGCTGCGCCGGATCGCAGTCATCCTGAGCGCGCACTGCCGATCCGATGACGTCCCGGTGCGTTATGGCGGGGACGAGTTC